>NZ_CAKKMF010000010.1 GCF_918697925.1 Arthrobacter sp. Bi26
GGGCCAGGGTGGCGCGGGACTTGCCGGACTCGCTCTGGGCGCCGAGCCAGCGCCGGAGGGTCCCAAGCTCCAGCCCGGCAAGATCCTGGACCCCCTCGGTCGCGGCGTGCGCCAGCAGGCTTTCGACGTCGGAGAGATAGGCCCGGACGGTATGGGCGGACCGGCCCCGCTCCGCTTCCAGGTAGCGGCCGAAGCGTGCGGCGGCGCCGTCCAGCGAGGTGGGCAGCGCGGCGGGGGGATCCTGTGTAGGCACCCTCCTACTGTGGCAGTATTCCCGGGGCATTCAAGGAGCCGGTCGGCGAGCCGCGCCTTCCCGGCGGCGCTCATCACCTCAGTCCGCTTTCCCGGAGCGTTTCCAGCCGCCGTGCCGGGATTCGGCCAGGCCCAGCAGCCCCAGCCTGCCAAGCCCGGCGCGGACTGAGTCCGGGCCCAGACCGGCCACCGTGGCCAGCTTCTCGACCGAGCTGGTGGTGCGCAGCGGCAGGGCATCGAGCAGGATCAGGTCCTCCAGGGTCAGGCCGTCGTGGGCCTCAGCCCGGCCTGCCTTGTCCGGGGGCACCCCCTCGCCGCTCGGGGAGGCGAGTTCGGCGATTTCCCCGGCATCCGTGACGCACACGGCCCCGCCTTCGCGCAGGAGCCGGTGGCAGCCGGCGGAGTTGGCGCTGTGGATGGATCCGGGCACGGCGCCCACGGCCCGGCCCAGGCTTTCGGCATGGTGGGCGGTGTTGAGGGCGCCGGAGCGCCACCGGGCCTCGACGACGACCGTTACAGAGGCCAATGCCGCAATGAGGCGGTTGCGCTGCAGGAACCGGTAGCGGGTGGGCGCGGACCCGGGCGGGACCTCGGCCAAGACCGCGCCGTGGTCCGCCACGGCCCGGAGTAAGTCCTCGTTGCCGGACGGGTAGAAGCGGTCCACTCCCCCGGCCATGACGGCAATGGTGGGCACGCCGCCCGTGCTTCCGGCCAGGGCCGCCCTGTGGGCGTGGGCGTCAATCCCGTAGGCACCGCCGGAGACGATCGTGAAGCCGCGCTGGGCCAGCGAGTACGCGAGATCGCCCGTCACCGATGCCCCGTAGCTGGTGCTGTCCCGGGAGCCCACCAGAGCAATGGACCGGGCCGCCGGGGGCAGCTCCTGTTCCACTCCGCGCCACCACAGGCACAGGGGTTCCTTGAGTTCGAGGTCCGCCAGCTGCCGCGGCCACAAGTCGTCTGTGGGAATGAGGATCCGTCCGCCGAGCCGCTGCATGGTGGCCAGGTCCCGCTCCGGTGCTAGGTCGGGCACGCGCGGGGCCCAACGCTTCAGCGCCTCCGTGAGCCCTGACCAGCCCCCACCGGAGCCGCTGTCCGACAGGATTCCGGTCATCTCCTGCTCAAGCTCGGGACCGGCTGCGAGCCGGCCGCTGGCAATCCGCAGGGCGTCCTGCGTTCCCGCGGCCCGCACGAGTGCCAGCGCCGCCGCGTCCTGCGGCTCGAATAGTCGGGACAGGGCGGCCCGGGCTGTTCGTTCGTCATCGATCATGGTGGTTCCTTTCGCGTGGCTACGGGTGCTGATTCGCGCCGGCAGGCTCAGGGTGAGGCCGCGGCGGCCTGGCGGAGGCCCAGCGCCCGCCCGACGTCGTCCCCGTCCGGAACGTCGCGCCGGGAGAGGTCCGCAAGGGTCCAGGCGAGGCGCAGCACGCGGTCGTAGCCGCGTGCGGTCAGCACACCGCGCTCCAGCGCGTAGTCCAGGATGCGGGTGGTGGGGGCATCGAGCCGCAGGGCCCCACGGAGCAGCCGCCCCGGCACCTGCGCGTTGGTTTCCATCCCGAACGGCAGCAGCCGGTCCAGCTGACGGCTCCGGGCCGCCCGGACCCGTTCCGCGATGCTGGCGGTTCCCTCCTCGGCTGTAGGCTGGCCGAATCCGGCCAGCGACACCCGCTCGACTTCGAGCTGGATATCGACCCGGTCCAACAGGGGCCCGGACATCCGGGCCTGGTACCGGCGGCGCATGGTGGGGGTGCAGATGCAGTCCACCCCTTTGCCGGTTGCCTTCCCGCACGGACAGGGGTTGGCTGCGAGGACCAGCTGAAATCGGGCGGGATAGGCCGCTGACCCGGCCGAGCGGTGGATGACCAGCTCACCGCTTTCCAGCGGCTGCCGCAGGGCGTCCAGGACGCCGCGGTCATACTCCGGGGCTTCGTCCAGGAAGAGCACTCCGCGGTGTGCACGGGACGCTGCCCCGGGCCGCGGCAGCCCGGACCCGCCACCGATGATGGCCACAGCGGTCGCGGTGTGGTGCGGGTTCTCGTAGGGTGGCCGGCGCAGCAGCTGCACAGAGCCCGACGGCAAAGAACACAGCGAGTGGATGGCGGTGACCTCCATGGCCTCGGTGTCGCCCAGATCCGGGAGCAGGCCGGGCAGCCGCTCGGCGAGCATAGTCTTCCCGGCGCCCGGCGGTCCGGTCAGCAGCAAGTGGTGGGCACCGGCAGCTGCCACTTCCAGGGCGCGCCGCGCCGCGGCCTGGCCGGAGACATCGCACATGTCCGGCGCCAGGGCGGGACCGCTGCCTGTATCGGGGCTGTCGGAGTCCTCGGACCCGGGCTCGAAGTCGAGGGCAAGGTCCTGCGGGTCCGCGCCGCAGTCGAAGGCGAGCCGGGCCAGGGTGGCATAGCCCCGGACCTGCGCGCCGGGGACGAGCTCGGCCTCCGCCACGTTGGCCCGGGCCACGACGACCTCGGGGTAGCCGGCCCGTACCGCGGCCATCACGGCCGGAAGGATGCCCCGCACGGGCCGCAGCCGGCCGTCCAGGCCGAGTTCGGCGATGAAGACGGTGCGCCCCGTGGGCCGGATGTCGTTCGCCGCGAGCAGCACCGCCATGGCGATGGCGAGGTCGAAGCCCGAGCCGCGTTTGGGCAGGGACGCCGGGATGAGGTTGGCCGTAATTTTCCGACGGCTCAGCGGGATCCCCGAGTTCTGGGCCGCGGAGCGGATCCGTTCCTTGGCCTCGTTCAGTGAGGCGTCCGGCAGGCCAAGGATCACAAAGGCCGGCAGGGTCTGGCCGATGTCGGCCTCGACCTCGACGATGTAGCCGTTGAGGCCCACGAGCGCGACCGAATAGGTCCGGCCCAAGCCCATCTACCCCACACCCCTGAGGTGCTCGACGTCGGGCTCGCCGATGCCGTCGTCCAGCACGGCGATCACGTCCACGCGGCACAGTGGGGCGCGCAGCCCCTGGGCACGACACCACGCCGACGCGAGCCGGTGGAGCCTGGCCAGCTTGTCCGCGCCCACGGCTTCAAAGGGGTGGCCGTAGGCGAGGGACTTGCGGGTTTTCACCTCGGCGATGACCACGGCTTCGCCATCAAACGCGACAATGTCGATCTCACCCTCAGGGCAGCGCCAGTTCCGCTCCACGATCTGCATGCCGTGGGCTTGAAGGTAATCCGCCGCGAGGTCCTCCCCGTGGCGGCCGAGCACGTCCTTAGCTCTCATACCTCCAGCATGGCGGGCCGCCAAGGACGGGCAGAGGGCACACTTTTGCTATGTGGAAAAACCCATGGCCCGGTCGCGGCGGAGGAAAGGTCGCAGCGTTACCGGAGTATGAAGCACCGACTTGGAACAAGGAACGTGCACCCGGCTCCCTGGCGAATCAAGACATGGCGTACCAGAGTCTGAACGGCAACGCCAAGGGCTACTCACGACACAGGCGGTTCGCCATCAACCCGGTCGCGGCCTATCCATTCAAGACGATTCAGCACGAGCTGAGCCACATCGTCCACGGTCACACAACTGACGAGAAGCTGGCAGAGTACGGCAATCACCGTGGGATCTTCCAGTTCGAAGCCGAGGGGTCGGCCTACCTAATCATGAACAAGTCAGGGGCGACTGATCAGTTCGACGCCGACGAGAGCCGTCACTACGTCCAGTCTTGGCTACAGGGAAATAAGCCAGACGAGAAGCGTATCCGCAGGGTGTTCAGCACTGCTGATCGCATAATCAAGGCAGGACGAGAAGAACCGCAGGAGAAACAGGAATGAAAGTACTTTTCCTCGATATTGATGGAGTCGTCAACCGCGTGGGTACGCGACAGAGCTTTCACGGCTTCATGGGCATCGATCCGTTCCTGGCGTCCAGGGTCAGCAAGATCATCCTCGACACTGACGCAGCCGTTGTTCTTACGTCCACATGGCGGATCTTCAAAGACGGCCGGGAAGAGGTCGACCGACACGTCTACAAGACCTTTGACGTGACTCCGACGGCAGACACAGGTTTTCGTGGCGAGGAGGTGAAGATGTGGCTGGACCAGCATCCAGAAGTTACGCGGTATGCCATTATCGATGATGACTCAGACTTCTATGCCGATCAGCCCCTGTTCAAGACCGCCTGGCAGACGGGAATCACCGACGAGATTGCGCAGCAGGTAACCGAATATCTAAACAGGGAGGAGAGAGCCAATGAGTGAACGTCTACCAGCCAACGAAGAGAACCTTATGATCAACTTCAGGACGTGCTGGAGCGAGTTAAATAGCCCCTACGTGACTTGCTCAACGTTGGGGACCTGGACAACCCTGACGAGCTGCGAGCTGCGAGCTGCCATACAGCTCTGCGAGCAACAACCGACCGCCATGTACGTCGTCAGCCTCGAGGGCTTCGCGTCACACCTTGAGGACATGCCGCGCTTGTCAGTCCGCGACATCGAGTCAGTCGCTCTGATGAGGACGGAAACGTCTACTTCATCAAAAAAGCTCATGAATAAATAGCAGATTGCTTCATAACGCTGCGCAATTGATGGGGGTTCTGCCACTGCCCACACTCGTCACCCGGGCGGCGGAAGGCGGTATCTATCTGGGCCCGGGTGCATTGCCCTGGACCGCATCGGGAAACCCTGCTGCGGCACCCAGGGGCTAGGAAGCCCGAAAACTAGGAAGCCAGGGTCAGTTGCCCAGGTCTTCGACCTTGGGCAGGGCGAGCTCCTCGCTGCGCGGCAGTTCCTCGACGTTGACGTCCTTGAACGTGATGACGCGGACGCTCTTGACGAAGCGGGCGGAACGGTAGACGTCCCACACCCAGGCGTCCTGCAGGGTCAGATCGAAGTAGACCTCGCCGTCGGCGCTGCGGGCCTGCAGGTCAACATGGTTGGCAAGGTAGAAACGCCGTTCGGTCTCGACCACATAGCTGAACAGCCCGACGACGTCGCGGTATTCGCGGTAGAGCTGTAGCTCCATGTCGGTCTCATAGTTTTCAAGGTCCTCGGCACTCATGGTTCCATCTTGCACCATCCGGCGTCGGCCGCGCGCCACCGCGCGCCCCAGAGAGGCACAGAGAGGCACAGCGTGCCACGGGCCGGCGCCCGCAGGCTAGAGCAGCTGCCAGCTGACCCGGTGGTACGGCGTGGGACCGGCGGTCCGCAGCGCTTCCTTGTGCGCCGCGGTGCCGTAGCCCTTGTTCTCGTCCCAGCCGTAGGCCGGGTATTGGGTGTGCAGCTCGCACATCATCGCATCGCGCTCGACCTTCGCAATGATGCTGGCCGCGGCGACGCTGAGGCACTGCATGTCGGCTTTGACCAGCGTGTGCACCGGGGCGTCGCAGCCGGGTTCGGCGGGGGCGTCGTCAAAGAGTGAGGGCTGGAGATCGGGCGAGAGCCAGTTGTGGCTGCCGTCCAGCAGGACAACCTCGGGCCTGATGCCGGCGGCGAGCACCGCGAACCAGGCCCGGTTCCCGGCCAGCCGGAGGGCGGCGATGATTCCGAGTTCGTCAATCTCGTTCGCGGAGGCATGTCCCACGGCGGAGGCGACGCTCCAGTCCCGGACCAGCGGCACCAGCCGCTCCCGGTCCGCGACCTTGAGCAGCTTGCTGTCCCGGACATCGGCCAGGAGCTTCTGCTGTTGCAGGTCGACGACGGCGATCCCCACGCTGACGGGGCCGGCGAGGGCACCGCGGCCCACCTCGTCGATACCCGCGAGAAGCCGGGCGCCGGAGCTGCGGAAGCGGCGTTCGTAGTCGAGGGTGGGGGCGACTGACATGAAGGGCGGCTTACTTTCCGGTCGGGGCGGGCACGCTGCTGAAGACGCCCGGATAGTTGTCCAGCACCGACATCCTGTTCAGCGGCCACGCTATGACGGCGGCTTTGCCTTCGATGTCGGACTCGTTGACGAAGCCGCCGTTGGTGTCCATATGGGCGCGTGAATCCGCGGAGTGGTTGCGGTTGTCGCCCATGACCCAGACCTTGCCCGCGGGCACGACGACGTCGAAGTCGCGGACCTGGGGAGTCTCGACGGAATTGATGTACTTCTCATCAAGCGGCGCGCCGTTGACGGTGAGCTGTCCGCCGGCGTCGCAGCAGACCACGTGATCCCCGGGGAGCCCGATCACGCGCTTGACCAGGTGCTGTTCCGAGTTGTCCGGAAGCAGACCGACGAACGTCAGCCCGTCCTGAACCCAGGTGAACGGGCCCTTCGTCTTCTGGGCTGCGGGGGCCAGCCAGCCCTGGCTGTCCCGGAACACCACCACGTCCCCGCGTTGGAGCGCCATGGGCTCCGGCACGAGGAGGTTGACGAAGATGCGGTCGTTCACGTCGAGGGTGTTGACCATGGATTCGGACGGGATGTAGAAGGCCCGGAACAGGAAGGTCTTGATCAGGAAGGACAGCACGATCGCCACGATGACCACCGTGGCAACCTCCTTCAGCCACAGGAAGAGCGGGCTGCGCCCTTCACGGGCCCTGGCCTTCCTGGCCCGGCGGGAGGACGCATCTGCGTGGGCGGGACCGGCTGTCCGGTCCCTGTCGCCCCGATCAGCCCGCCGCGCCCCGGCACTGCCGTCCTGCGACGCCGGCGCCGGCACAACAGCCGGCGCCGCGGCCTCCGCACCAGCGTGCTCGTCCGCGACCTGTGCCTGCGGCAGCCGGGTGGTGGGCTGCTCCGCCGGCTCGTCCCCGGGGATCGCCGAGGCGGCAACCCGGGGTCGGTCCTGGCCCTGCGGATCAGGAGTGCGCGGTTCGGTTTCGGGCATCTACTGTCCGTTCGTCGTCGTCGTTGTCGCAGCCGGTTCGGGCCGCGCTACTGCTGCAAATCTATCAAGCGGCCAGATGATCTGTACCGGTCTGCCAATGACGCGTTCGAGCGGCACCATGCCGCCGCCGGGGGCACCGAGGAGGCTCCGGGAATCGGCCGACATGGAGCGGTGGTCCCCCATGAGCCAGAGCCGTCCGGCCGGCACCTCAACAGCGAACTTCATATCGCTCGGGGTGTCCCCCGGATACAAGTACGGTTCCGCAACTTGCTGACCGTTGACTGTGAGCCGGCCGCCGGCATCGCAACAAACCACGCGGTCACCGGGCAGTCCGATGACGCGCTTGACATACGTGGTGTCGCTGCCCGCGAGGCCGAGCCAGCGTCCGGCTTCGGCGAGAGCATCCACCACGGGGCCGTTGCCGCTGTTGAGCGGGGCGAAGGAGCCGCGGCCGTCAAAGACGACGACGTCCCCCCTGTCCAGGGGTTCAGCCTGGAAGCCGGCCCGTGCCACCAGGATCCGGTCCCCGGTGTGAAGGAGCGGTTCCATGGACGCGGACGGGATGAAGAAGATGTCCAGCCACAATGAGCGGACCACGGCGCTGATGGCCACGGCGAGCACCAGGGCCAGCAACGCAAAACGCCAGCCCGGTTTCCTGGGCTGGCGTTTTGGCTGTTCCATGTTCCGTATCCCTTGGCGCTGTAGTGAACTAAATTGCGCTGTTGCGGATAGCTCCGGCGCCGCACTAGCTGACGCACCGGGTACGGTCCGTGGACCCGCGGTGGAAGCCTGTCGTGGAAGTCGAAAGGACTTACTTGGCGGGCTGGAAGTCGCGCTTTTCCTTGATCTTCGCGGCCTTACCACGCAGGTTACGCATGTAGTAAAGCTTGGCGCGGCGCACGTCACCCTTGGAGACGAGCTCGATCTTGTCGATGATCGGGGAGTGCACCGGGAAGGTACGCTCCACGCCGACACCGAAGGAGACCTTGCGGACGGTGAAGGTTTCGCGGACGCCATCGCCGTGGCGGCCCAGGACGAAGCCCTGGAATACCTGGACGCGGGAGTTCTTGCCTTCGATGATGTTCACGTGAACCTTGATGGTGTCACCCGCGCGGAACTCGGGAACATCGGTGCGCAGCGAGGCTGCATCTACGGAATCGAGGATATGCATTGATCCACTCCTGGTGAACGCCACAGGTCACTCACGTTGGGTTACGGCGGCCAAGCCCGGGGGCATGTGCCGCCCGGAAATTTCCGCCGAAAGTTTGTCAATCCGGCCCTGTCAGGAATAGACGGGACCGGGGTGCCGGGCTGTTGGCAGCGCTCCCCCTGTGGCAGGTTCGCAACCCAGCAGGCACAAGGACTAATTTTGCCACATTTTGTGCGGGTTAGCCCAATCCCGGCGGTTAGGCGTCGGGACGGCGCACCAGGTGGCCGTCGACGACGTCGTACCCCAGGTCAGCGAACGCCGTGCGGTCCGCGCGCGGCAGCCTGCCGGCGTCGAACTCCACCAGGAGGTCGGGGCGGCGTTCGGCGGTGCGCCGGTACTGCTCGTGCCGGCGCCACTGGGCGATCTTGCCGTGGTTGCCGCTCAGCAGCACCGCCGGGACGTCCCGGTCCCGCCAGCTGGAGGGCTTGGTGTAGACGGGGTACTCGAGCAGCCCGTCCGAGTGGGACTCCTCGACCAGGGACTCGGGGTTGCCGACGACGCCGGGCAGCAGCCGCCCGATGGCCTCAACCATGGCCAGCACGGCGACTTCGCCGCCGTTGAGGACGTAGTCCCCCAGGCTCATCGGGCGCACCGTGAAGTGGTCCGCGGCCCATTCCAGGACGCGTTCGTCGATGCCTTCATAGCGTCCGCAGGCGAACACCAGCTGCTCTTCCTCGGCCAGTTCGTGCGCGGTGGCCTGGGTGAAGCGCTCCCCCGCCGGCGACGGGACAATCAGGACCGGCTTGCCGGCAGAATCCGGCACGCCGGCGTCTTCGGACCGCCCGGCGGCCACGGCGGTGAGGGCCTGCGCCCACGGCTCGGGCTTCATGACCATGCCGGCGCCGCCGCCGTAGGGGGTGTCATCGACCGTCCGGTGCCGGTCGGTGGTGAACTCACGCAGGTCGTGGACCTTGAGGTCCAGCAGGCCGTCCTGGCGGGCCTTGCCGATCAGCGACAGTTCCAGCGGGGCCAGGTACTCCGGAAAGATGCTGACGACGTCGATTCTCATCTACGCGTTGCCCTGCTCATCGAGGTTGTGCTGGTCGGGGGCCTCGTCGGTGTTGACCTCGAACAGCCCGGGCGGCGGGGTGACGAGGACGTACTTTTCACCCACGTTGACCTCGGGCACAATCTGCTCGACGAACGGGATCAGGACTTCCTTGCCGTCGGTCGTGGTGACCACCAGCAGGTCCTGGACGGGCAGCGTGTGCAGTCCCGAGACCTTGCCGACCACGCTGGCGCCCACCCGGACGTCCAGGCCCACGAGCTCGTGCTCGTACCAGCCCTCGTCGTCGTCGGCGGCGCCGATTTCTTCGGTTTCGATGAACAGCTTCGCGCCGCGCAGGGTCTCGGCCTCGTTGCGGGTTTCGATCTCATCGAAGGCCAGCAACAGGATGTCCTTGTTCCAGCGCGCGCTGAACACCGTCAGCGGCCCGGCGGAGACGGGTTCCACGATGAACTGCGTGCCGGGAACAAAACGGTCGCCGGGCGCGTCGGTGAGCACCTGGACGGTCACTTCGCCGCGGATGCCGTGGGGCTTGCCGATTCGTGCCACCTGGAGCTGCATCTGTTCCTCTGTTCGGGGTTGGTGATTCTGTAAGTCTGTTGCGTAACGACGGGAAAACAGTCCGGCCCCTCCACCATTATCTGGTGAAGGGGCCGGACTCAAGACAAGTAGTGCTGAAAGCGTTACCGGCGGCGGTCGGTGTCGACGACGTCGACCCTGACCTGCTCGCCGTCCGCCAGCGCCGCAACCACAGTGCGCAATGCGCGTGCGGTCCGGCCCTGCCGGCCGATCACCCGTCCGAGGTCGTCCTGATGAACGCGCACCTCAAGGGTTTCCCCGCGGCGGTTGTTCTTCGCACTGACCTTGACGTCCTCGGGGCTGTCAACAATCCCGCGGACCAGGTGTTCGAGCGCTTCTGCCAGCAATTTACTCAGCCTCGGTGGTCTCTGCTTCGGCGGCGTCGGCGGGAGCCTCGGCAGCTTCATCCTTCTTGGCCTTCTTGGTGATGGCTTCCGGGATGATCACGGAACCCTTTTCCGGGGTAACGAAGGCAGCCTTGGGAGCCTTGGTCTTCAAGGTTCCCTCCTGGCCCGGGAGACCCTTGAACTTCTGCCAGTCACCGGTGATCTTCAGGATCGCGGCAACCTGCTCGGACGGCTGTGCGCCGACGCCGAGCCAGTACTGGGCACGGTCCGTGTCGACCTCGATGTACGAGGGCTCTTCGGTCGGGTGGTACTTGCCGATCTCTTCAATAGCACGGCCATCACGCTTGGAGCGTGAGTCCATGACGACGATGCGGTAGTACGGTGCGCGCATCTTACCGAAGCGCTTAAGGCGAATCTTTACGGCCACTTTTGTGGTCACTCCTGTTTCTGAAACGGGGTCGAGCCCGGCGTTCTGCACCCGTGGGGCGGGCCGTACTTGGGGGTTCTAAAGGACAAGATCCAGACGCGGAGAGAGGGGCCACGCAGATCGAGTACCTGTTCATTGTGCCAGAACACCGGCAGGATTTCGACTTGACGCGGGTCCGGCGCGCCAGCACGCCCCCTGGTCGCGGCGATCCAGGCCGGTCAGGACGTCCAGACGTAGAGGCCGGACCTGGTGGCGGGGTCGACTCCAGCGGCGAGCTCGGCGATCCGGCGGACATAGCCCCGCGCCTCGTCCGGGCCGAAGGGCATGTCCTCCTCGGCGGCCCAGTTGGCCGCGACGTCCTCGAGGACGTCGCCCTCCCCTTCGGTTTCATAGCTGAGCAGTTCCGCCAGCGTGCGGACCATCGCGGCGGGGACGCCGAGCAGCGAGTCGCTGGCCACGTCAACCATGGCCAGCTCGTAATCCGCGCCCGGGGCGTGCACGGCCACTCCGGCGAGGTCTCCCAGCCGCTCCACCTCAAAGTCACTAATCTCCGGGATGCGGACTGCCCCCGGCGCGGCCGGCCCGCCGCCTTCGAGTGCGCCGGCGCGCTTGAGGGCTTCTTCGTGGGTGGACACAAAGAGTTCGGTGAATCCCATGCAGCTTGTCCTTAGGGTTCGGCGGTACGCGGACCGCTGTTTTCGGCGTCGCTTCAGCCTAGCGTGCCTTTAGCGCACGGCGACGCTGGTGGACATGCCCTCCGTAACCGTGCCGGATGTCGCCATACTTGGTCCCACCCGTGGGCATGCCCTCCCCGGAGCGTGAGCACTGGACATATGGCAGCTATGTCCGTTCCCGGCTGCGACCGGTGGACATACCCAGCGGTCCTGAGGGCGACCAGTGGACATGTCCTCCTCCAGCCCGGGAAACCCAGCCCATCCGGCTGCGACCGATGGACACGTTCCGAAGTCCCGCCAACGAACAGTGGAAATGCCCTCCCCCGACGGTGAGCAATGGACATAAGGCAGCCATGTCCATTCCCGGCCGCGACCGATGGACATGTTCCGAAGTCCCGCCAACGAACGTTGGGCATGTCCAGTGGGGAGCTATGAAGGCTGGACATGCCCAGCGAACAGCGTGCCTTAGCGCACGGCGACGCGGATCCGGTTGCGCCACGGGTCCTCGAAGCGCAGCTCGGCGCCGGTGTGGTGCGAATCGACGCCGGCGACCTTAAGCCGGTCGGCCAGGCCTGCGACGTCGTCACCGGACGGCACTTCGATGAGGACTTCACCCAGGCCCAACGTGTCGCGCCGGGGACCCGCGCCGCGGCTGTTCCAGACGTTCATGGCCATGTGGTGGTGGTAGCCGCCGGCAGAGACGAACAGTGCCTGGCCGTGCCAGCCCGCGGTCTTCTCGAATCCGAGGGTGCCGACGTAGAACTCTTGCGCGGAATGAACGTCGCCCACTTGCAGGTGGACGTGCCCGACGCCGGCGGCGGCCTCGCGCTGGCCGGTCACGGATTCTTCGGTCAGGAACTGCTGCAGGTAACGCTGCGGCGGCAGGGCCAGGCTGTCCATGACGACGTTCTTGCCCTCCCACGACCAGGCTTCCCGCGGCCGGTCCCAGTACAGCTCGATGCCGTTGCCCTCGGGGTCGTTGAAGTAGAACGCCTCGCTGACAAGGTGGTCCGCGCTGCCCGTGAAGGACTGGGGCTCATACTGGGCCGCGGTGGCCACGGTAGCCGCCAGGGAGTGCTGGTCCTCGAAGAGCAGGGCGGTGTGGAAGAGCCCGGCCTCGCCGCGGGAGGGAATGTTCAGGCCGGGGGCGGGCGCCAGGTGGACCAGCGGCTTGCGCTTGCGTCCGAGGTAGAGGCCGCCGTCCTGTTCGGCCACAATTTCCAGGCCGAGGGCCCGCTGGTAGTAATCGGTCATGAGCTTCATGTCGCCGACCTTGAGCATCACGGTGCCCATGCTGAGTTCGGCCGGAAGGAGATCCTGGGTGCTGGATTCTTGGGTCATCGAAACGCTCCGGTGTCTTGCGGCCACCGGGTATCGGCGACCTTTCGTATAGGGTTAAATTACTTGAAGCTTCAATTTATTCCTAACGGATGAAGTGCCCCCTCAGCACAATGTGCTGTAGGCCCGCGAGGGTGCCGAGGTGCTGCCGGGGGTCTTCGGCGCATACCAGGACGTCGGCGCTGGCCCCTTCGGCGATGCCGTCCGCGCCGAGCCACGTCCTCGCGGACCAGGCCGCCGCGTCGAGGGCGGCTGCTGCGGGCAGGCCGGCGGCGTGCAGGGCATGGATCTCGTCCACGATCCGGCCGTGCCTGATCACGCTGCCGGCGTCGGTGCCGGCATAGATGGCCACCCCGGCCTCGTAGGCTTCGAGGACCCGTTCAGCCCGCCGTTCCCACAGCGAGCGCATGTGGGCGGCGTAGCGGGGGAACTTGGCCTCCGCCCGCGTGGCGATGTCCGGGAACGTGGCGATGTTGATCAGAGTGGGCACGATCGGGACGCCTTGGTCGAGGAAGCGCGGCAGGTGCCGGGGCAGCAGCCCGGTGCCGTGCTCGATGCAGTCGATCCCGGCGTCGAGCATGTCATCCAGGGTGTCTTCGGCGAAGCAGTGCGCGGTGACCCGGGCCCCTTCATCGTGGGCGGCCTGGACGGCGTCCTTGACCGTCCGGGCGGGAAAGCTGGCCGCCAGGTCGCCGGCGTCGCGGTCGATCCAGTCCCCCACGAGCTTGACCCAGCCGTCGCCCGCGCGGGCCTGCTTCCGCACCGCCTCTACGAGATCCTCCGGCTGGACCTCGATGGCCAGGCCCGGCAGGTAGCGCCGGGTCCTGGCGAGGTGCCGGCCGGAGCGGATGATCCGGGGAAGGTCCGCCCGCTGCTGGAGCCAGCGGGTGTCGTGGACCGCGCCGGCATCTCGGACCAGCAGCGTCCCGGCGTCCCGGTCCGCCAGGGCCTGGGATTCGGCGGTGTCCTCGGAAACGTCCCCGCCCGGGCCCAGGCCGATGTGGCAGTGTGCGTCCACGAACCCGGGAATGACCCAGCCGTCCAGCACGGTCTCCGGCGCGGCTGCCGGGCGGCGGAAGGTCAGCAGTCCGTCCACCGACCAAAGTCCGCGGCGTTCCTGGTCCGCGGCCGTGAGGATGGGGCCGCTGAATTCGATGATGCCGGTCATGGCCTAAGCCTAATCCGCATGACGACCCGCCGGCCCAGATCATCCAGCCCCAGCTGCGCTTCGTGCACCCGCAGGGCAGCCAACGCCTGGCCCGGCTGGGCGAATTCCTCGAAACCGCAGCTCGCGTAAAACGGCCCATTGAACGGAATGTCCGCGAAGGTGCTAAGCGTCATCGATAAACAGCCACGACTCCGGGCCGCATCGATGGCCGCCTCCACCACGGACCGGCCGATCCCCCGCCCGCCGAAGTCCGGCTGCACGGAGAGTTGCTCCAGGTGGGCCTGGCCGCCGAGTTCGTCAACGCGGGCAAATCCTACGGGCGGGTTTCCGGCGACAAGTATGAAGCGCGGCTCGACCGGCGTCGTCAACGCCGGAGCCGGGAGCGCCTGGTCCCCCGGCTCCGCTTCGAGGATGCGGTCTGCTGCGGCCTCGAGAACCGGCAGCGCCGGAAGGTCTTCCGGCGTCGCCGTCCTGATCCGGGCCGCGGCCCCGGGCACAGTCACAATGCCAAGCTAACACCGCGGTCCGCCGGCCGCGTCATACTCCACAGCCGTCGACAGGCACGTGGTAGCTTCGTCTACGACCACACGGGTGCCCCCTGCAGGGGCTGAGATCGGGCTGACGCAGCCTGCGACCGTTGAACCTGTCCGGGTAATGCCGGCGAAGGAAGTGAGTATTTTCGTGAATACCCAATTGACCCAGCACAGCCCTGCCCAAATCGAGCCCGTCCAAATTGAGTCAGCCCAAAATGAGCCTGCAGCCGCCACGCAGTCGCTGAAGTCCCACTCGCTGGCCTTCACCACGGACCCGGACCATGGCATCCGCGTCCCGGTGACCGAGATTGCCCTGGAACCCTCACCGGGCGGCGTCGGGAACGCACCCTTCCGGGTCTACCGCACCGCCGGCCCCGGCAGCGATCCGGTCCGCGGGCTGGAGCCCTTCCGGGCATCCTGGATTGAGGCCAGGGCGGACACCGAAACCTACGCCGGCCGGGAACGGGAGCTGCTCGACGACGGCAAGTCGGCGGTGCGCCGGGGTGCGGCGTCGGCCGAGTGGCGGGGCGGCCGGCCGGTGCCGCGGCGCGCCGTTGAGGGCAAGACCGTCACGCAGATGCGCTACGCCCGGGACGGTGTCATCACCCAGGAAATGCGGTTCGTCGCGCTGCGGGAGAACTGCGATGTGGAGCTGGTCCGCAGCGAGGTGGCCGCGGGGCGGGCGATCATTCCCAACAACGTCAACCACCCCGAATCCGAGCCGATGATCATCGGCAAGGCGTTCCTGGTGAAAATCAACGCCAATATCGGCAACTCCGCCGTGACCAGTTCCATCGCCGAGGAGGTGGACAAACTCCAGTGGGCCACCCAGTGGGGCGCGGACACGGTCATGGACCTCTCCACCGGGGACGACATCCACACGACACGCGAATGGATCATCCGCAACTCCCCCGTCCCCATCGGCACGGTCCCGATCTACCAGGCGCTGGAGAAGGTCAACGGTGAGGCGAATGCCCTGACCTGGGAGATCTTCCGGGACACCGTGATCGAGCAGTGCGAGCAGGGCGTGGACTACATGACCATCCACGCCGGGGTGCTGCTGCGCTACGTGCCCCTGACAGCCAACCGGGTCACCGGCATCGTCTCCCGCGGCGGCTCCATCATGGCCGGCTGGTGCCTGGCGCACCACCAGGAGAACTTCCTCTACACCCACTTCGACGAGCTGTGCGAGATCTTCGCGAAGTACGACGTCGCGTTCTCCCTGGGTGACGGGCTGCGGCCCGGCGCGACGGCGGATGCCAACGACGCGGCGCAGTTCGCCGAGCTGGACACGCTGGCCGAGCTCACGCAGCGGGCCTGGGAGTTCGATGTGCAGGTCATGGTGGAGGGCCCGGGACATGTGCCCTTCCACCTCGTCCGGGAAAACGTGGAGCGCCAGCAGGAACTCTGCAAGGGCGCCCCGTTCTATACGCTCGGGCCGCTGGTCACCGATATCGCACCGGGGTATGACCACATCACCTCGGCGATCGGCGCCACGGAGATTGCCCGCTTCGGCACCGCCATGCTCTGCTACGTGACACCCAAGGAACACCTCGGGCTGCCGAACAAGGACGACGTGAAGACGGGCGTGATCACCTACAAGATCGCGGCCCACGCCGCCGACCTCGCCAAGGGCCACCCCGGCGCCCACGAACGCGACGATGCCCTGTCCAAGGCGCGGTTTGAGTTCCGCTGGCGGGACCAGTTCGCGCTGTCCCTGGACCCGGTGACGGCGGAGGCCTTCCACGATGAGACGCTTCCCGCGGAGCCGGCCAAGACAGCCCACTTCTGCTCGATGTGCGGTCCCAAGTTCTGCTCGATGCGGATCAGCCAGGACATCCGGGACGAATACGGTTCAGCTGATTCGCAGGCGGCCCTGGCGCAGATGGCGGCCGGAATGCAGGCGAAGAGCAATGAGTTCCTCGCCTCGGGCGGCAAGGTCTACCTGCCGGAACCGGCCGTAGGCGAACCTGCAGCCTCCTAGGACGCCCGGGCGTGCTGGTGCCGGCTAACCTCGGCGATGTACGAGCGGATGGCCCGGTCCCCCTCGGCTGAATCCTGGGGCCGGTGCCCTCCCGGCGCCGTGCGGTGCAGGGCGCCGGTCTCGCGCAGGTAGCCGGCGATTTCCTCATACAGCGGTTCCCAGCCTCCGGTCAGGACCAGCGTCGGCACGCCCGGCACGATCTGCAGCGGGGCTTCCCACGGCGGCGCCTGCAGGCGGAGCCGGCGCGCCGCCCGGAGGGCCTCCGGCGTCGTGGCCCCCGGGGCGTCGGCCGCAAACGCGCGGCGGATGAACTCCCGCTGGAAGTCGTCGTCGCTGAGGTTGTGCCGGACGTCGAAGAGCGGCTGCATGAGCGCCCGGTGCGCAGCGGTGGCGGGAAGCTCCGCGGTCAGGGACAGGCAGGCCGGTTCCACCAGGGTGAGCGACTGGACGAGGTCGGGCCGCTCGACGGCAGCCATCATCGCGGCGATCGCGCCCTGCGAATGGGCCACCACATGGCCGCCGGCCTCGCCGCGGCCGTCGTCTGCCAGCGACGCGAGCACAATTGCGGCGTCGGCGGCGAAGTTGGATTCGAGGGGTTCCGCGACGGCGTCAAACCCGTGCCGCCGCAGGAACAGGGCGTCGTAGTCCAGCGCCATTCCGTGCTGCTTTGGCCACGCGGCGGCACCGAAGCTGCCATCCCCGTGGACGAAGACTACGCGCTGCTTGAACATTGTCTAACCCTATGGCACTTCAGTGCTGATGCCGCCGGCGACACAGTCCCGGCGGCATTAGCAGCTGCGGCTACTTGCTGCCGCCGAGGAACTTGTCGAAGCCCTTGGGCAAATTCAGCTGGGACGGATCGAAGTCGCCGCCCTGCTGGCCGAACGATGCCCCGGTGGGCAGGGCCTTGGAGCCGGCGGCACGCCGGGCCTCGGCGTCGCGCAGTTCCTGCGCTGCCTTGGCCGGGTTGCCGGAGCGGGCCTTCTTCTTGGGCGCGGGCTTGGCTCCCTTGCGCGCCCCGCCGCCCATGCCGGGCATCCCCGGCATTCCGGGCATCCCGCCGCCGGCGGCCATCTTCTTCATCATCTTCTGGGCCTGGGCAAAGCGCTCCAGCAGTCCGTTGACCTCGGAGACGTGCACGCCGGAACCGCGGGCAATGCGGGCCCGGCGGGAGCCGTTGATGATCTTCGGAGCAACGCGCTCGTGCGGGGTCATGGACCGGACAATGGCCTCAACACGGTCGATCTCGCGCTCGTCGAACTGCTCCAGCTGCTGGCGGATGTTCTGCGCGCCCGGCATCATCATGAGCATTTTCTTCATGGAGCCCATGTTGCGGATCTGCTGCATCTGGGCGAGGAAGTCATCCAGGGTGAAGTCTTCCTGGTCGGCGAACTTCTTCGCCATCCGGGCGGCTTCATCCTTGTCCCAGGACTTCTCGGCCTGCTCGATCAGGGTGAGGACGTCACCCATGTCGAGAATGCGCGAGGCCATGCGGTCCGGGTGGAAGAGCTCGAAGTCGTCCACGCCTTCGCCGGTGGACGCGAACATGACCGGCTTGCCGGTGACCGATGCGACGGAGAGCGCGGCACCGCCGCGGGCGTCGCCGTCGAGCTTGGAGAGCACGATGCCGGTGAAGTTGACGCCCTCGTCGAAGGCCACGGCCGTGTTGACGGCGTCCTGGCCGATCATGGAGTCGATCACGAACAGGACTTCGTTCGGGACGATCGCGCGGCGGATCTGGCGCGCCTGCTCCATCATGTCGGCGTCGACGCCGAGACGGCCGGCGGTGTCCACGATCACGACGTCGTGGAGGGTGCGCTTGGCTTCCTCGACGCCGTCACGGGCGACGGCGACCGGGTCGCCGGCAGGGTGGTCCAGCTCGGTGGACGTGGCGCCTGGGTGCGGGGCGAAAACGGGCACGCCGGCGCGCTGGCCGACCACCTGCAGCTGGGTGACGGCGTTGGGGCGCTGGAGGTCGCAGGCCACCAGCATGGGGCTGTGGCCCTGGGACTTGAGCCACTTGGCGAGCTTGCCGGCCAGGGTGGTCTTGCCGGCGCCCTGCAGGCCGGCCAGCATGATGATGGTGGGTCCGGTCTTGGCGAGGCGGATCCGGCGGGTCTCGCCGCCGAGGATCTCCACGAGCTCCTCGTTGACGATCTTGACGATCTGCTGGCTCGGGTTCAGCGCCCCGGAAACCTCGGCGCCGAGGGCACGCTCGCGCACGCGGCCGGTGAACTCCCGGACCACGGGCACGGCGACATCGGCGTCCAGGAGGGCACGCCGGATCTCGCGGACTGTGGCGTCAACGTCCGCCTCGGTCAGGCGGCCTTTGCCACGCAGATTCTTGAAGGTTGCTGTCAACCGGTCAGAGAGTGAATTGAACACGCGCCGTGCACTTCTTTCAGTGGATCTACAGGTGGCGGCCGGTGCGGCACGCCAGCGTCGCGACTGGTGTTCGCCTGGACGAACCGCCTCGACAACAGGACTCGACTATCTAGGGTACCAAGATGCGCCTTCAAGATGGCATGCTGGCTTAGGTGACCAGCCAAACAACTGTAAAAACCCTGCTCATCCTGGGCGCCTCGGGCGATCTGACGGGCAGGCTCCTGTTGCCAGGGCTGGCCCGCCTGGTGGCCCGGGGCCGCGCCGACGGCCTCACCCTGGCCGGAGCGGGATCGGACCCCTGGACGCCGGAGCAGTGGCTGGGCCGGATCGAGGAGTCCTTTGCGGACGAGAACTCCCGGGCCGATGCCCACGGCAAGCGGGAGCTCAAGCGGATCCGCCAGGAGAGCAGCTACCACCAAATCGATGTCACGGCCAAAGGCCAGCTCGCCGGGCTGCTGGCGCAGATGGAGGGCCCCGTGGCCATCTACTTCGCCCTGCCGCCGCGTGTCAGCCAGCGCGCGTGCGAGGCGCTGGCTCCCGAGGACGTGCCCGCCGGCACCCGGCTGGTCATGGAGAAGCCGTTCGGCTCGGATGAGCAGTCCGCGCAGCATCTGAACAAGACACTGGCCGCGCTGGTCCCGGAGGACCACATCCATCGGGTGGACCACTTCCTCGGCAAGGCAACCGTCCTGAACATCCTTGGCCTGCGCTTCGCGAACACGTTCCTGGAGCCGGTGTGGAACCGGCAGCACGTCGAAAAGATCGAGATCATTTTCGACGAGGACCTCGCTCTCGAAGGACGCGCCCGCTACTACGACGGCGCCGGCGCCCTCCGCGACATGATCCAGAGCCATCTGCTTCAGATCATGGCCCTCATGGCAATCGAGCCGCCCGCGTCCGTGGACGAACGCGACCTCCGCGATGCCGTGGCCACCGTGCTGCGGGCCAGCAGAATCAAGGCCCCGTACCGCCAAAACACCCGCCGGGCACGGTACACCGCCGGTTCGATCAACAGCCGGAAAATCCCGGACTATGCCCGGGAGGAGGGCGTGGACGCGTCCAGGGGCACCGAGACCCTCGCCGAGGTGCAGGTGGAGATCGACAACTGGCGCTGGCAGGGCGTGCCGTTCATCCTGCGCTCGGGCAAGGCGCTGGGCAAAAAACGCAAGGAGGCCGTGGTGACCTTCCGGCCGGTGCCGCACCTGCCGAAGGGGTTCACCGGCGTGGACGCCCCCAACCAGCTGCGGATCGGTTTTGGCCCGGACACCCTGCAGTTCGACGTCGACGTGAACGGCCCGGGCGATGTGCTGAGCCTGGACCGGGCCACGTTGCAGGCGGAGCTGAGCTCTTCCGAGCTCCTCCCCTACGGTGAAGTGCTGGAGGGCGTCCTGACCGGCGATCCGCTGCTCTCGGTGCGGGCGGACACCGCCGAGGACTGCTGGCGCATCCTGGCGCCCGTGCTGAAGTCCTGGACCGCCGGACATGTCCCGCTGGAGGAATATCAGGCCGGAACCCCTGGACCGGAGGGCTGGCCGGCGTAGCACTGGCGCAGCGCCGGCGAGGCAACAGGGACGACAAAAGCGGGCCGGATGCCTCTCAGGCATCCGGCCCGCTGTGTCAGTGCCGCTGTGTCAGTACCGGCTTCGGTAGTGCGGAGCGGGGAGCAGCTAGATCGCTGCCGAACCGCGCTCTCCCGTGCGGACCCTGACAGCCTCGAACACATCCATCGTCCAGACCTTGCCGTCGCCGGCCCGGCCGGTGTTCGAACTGGCGATGATGACATCCAGGATGTCGTCCGCCTGTTCGTCGGTGGCCAGGACTTCTACCCGGATCTTGGGCAGGAGGTCCACGTTGTACTCGGCCCCGCGGTACACCTCGGTGTAGCCGCGCTGCCGGCCGTAGCCGCTGGCCGCGCTGACCGTGAGGCCCTGCACGCCGTAGGCCTCCAGGCCCTCGCGAATAGCCTCAAGCTTTTCCGGACGGACGATTGCCGTGATCAGTTTCATGCCCCCACACTTTCCTTACCCGTTGCGTTCTGCTTGCCGTTGGACGCGGCGTCCACCGGCACTTCGGCGACTGCCTCTTCGCCCATCGGCTTGCCGGTGATCAGTTCGTGCAGCGGCTGGAAACTGCCGCCGTGCCCGCCGACGCCGAACTCGTAGGCGGTCTCTGCGTGCAGGCTCAGGTCCACACCGACGACTTCCTGTTCCTGGGAGACACGGAAGCCCATGAGCTTGTGGACCGGGAAGGCGATGATGAACGTCATCACGGCGGTGAAGACGATGGCCATCAGTGCCGCGAGGCTCTGGGCGACCAGCTGCGTGGTGCCGCCGCCGTAGAACAGGCCCGCAGCGCCCTGGGTCGGGGTGGCGAGGAAGCCGATTGCCACAGTCCCGATAACACCGGCGACGAGGTGGACGCCGACGACGTCGAGCGAGTCGTCGTAGCCGAACTTGAACTTCAGGCCGACGGCGAGCGCGGAGGCCACACCGGCAGCGACGCCGAGGGCGATCGCACCCAACGGGGAGACGTTGGCGCAAGCCGGGGTGATGGCGACCAGGCCGGCCACCACGCCGGAGGCGGCACCGAGGGAGGTCGGGTGGCCGTCGCGGAAGCGTTCCACCGCGAGCCAGCCGAGCATGGCGGCGGCCGGGGCGGCCAGGGTGTTGATCCAGATCAGGCCGGCCTGCTCCACAGTGGCAGCGGCACCGGCGTTGAAGCCGAACCAGCCGAACCACAGGATTGCAGCGCCGAGCATGACGAACGGAATGTTGTGCGGGCGGTGGTTCGGGTCCTTGCCGAAGCCCTTGCGGTTACCGATGATCAGGACCAGGATCAGGCCCGCGACACCGGCGTTGATGTGGACCACGGTGCCGCCGGCGAAGTCGATGACCGGCGCGAACGTCTGGCCGAACCAGCCACTGGCGGAGAAGAGTCCGCCGCCCCAGACCATGAAGGCCAGCGGCGCGTAGACGAGGGTGGCCCAGATGGGGGTGAAGACCACCCAGGCGGAGAACTTGGCGCGGTCGGCGACCGCGCCGGAGATCAGGGCCACCGTGATGATGGCGAAGGTGGCCGCGTAGCCAACCTTGAGCAGATCAGCCGGTTCGGTGAAGCCGTGCAGGCCAAAGTGGCTGAACGGGTTGGCGAAGATCTGGTAGAAGTTGTCTTCGTTGCTGGTGGCCATCGAGGCGCCCCACAGGACCCACATGATGCTCACGGTTCCAATGGCGACGAAGCTCATCATCATCATGTTCAAGGCCGACTTGGCGCGAGTCATGCCGCCGTAGAAGAATGCCAGGCCCGGGGTCATGAACAGCACGAGTGCCGCGGCGACCAGGAGCCAAACGAGACCTGCGGTGAGTTCCATGGTCTACGTCCTCTCTTGCAATAGGTGCGGAGTAGTCCGCCGGTCCCAACGCATTATTTGCGTTCTACATCGAGTTTCGCGGGGCCGTGTTTCGCTGGCGGAGGATTTACATTGCCGGGTTGTTACAAGAACCTCCCGGACGTAAATGGTGCATCTCACACTTGTTACGGTTATGTTTCATCGAATCAATTCCGCGCTTGAAGGACCCCGCCGCCAGCCGGCCCCGCATCTGCCCAAGGACGAACGCATCATGAGCAAAACCTCCCGCCCCGGCGGCGAAGCCGCAGCCAAGGCGCCCGCGCCGGCCCCGGGGCGTTCCCGGCTGCCGCGGGACATCAAGGTGATGCTGGTGGCGGCCTTCCTGATCGCGATCGGCTTTGGCCTCGTCGCACCGGTGCTTCCCCAGTTCGCCACCACGTTCGACGTCGGCGCGACGGCGGCAGCCGTGATCGTGAGCATCTTCGCGTTCATGCGGCTCGTTTTCGCCCCGGCGGGCGGCGCCCTGATCGTGAAGCTGGGCGAACGGCCCGTCTACGTGGCCGGGCTGCTGATCGTGGCTGCGTCGACGGCCGCCTGCGCTTTCGCCCAGGACTACTGGCAATTGCTGGTCTTCCGGGGCCTGGGCGGGGCCGGTTCGGTGATGTTCACTGTGGCGTCCATGGCACTCGTGGTCCGGCTCGCGCCGCCGGAAAGCCGCGGCCGGGTCTCGGGGGCCTATGCCTCCGCCTTCCTGATCGGAAACGTCTGCGGCCCGATCGTCGGCGGGCTGCTCGCCAATTTCGGCCTGCGGGTGCCGTTCCTGGCCTACGCGGCGGCCCTGGTGCTGGCGGCCCTCGTGGTGCAGACCCAGCTCAGCCATGTCCCGGCCGCCGCCCGGCAGCCCGGCGCCACGGCTCCGGCGATGGAACTCCGCGACGCGCTGCGGGACAGCGCCTACCGGGCCGGCCTGTTTTCGAGCTTTGCCAACGGCTGGGCCACCTTCGGGGTGCGGATGGCCACAGTGCCGCTCTTCGCCGTCGTGGCGCTCGGCGCGGGTCCGGAATCGGCCGGTTGGGCCCTGGCGGTTTTCGCGGGCGGAAACGCGGTGGCGCTGACGTTCTCCGGCCGGCTCGCGGACAGCCTTGGCCGCAAGCCGCTCCTACTCGCCGGGCTGCTGGTCACTGGCACTGCCACGGCGGCCATCGGATTCACGCACCAGCTGCCCTGGTTCCTGCTCGCCTCCGCTTGCGCCGGGATCGGTTCCGGCCTGCTGGGACCGGCCCAGCAGGCCGCGATCGCCGATGTGATCGGCAACGAGCGCTCCGGTGGCCGCGTCCTGGCCGTCTTCCAGATGGCCTCAGACAGCGGCGCGATCGTCGGGCCGGTGGTGGCAGGGCTGCTGGCGGACCGCCTGGGCTACGGCTGGGCCTTCGGGGTCACCGGCGGCATGCTGTTGGCCGCCGCCGCAGTGTGGTTGCCGGCCCGCGAAACGTTCGCCCGGCCGGCAGCAAAGAGCGCCTGACCTGCGGCGTTGCCGCCGCCGGTCCGCCGCGCGTGCAGTCCTGTCAATGACCTTGTCCAGGACCCTCCCCGGACTTGGCCCGGGACCGTGACCGGGACCCCGTTCAGGACCTACCGGTCAGCGCAGGCCGTCACCCTTGGCTAAGCTGGGGGCACGTGCCACAATCTTCCGGAGGTAATCCCCCATGGCCAGATTCGACTCTTCCCTAGGAAAAGCCGATAGCCCCGACCCCGCCGATCCAACGAACACGGGGAAAAGAAAGCGCGCACGGATGGTTGCCGGCGCCGGAATCGTCGCCGTCGTCGCAGCAACGGCCGTCCTGATTCCCCTCGCGCTCGGCTCCCCGACGCCGGCCCCGCCGGCCGCTTCCAAGACCGCCCAGTCGGCGGCACCGGCGCCCACCGCGGCTGAGGTGGGCCCCCCTGTCACCTATTACGCGCAGCCGGGCCCGCCGGCCGGGTCACCGCTGGAGAAGGTTGAGCCCCTCAACGTCGACGTCTCCAACGACCTCGTGGGCACCTCCCTGAACAAGGGCCTGACCGGAATCTCCCTCGAGGCCACGGATCTGGCCGATCCGGACCTCAGCAGCGACAACGCGTCGATGGTCAAGCTCCTGAAGGAGATCGACCAGCCCGTCCTGCGCTTCGGCGGCAACGCCGTGGACCGCCGCTTCTTCTGGACCTCCACCGGCGAGGGTGTCCCCTCCGACTACAAGGGAGACAAGACCCACCCGGTCAAGGCCGTGGGCCCGGCAGACCTTGCCCGGCTCAAGACCCTGCTTGAGGCCGGCGACGCCAAGGTCAGCCTCACGGTGGACCTGGGCCACTACAACCCGGCCCGGGCAGCGGACATGGTCAAAAACGCCTCGGAGATCTTCGGCGACCGGCTGCTCAGCATCACGGTGGGCAACGAGCCCAACGGCTTCGTCTTCAACGACGTCAAGACCGGCAGTGGCTACAGCCTGGAGCAGTACGTCCGGGAACTGAAGGACTACGCCAACGCGATCTATGCCGTGGCCCCCAACGTGCCCATCTCCGGCCCGGGCGCCTACGACCAGAAGTGGTGGCAGCCCTTCGTCGATGCGGACATCCCGCAGAAGAAGATCCTGACGTTCCACAACTACCCGCTCTACAGCTGTGACGGCAGTGATCCCAAGGGCTCGCCCACCATTGCCAACCTGATGAGCCAACTGATGCACGACCGTGCCGCCGACTACCAGCAGTCTGCCCTCAAGGTCGGCCAGGCAGCGGGCCTGGAGACCTGGCTCCCGGAGACCGGGATCGCGGCCTGCCCGGGCTCGAACGAGACCTCGCGCACGCATGCCTCGGCGCTGTGGGCGGCTGATTATGCCCTCAACGCCGCCCAGCTGGGCATTACCCGGATCGGTTTCCACAGCTCGCTGCTCACATGCAAGGGCGGCCCGCCCCTGTCCGCCATCTGCAGTGCCGGCGCCTACCCGTCCGGCAACGGCCAGATGTCCGGCCGTGCCAACTTCTTCGGCATCTCCATGGTGGCCGAGCTCGAGGCCGGCAAGTTCATGAAACTGAACAGCGCAGGAGGCGGGCTGGCCTTCAGCTACGCGCTGCAGAACGCGGACGGCAGCACGAGTGTCGTGATCGTGAATGAAAACGACCCCGAAAAGGCCGCGCAGACTCTCGTCACCCTGAACCTGCCGGGCAGGCCGGTAACCGGGACCATGACGCAGCTCAGCGGCCCCAGCTACTCAGCCGAGGACCAGACCGTCATCGACGGCGCCAAGACCGAGCCCAAGCCCCTCGCCCAGCGCGCCACGGTTCCCGGCTTCGCGTACAAGTCCCCGGCGCAGCAGTTCAAGCTGACCGCCGGAACAGTGACGGTCCTGAACTTCAAGTACTAGCCGCTTGACGTACTAGCCCGTCCCAGCGGCAAAAGAGAGTGCCCCGGTCCTGTCCGTCGGTTCCAGCGGTCATTGCAACACCCAGAATTCTTGGGAGTTGCAATGACCGTGTCGTGTTTAACGAAGATTTCTCAAGCCACTGCCTCAGTCGACGACTTCGCGCCGGGAGAGGCGCACCTCCTCAATGTCCAGGTCGGCCTGCACTTGGCGGAGCACGGTGTCGTCGATCCGGCGTTCGTCGCGGAGCCGGACGACGGATGCTCGTTTGCGGGCGAGCAGCCTCAGGCGCAGGGCGGCAGAAAGACCAGCAGCACAACCTCCGGGGGCAGGTGGACTTCCCGGAGCGAGGGGAGGAATCCGGCTTCTGCCGCTGTGGCGTCGCCGTAGGCGGAGCCCTGGGTGAAGATGACCGCATCGATGCCGGCGACCGCGTCCGCGAGAGTCGCCGCCCGGGTCAGCTCGCCCACAACCTTCAGTGCGGCGGCGTCGAACCGGCCTGCGCGGGATGCGCCGCGCACGAGAGCCCGCCGAGTGTTGCCGCGGGGGGACCTGCCAGTACGTGGATCAACGGGCACTTCCTCACCCGGGTGATGCGCGATTAGCTGGATAGAGAGGCGCATGAGAGTGGGCGGGCCAGAACGGCCCTGTACCTCCCGTCGGCTTTCCGACGCTGGTCCCGGACCACACCGGCCCGCCGGCGCCGTCACCCGGGTTCACACGAACCGCTCCCGTTCCCCCACACGAAAATCTGGTGTCTCGACAAGCCGCACACCAGCAGAAGGAAACACAGAATATGAACAAGGAAACTGCAGTCCTCATCGGCACCGGCAGCATTGGTCTCGCGATCGTCCGACGCGCCGGCGTCGGCCGCACCATCCTGCTGGCCGATTACAACGAGACGACCATGACTACTGTCGCCGAGCAGCTCCGAAACGAAGGCTACGACGTGGCTACCCAGGTCACCGACGTCTCCGACCGCGCCGCGGTGGCCGCTCTGGCCGACGCGGCCGCGGCGATGGGACCGGTCACCCGCGTGGTGCACGCAGCCGGCGTCTCACCCGTTCAGGCGACGACTCAGAGGGTCCTGGAAGTCGACCTGCTCGGCACCGCGCTCGTCCTCGAAGAATTCGGCCGCGTCATCGCGTCCGGGGGCTCCGGCGTCGTCATCTCCAGCATGGCCGGTCACATGGGCGACGGATTTCCGCACGAGGTCGAGCGTGCGTGGGCCTTCACCCCGGCGTCGGACCTGCTGGCCCTGGCGTCCTTGGCGCCCGCGGCAGCGGGGACCTCCCGGGATGCGTACATCCTGGCCAAGCGTGCCAATACGGTGCGCGTGCAGGCCGCGGCTGTCACCTGGGGAGAGCGCGGAGCACGCGTTAATTCAATAAGTCCCGGCATTATCTCCACGCCGCTGGCCCAGGAAGAAATGGCCGGTCCTGACGGCGACGGCTACCGCCACATGATCGCGACGTCGGCTGCCGGGCGCATCGGCACCCCCACCGACGTCGCCGAAGCGGGAGCCCTCCTGCTGGGGCCAGAGGGCGGCTTCATTACCGGAGCCGACCTCCTGATCGATGGCGGCGTCATCGCCGCCATGCGCGCGGAAGAGGCGCGGCAGAGTTAAGCGGCAGAGTTAACAGGACGCAGCGGCCCGGAGGATCCGTAGACGAGCACGTCGCCCCGGAACTCAATGCCCGCCCACGCAAAACGCCCGGCTGGGATTCCCCAGCCGGGCGTTGGCGTGATCGTGTCAGTTCAGCAGTGCGTCCACGAATCCTTCGGCGTCGAACGGTGCGAGGTCGTCCGCGCCTTCGCCCAGGCCGATCAGCTTGACCGGGACGCCGAGGGACTTCTGGATGGCGACGACGATCCCGCCCTTGGCGGTGCCGTCCAGCTTGGTCAGGACGATCCCGGTGATGTTCACGACCTCGGAGAACACCCGGGCCTGGTTGAGTCCGTTCTGGCCGGTGGTGGCGTCCAGGACCAGCAGCACCTCGTCCACCTCGGCAAGCTTCTCGATGACCCGCTTGACCTTGCTGAGCTCGTCCATGAGGCCCACCTTGTTCTGCAGGCGCCCCGCGGTGTCGATCATGACGACGTCGACTTCCTGGTCGATGCCGGCCTGGACCGCTTCGTAGGCCACCGAGGCCGGGTCCGCGCCGTGGACGTCGGACTTGACGGTGGGGACCCCGACGCGCTGGCCCCACGTGGCGAGCTGTTCGGAGGCCGCGGCGCGGAAGGTGTCGGCGGCGCCCAGCAGCACGTCCTTGTCCTCGGCCACGAGCACGCGGGCGAGCTTGCCCACGGTGGTGGTCTTGCCGACGCCGTTCACGCCGACCACCAGCACGACGGCGGGCTTGTCGGCGTGGCGCTGGACGTTCAGGCTGCGGTCCATGGTGGGGTCCACGAGCTTGATGAGTTCCTCGCGGAGCAGGGCCTTGACGTGCTCGGGGTCCCGGGTGCCGATCACCTTGACGCGTTCGCGGAGCGCGTCCACGAGCTGCATGGTCGGTTCGGTGCCGAGGTCGGCCAGCAGGAGGGTTTCCTCGACTTCATCCCAGACGTTTTCGTCGATCTTGTCGGCCGAGAGCAGGGCCAGCAGGCCTTTGCCCAGGACGTTGTTGGACTTGACCAGCCGCTCGCGCAGCCGGGCGAGGCGTCCGGCCACCGGCAGCGGGGTTTCCACCGGCACAGTTTCCAGGCCGGCGGCGTTGTCCGGCACCTCGACCGCTGGTTGTTCGAGCTCGACGGCGTCCGGCGAGGTTCTTGCCGGTGCCGGCGCCGACGCGGGACGGTCCTCCACAAGGGTTCCGGCTCCCGGGGCCTGCACGGGGTCGTTTGCGTCACGCGTGCCTGAATAGGTCTCGGCGTTCTTCCGGGTCTTCATGAGCACCGGGATCAGCACACCAATGACCACCAGGACAGCGAGAATGGGCAGAATAATGGGGAGGATGTCGTTCACTCCCCTAGCTTCTCACAAACCCCAAATGGGCCGTGGCCAGCGTTTTCGTTACACCCGGGCCGCCGCCCCGCCCAGATCTCCGCTGTCTAGACCTCCGCGCCCAGCCGCTGGCTGATCACCGTGGAGACGCCGTCGCCGCGCATTGTGACGCCGTAGAGGGCGTCGGCGACTTCCATGGTGCGCTTCTGGTGCGTGATGACAATCAGCTGGCTGGATTCGCGGAGCTCTTCGAAGATGGTGATGAGCCTGCCCAGGTTGGTGTCATCGAGCGCGGCCTCGACCTCGTCCATGACGTAGAAGGGCGAGGGCCGTGCCTTGAAGATCGCCACCAGCAGCGCCACCGCCGTCAGGGAACGCTCGCCGCCGGAGAGCAGCGAGAGCCGCTTGATTTTCTTGCCGGCAGGGCGGGCTTCCACTTCGATCCCGGTGGTGAGCATGTCGGAGGGGTCCGTCAGGACCAGCCGGCCCTCGCCTCCGGGAAACAGCCGGGCGAAAACGCGGACAAACTGCCGCGAGGTGTCTTCGAATGCCTCGGCGAAGACCTTCTGGACGCGGTCGTCGACTTCCTTGATGATGTCCAGCAGGTCCCTGCGGCTGGACTTCAGGTCCTCGAGCTGGGTGCTGAGGAACTGGTGGCGCTCCTCGAGCGCGGCGAACTCCTCGAGCGCCAGCGGGTTGACCTTGCCGAGGGCCGCAAGGTCGCGTTCGGCGCGTTTGAGCCGTTTTTCCTGCTCCGCCCGGACGAAGGGCTTGCCCTCGGAAATCTCGCGGCCGGCCTCGTCCACCGGGGCGCGCAGGGCGGCCCATTTGTCCGCCGAGTCCTCGGCCGGCACCGGAACGGGCCGGTCCGGACCGTAATCGGCCACGAGTTGCTCTGCGGTCAGGCCGAGCTCCTCCACGCTCTTCAGTTCCAGGGCCTCAATCCGAAGCCTCTGCTGGGTGCGGGCGAGCTCGTCGCGGTGCACGGAGTCGGTGAGCTCGGCCAGTTCGCGGGCCAGGGCGTCGTTGCCGCTGCGGACCCCGGCAAGCTCACGGTCCATCGCGTCCCTGCGTTCCTCGGCGCTGTCCCGCTCCCGGCGGGCCAGCTCCACGGAGACGTCGATGAACCCGATGATGTGCTGCACGGCGACGGCGACGGCGGCGGCGCGCCGGGCCTGGAGCCGGCGGCGGCGGGCGCGTTCCGCGGCTTCCTCGCGGGCGCGGCGTTCGGTGGCGGCGGCCCGTTCCAGCGAGGCCGCCCGGTTGCGGGTGGCCGTGAGCTGTTCCTCGGCGCTGCGCAGGGCGAGCCTGGCTTCCATCTCGGCCGTGCGGGCCAGCGAGGCGGCCAGGGCCAGGGCGTCGCGGCGCTCCGGGGAGGGTTCCTGCTCCGCGGGGGCTTCGGTGGCCGCGGCGAGCCGTGCCGCCACCGCTTCCAGGGCATCTTGTTCGCTGACAATCTGGGCCTCGGCCCTGGCCAGGGACGCGGCCAGGCGCTCACTTTCCCCGACGGCGCTGCGCAGCACCGCGTTCAGATGGCCCAGGCGTTCGGCGACGGCCGCGAGTTTCGCGTCGGAGTCGTGGAGTTTTGCGAGGGCCGCGTCCGCCCGGTCCTGGGCTTCGGCGCGCCGGGTCCGGGCGGCGGAGAGGGCGAAGCGGTTGCGTTCGAGCCCGGCGGTGACGGCGGCCAGCCTCGCGGCGGCGTCGTCAACGGCGGCCTGGACTTCCAGCAGCGACGGCGCCGACGCGGAACCGCCGGTCACGGTCAGCACAGTAAAGACGTCCCCGGCCCGGGTCACGGCGGTGAGCCCGGGGCTCGCGGCGATCAGCTGCGCCGCGGCATCCAGATCCTCGACGACGGCGACGCCGGCCAGCAGGGCAGCCAGCGGCAGGCCGGCAGCGTCCGGACCCGCAGCCGAAACCAGCTCCGCGGCCCAGCGCGCGCCCGCGGGAAGCGTGCTCCCGCCGGCTAATGCATCGGCCGACAGCGCACCGGCCAACAGCGGCGAGGGCCCGGCCGGAACGCCGGCGAGCAGCAGCGCGGCGCGGCCGGCGTCGTCCTCGCGCAGCAGCCGCACGGCGGCGGCGGCCGTCTCCTGGTCCCGGACCACCACGGCGTCGGACGCGCTGCCGAGTGCGGCGGCGACGGCGGCCTCGAATCCGGCCTCCACGGTGATCATGGACGCCAAGGGTCCCAGCACTCCGGCGGCCAGGACCCCTGCGGCGGCGCCGAGCACGTGCCCGGAGCCGTCCTTGCGGTTCAGGCCGAGCTGGAGGGCATCGCGGCGGGCCATGAGGGCGCCGCGTTCCCGCTCGCCGTCGCGCTCGGCCGCCTTCAGGGCGTCAATTTCGGCGATGACCGTGTCGAGGGCAACGCTTGCGGCCTCGTAGTCGGCGTCGAGCGATTCCTCGCCGTCCTCGACGCCAGCCACCTGCGTCTCCAGGGCTGTGAACTCACTGTGCGCGTGCCGGCGGCGTTCCTCGCCGGCCTTTTGCGATTCGCGGAGGCGTCCGAGCTCGGACTGGGCCGACTCGACACGGGAGCGTGCCGCGCCGACCTGCCCTGCGAGCTTTGCCAGGCCTTCACGACGGTCCGCGGCGGCCCGGAGCAGGGCCGCGAGCCGCTTGTCCTCGGCGGCGGCGGCCTGTTCGGCCTTATGCTTGGCGGCTGTCGCGGCGGCCAGGGCCTCCGTCCGGTCCAGGATCTGCCGTTCCAGGCCGGCCTGCTCGTCGCGGACGCGGGCGGCCTGCTGCTCCAGCTGGTCCGGATCCCGGCCGGTGTCCGGCACCACGTCCGCTGCGCCGAGCAGCCGGCGGCGCTCCTCGGCGAGCGAGCCGAGCGAGCGGAGCCGTTCGCGCCCGGTGGAGAGCGAGTACCAGTTCTCCCGCGCCGCGTTCAGCGTTGGCGTGGCCTCGGCGGCGAGCCGTTCGAGGACCGCCTGGCGCTGCCGTCCAGCCTCGAGGTCGCGTTCGACGACGCCGCGGCGGGCCTTGAGCGCCGATTCATCCGCGACGTCCTTGGCCAGCGCGGACTGCAGCTGGACGAGGTCGTCCGCCAGGAGGCGTGAGCGGGCGTCGCGGACCTCGAACTGGACGCTCTGGGCGCGCCGGGCAACTTCGGCCTGCTTTCCCAGCGGGGTCAGTTGCCGCCGGATTTCGCCGGTGAGATCGCTGAGCCGGGACAGGTTGGCCTGCATGGCCTCGAGTTTGCGGACCGTCTTTTCCTTGCGGCGGCGGTGTTTGAGGATGCCGGCGGCCTCTTCGATGAAGCCGCGCCGATCCTCGGGGGTGGCGTGCAGGACCTTGTCCAGCTGGCCCTGGCCCACAATCACGTGCATCTCGCGGCCAAGGCCGGAGTCGGAGAGCAGCTCCTGGATATCGAGCAGCCGGCAGCCGGCGCCGTTGATGGCGTATTCCGAGCCGCCGGTCCGGAACAGGGTCCGCGAGATCGTCACCTCGCTGTATTCGATCGGCAGGGCGCCGTCGCTGTTGTCGATGGTCAGCGAGACATGGGCCCGGCCCAGGGGCGGCCGGCCCGAGGTGCCCGCGAAGATCACGTCCTCCATCTTGCCGCCGCGGAGGGTTTTGGCGCCCTGTTCGCCCATGACCCACGCCAGCGCGTCCACGACGTTGGATTTGCCCGAACCGTTGGGGCCCACCACGGCGGTGACGCCCGGTTCGAATTCAAATGTCGTCGCTGAGGCGAACGACTTGAATCCCCGGACGGTCAGACTCTTCAGATGCAAGGTGCTTCGGCTCTCTTCGGTGGCGGCAGCGGGTGCTTTCCAGCCCTAAATCTACCTGTGTTACCGCGGAAGTCCGGGGATTTAGCGGCCGCCCAAGCTTACCAGCGGCCGTTCCGGGGGCGGGGCTGGCAGACGGGACAGGTGTACGAGGAACGGTTCATGAACTGTTCCCGCCTCAGCAGGCTGACCCGGCCGGCGGCCGCGCAGCGCTTGCATTCCTGGCCCTCCCGGCCGTAGGCGTTCAGGGAGCGGTCAAAGTACCCGGAGGCGCCGTTGACGTTGACGTAGAGCGAATCGAAGCTTGTGCCTCCGGCGGCCAGCGCATCCGTCATGACCTCGCGGGCAGCGTCGAGGAGCCGCAGCGCGTCGGCACGGCGCAGGGTGTCGGTGGGCCGGGCATAGTGCAGCTGCGCCTTCCAGAGGGCCTCGTCAGCGTAGATGTTGCCGATCCCGGAGACCAGGCCCTGGTCCAGCAGCGCCCGCTTGAGCCCGGTCTTGCGTGCCCGCAGGCGCCGGTAGAAGGCCTCGAAGGAAAACCAGGGGTCCAGCGGGTCCCGGGCAATGTGCGAGGCTTCCTCGGCGATGAGCGGCAGCGGTGTTTCGGCGAGGCCGCCTGGGCCGCCGTCGTCAGTGGGGATCAGCGAGGTGAGGAACAGGCCGCCGAAGATGCGCTGGTCCACGAACCGGAGCTGTGCGGGCATGCCGTCGGCGGGGCTGAGCCGCAGCCTGACCTTGAGGTGTTTTTCGTCCGGAACGCCGGGGTCCTGCATCAGCAGCTGGCCGGACATGCCCAGGTGGGCCATGAGTGCGACGGCGGGGGCCGGCTCTGCGTCCGGGACCGGCTCCCCAGACAGGACACTGCTCCCGGACGGGGCGGGCGTGTCCGCCAGCGGCATCCAGAGGAATTTGCCGCGGCGGACCACGTCCAGCACCCGGGCACCCTCAAGGTTGCCGGCAAAGTCTTCCGGCCCCAGGGCGTGCCGGCGCAGGGAGCGCGGGTCCAGCACATCGACAGAGGTGATGGTCCGGCCCCGCACCCAGCTCACCAGGCCGCGCCGGACCACCTCGACCTCGGGCAGTTCAGGCAACGCGGCCGCCTAGCTGCCGGTCTGGGGCTGCAGCTGTTGCGGATCAGGCGTGGAGGGGGCGGTCAGCCGGCGCCAGGCATCGGCGGCGGCTTCCTGCTCGGCTTCCTTCTTGGAGTTGCCGGTGCCGGTGCCATAGTCGGTTCCACCGATCCGCAGCACTGCCTCGAATGTCCGGGCATGGTCCGGCCCGGAGCCGTCAACGGCGTAGTTGATGGTTCCGAGCTGCCGGCTGGCCGCCAGCTCCTGGATACTCGTCTTCCAGTCGGTACCGGCGCCGAGGGCGGCGGCGTCCTTCAACAGCGGGCCGACCAGCCGCATGACCAGCTGCCGGGCCGTCTCGATGTCGTTGGAGACGTAGGTGGCGCCGATCAGCGCCTCCATGGTGTCCGCCAGGATGGACGCCTTGTTCTTGCCCTCGGTGAGCTTCTCGCCCTGTCCGAGGTAGATGTATTCGCCCAGCCCGATGCTGCGGCCGATGCCGGCCAGCGCCCGGGTGCTGACGACGGCGGAGCGGCGCTTGGCCAGGTCGCCTTCGGGCAGCGTGGGGTTGTCACGGTACAGCGCGTCCGTCACGGAGAAGCCCAGGATGGAGTCGCCCAGGAACTCGAGCCGTTCGTTGGTGGGAATGCCGCCGTTTTCGTAGGCGTAGGAACGGTGTGTGAGCGCAAGACGAAGCGTCCCGGCGTCAATAGTGACACCGAGACGCTTCAGAAGCTCTTCAGTTGAAGACATCTTTTTCAGCCTGTCGGCGGATTAGACGTCTGCGACCTTGCGGCCCTTGTATTCAAGGAACAGCGCGGTGCCAGCCGAGTCGGTAACGACCTTTGCCTGGTGCGGCAGGCTGTAAACAACCTGGCCGTTCTCTACGGTCTTCACCAGGTGGGGGGCAGTTGCCTTCCACTGGGAGCGGCGGGCGCGGGTATTCGAGCGAGACATTTTCCGCTTCGGGACAGCCACGGCTAACTCATTTCTCTCTAGAAAAACACTTACAAATCAGTTTTGCCGGTCAGGCTTAGCCAAGTCAGCCAGGGCGGCCCAGCGAGGATCTACGACCTCGTGGTGATGCCCCGGCTCGTCTTCCAGGCGTACTCCACATTCGGAGCAAAGGCCCTGGCAGTCTTCCCGGCACACCGGCTGGAACGGCAGTATGGTGACAACTGCGTCCCGCAACACCGGCTCAAGATCGATCAGATCGTGCTCGACTCGACGTTGCTCTTCTTCGTCTTCCTCGTCGGAGAACACAGCGTCCTCGTAGAAGAAAAGTTCTTGCACATCGACCTCTTGGTCATACGCAAGGGGATCCAGGCATCGGCCGCATTCGCCAGTTACTTCAACGAGCGCGGTTCCTGATACCAGAATTCCTTCGTGTACGGCCTCAAGCCGCAGGTCCAGCTCGATATCCGAGCCTTCCTGCACGCCAATGAGCGCCACACCAAGATCACTTGGCGCGGGTACATGTTCCGTCAGCGTTCGCATGCTTCCCGGACTGCGTCCGAGGTCCTTGACGTCGAACGCCAAGGGCGAACTAGCATCTCGTTTAATGAGAACTCCTGTTGAACATATGACCGACGTACTATCTTAGCCTGAACTTCCGGACGGACTCAAACCGGGGCGCGCCGGCGGTTCACACCACAAGCGGCCTTGGATTCGGGCCACGCAACCGGCAGCAGGCCGCCGAGTACCGGTCAAGCTTACACTTTGCGCGCCCGGTTCTGGACCGGCTCGCCCGGAGCCAGCCGTTTCAGCACGGACCGGGGAACAAAGTCCGAGACGTCCCCGCCGAGGGCGAAGACCTCTTTGATGAGGGTGGAGGACAGGTGCAGGTAGTGGCTTTCCGCGGGCAGGAACACCGTCTCGACGCCGGTCAGCTGCCGGTTCATCGTGGCCATCGGCAGTTCGTAGTCGAAGTCCGAGGACGAGCGCAAGCCCTTGACGATCGCGGACACGCCACGCTGGCGGCAGTACTCGGCCAGCAGCCCCTCCCCCACGGGTTCCACGACGATGCCGCGCAGGGACGCAAACGTTTCCTGGGCCATGTCGATCCGCTCCTCCAGGGTGAAGCGGTACTTCTTGGTGTAGTTCGTGGACACGGCCACGATCACCTCGTCGAAGAGGCCCGCGGCACGCGCGATGACTTCCAGGTGTCCATTGTGAATGGGGTCAAAAGAGCCAGGGCAAACAGCGCGTCTCATGCTCCGAACCTACCGTATCCGCGCCGCAGGCCGGGATACCATGGCTGAATGTCCCAGCTCCCTCCCCAGTTCCCGTGGCAGCGCGCCGCGACCGGCGCCAACCTGCTCTCCCCCGACGGTTCGCTGGGCGTCACGATCTTCGAGGAGATGACCACCCTTGCGCTCAGCACGGGCGCCATCAACCTCGGCCAGGGCTTCCCGGACGAGGACGGCCCCGTCGAGATCAAGGAGGCCGCCCAGGCCGCCATCGCCGCCGGCGCCAACCAGTATGCGCCCGGCAAGGGCATCCTGCCGCTGCGGGAGGCGATCGCAGTCCATCAGGAGCGGTTCTACGGGCTCACCCCCGATCCCCAGACCGAGATCATCGTCACCACCGGCGCCACAGAGGCCATCGCCGCCTCGCTGCTCGCGCTGGTCGGTCCGGGAGACGAGGTGCTCACGTTTGAGCCGTTCTACGACTCCTACGGCGCCATCATCGGGCTCGCCGGCGCCACGCACGTTACCGCCCCGCTCCTGGCCCCGGATTTCATGCCGGACCTGGCCGCGCTCGAGGCCGCGTTCAATAACCGCACCAAGGTGGTGCTGGTCAACAATCCGCACAACCCGACCGGCGCGGTGTTCCCCCGCGAGGTGCTTGCGCGCGTCGTCGAACTGGCCGCGAAATACGACGCCGTCATCATCACCGACGAAGTGTACGAGCACCTGACCTTCGGTGTGCAGCACATCCCGCTGGCCACCCTGCCCGGTGCCGCCGAGCGCACGCTGACCATTTCCTCGGCCGGGAAGACGTTCTCCTTCACCGGCTGGAAGATCGGCTGGCTCTCCGGGCCGGAGCACCTCGTGGCCGCCGCCCGGACCGTCAAGCAGTTCCTGAGCTACAGTTCCGGCACGCCCTTCCAGGCCGCGATCGCGGTGGGGCTGGGGCTCCCGGACGAGTTCTACGCCGGCATTGCCGACACGCTCCGGTACAAGCGCGACGTCCTCAGCGAGGGACTCCGCGCAGCCGGCCTGGACGTCCTGACGCCGCAGGGCACTTACTTCGTGAACGTGGACACCTCTCCGCTGGGGATCACCGATTCCGTGGAGCTGGCCCGCAGGCTCCCGGCCCTGGTGGGCGTCGCCGCGATCCCGGTGCCGGTCTTCTGCCACGCCGAGGGCGCCGAGCGCACCCGCAGCCTGCTCCGCTTCGCTTTCTGCAAGCAGCTGCACGTGCTGGAAGAGGCGGCCGAGCGGCTGGCGACCTTGCGCGACAGGCTTTGAGCATGGCCGGGCAGCCACCCGGAGCCTCGCGGTTCCTGCGGACCACCGGGCAGCATGCCACGATCGAACCGGATCCCTTTACCGACGGCGGCGTCGTGCTGAGCATCGGCGGCGCCGAGCAGTCCCACGTCAACCTGGCTGATCCCGCGGACATCTTCTACGAGTACCTGCGCAGGATCGGGCATGTGGTGGACCTCGCCGCCCCGTGGGGCGAGCCCATCAGCGCCCTGCACCTGGGCGCGGGCGCCCTGACGCTGGCCCGCTACATCCAGGCCACCCGGCCCGGCTCGGTCCAGTATGCGGTTGAGCTGGAGCGGGAACTGCTGGACTTCGTGCTGGCGCAGCTGCCCCTGCCGGAGGGAACGCAGCTGCACACGGTGATCGGCGACGCCCGCGACGCCCTCGCCGGGCTTCCGGCGGAACTGCGCTTCGACGTCGTGATCCTGGACATCTTCTCGGGGCCCGAGGCGCCCGAACACATCGCGTGCACCGAGTTCTACCAGGAGGCGGCCGCCCGGCTGACACCGCGCGGGGTCTTGATTGTCAACGTGGGCGACGAACCCGGGCTGACCCTGGTCCGGAGCCAGGCCGCGGCCATGCGCCGGGCCATGGCCGACGTCTCGGCCTTCGCCGAGGCCGGCATGTTCACCGGCCGGTACCCCGGGAACATCATCCTGACCGGGACGCAGGGCCCGTGGCCGTCGGTCTGGACGGCGGCCCTCACGGCGCGCGGTCCGCATCCGGCCAGGCTGCTCGCCGGCGTCGAACTGGACGTGCTGGCCGGTTAGTCCCCGACCTCTAAATCCACGCCGTCCACGGATTCGACCCCGGTTTCCACGGCTTCCACACCGGGCTCGGCGAACCACAGCCGGGTTTCGCCGTACTTCTTCTCGGCAAACCGTTCCATGCCCTCGGGCCATGCCGGCTCGGGGGTCCGGGATGAGCGTTCCACCACCACGACGGCCCCCTCGCCCAGGTGCGGCACCAGCTTGGCCAGCACGGCAGCCAGGGCCGGCTCGTCCAGGGGGTAGGGCGGGTCCAGAAACACCAGGTCCCAGCGCGCGGCCTCAGCGGTCCGGTCCAGGAAGGATTCGACCTTGGAACGGTGCACGGAGACCACCTTGCGGCCCGTGACGGTGTTGACCAGGTCCGCGTTGCGCTGGCAGACGGCGCTGGCCTTGGCATCGAACTCGACCAGATCCACAGAGTCGGCGCCGCGGCTGCCGCTCTCCACACCCAGCGAGCCGGATCCCGCGTACAAATCCAGCACACGCGCACCGGCAATGACATCGAAGGCGTCCAGCCGGGAGAACAGCGCTTCCTTGACCCGGTCCGTCGTGGGCCGCGTCAGGCTCCCGGGGACGCTGGTCAGCGTCGTTCCGCCGGCCGCGCCCGAGATGATACGGCTCATGGGCGCGCCACCGTCGGCGCCTGGATTCTGTTAGCCGCGTTCAAGGAACGCCTCCTTCTCGGGGTTCAAATATTCGTCGATCGCGGCCGCGAGCCCGGGCTGGCCCGCCAGTGAGGGATCGGCGGCCACGATCCGCTGGGCGTCCTGCCGGGCCCGGGCGATCACGTCCTCGTGTTCCAGGACGCGCAGCAGCTTAAGGGTGGAGCGCCCGCCGGACTGCGAGGCACCCAGGATGTCGCCTTCGCGGCGCAGCTTGAGGTCCTCCTGGGACAGTTCGAAGCCGTCGGTGGTGGCCGCCACGGCATCGAGCCGGCGCCGGCTCGGATGGCCCGGCTCCAGGGTGGTGACCAGCAGGCAGGTCCCGGGCAGCCCGCCGCGGCCCACCCGGCCGCGCAGCTGGTGGAGCTGGGAGATGCCAAAGCGGTCCGCGTCCAGAATGACCATGAGCGTGGCGTTGTGCACGTCCACGCCGACTTCAATCACGGTGGTGGAGACGAGCACTTTGGTCTGATTGGCCGTGAAGGAGGCCATGGTCTCGGACTTCAGCACCGGGTCCTGCCGGCCGTGCAGCGGCGCCACAGCCACCCCGGCGAGGGCCGGCTCGTCCTGGAGGTGCTCCACGACACCGGTGACGGAGGCGAGTTCGCGTGAGCCGTTCTCGCCTTCGAGGTCCGCGGCGGACGGTTCGGCCTCGCCCGGGGTGAAGTCGCCGTCGTCGTCCGCGCCGATCTTGGGGCAGACCACGTAGACCTGGTGCCCGGCGTCGATCTCCTCCCGCGAACGGGACCAGATGCGCGTGGCCCACCCCGGGTGTTCCGCGAGTCCCACCACATGCGTGGAGATCGGGGCGCGGCCGGCGGGGAGCTCATCCAGCACGGAGGTTTCGAGGTCTCCGAACACGGTCATGGCCACAGTCCGGGGAATCGGCGTGGCGGTCATGACCAGCAGGTGCGGCGGTTTGCTGGCCTTGGCCCGGAGGGCGTCGCGCTGTTCAACGCCGAAGCGGTGCTGCTCGTCCACCACAATCAGGCCGAGGTCGTAGAAGGACACGTTCTCGCTCAGCAGAGCGTGGGTGCCGATCACGATTCCCGCCGTTCCGGAGGCCGCGTCCAGCATGGCCTGCCTCCGCGCCGCGGTGGGCATGGAACCGGTGAGGAGGGTGACCTGGACCGCGTCCGGGCCGAACCCGCCGAGCATCCCGTCCCGGGAAAGCGGTCCGAGCGTGCGCCGGATGGATTCATAGTGCTGGGCGGCGAGGACCTCCGTGGGGGCCAGCAGGGCAGCCTGTCCCCCGGCGTCCACCACCTGCAGCATGGCGCGCAGGGCCACGATCGTCTTGCCGGAGCCCACCTCGCCCTGGAGCAGCCGGTTCATTGGCGAGTCCTGGGCGAGCTCGTCGGAGAGCGTCTTGCCGACGGCGGCCTGGCCGGCGGTCAGCGTGAACGGCAACTGGCGGTCGAACGCGGGCAGCAGCCCGTCCAGTGCCGGACGGCGGGCCGTTGCTTCCTCGGCGGCGAGTTGGGCACGGCGGCGGGCCAGGGCCGACTGGAGCACCAGGGCTTCCTGGTAGCGGAACCTGTCGCGGGCGCGCTGGAAGTCCGCCGGGGTTTGCGGGGCGTGGATCAGCCGGTACGCGTCGGCGACCGGCAGGAACTTCTCCCGCGCCGCGATCTCCGCCGGCAGCGGGTCACCGAGGGTTTCGAGCTCCACGGTGTCCAGCAGCGTCGAGATGACCTTCTGGATGGACCAGCTGGTGAGCTTGGCCGTGGCCGGGTACACCGGGATCGGCATGGCGGCGAGCTTCTCCGGGTCGATGCCGGGGGTGTCGGGGTCCTCGTCGAGCAGCAGGAAATCGGGGTTGGTCAGGCCGAGGGATCCGCCGTAGCGGGTGACCTTGCCGGAAAACATGGCGCGCCGGCCCGGCTGCAGCTCAGCCTTGGCCCGGAACCCGTTGAAAAAGCTGACCTTGAGCGTGCCCGGCAGCCTGCCGCCGGCGTCGTCGGAGATCACGACGTCGGTGAGGGAGCCGCGCCGGGCGCGCATGGGCCGGGTGCTGTTGGAGACCACCCGGGCGATCAGCGTCACTTCCTCGTCCAGAGGAACCTCGCTGATGGGTGTCAGCTCGCCGCGGCTGAGGTAGCGGCGGGGGAAGTAGTTCAGGAGCCCGCCGACAGTGGTGATGCCGAGGTGTTTTTCGATGACAGCCGCGGAGCGCTTGCCGATGCGGCGTTCCAGGCCCAGTTCAAGTTCAGCGTGCATGTCCGTCGGGGTTTCGGGTTTCGGCGGCAATTGCGGGCGCATCGAAGGCGGCAACAGTGGCGGCCCGCGGGTCCGGATCGCGCGGCACGGCGAGCTCGCTCACGGAAATTTCCGTGGGCTCACCCAGGGAACGGATCAGCGCGACGGCGGGTTCGGCATCCAGGACGTGGACGTGGACGCGCCAGCGGTAGTGCCCGGCGGCGTCCGCAGCGCCGCCGACCTGGCTCATGATCACCGAGTCGCCCATTTCGTCGAGCCGTTGGCGCATCATGGCGGCGTCCAGCGGGGACAGGGAAATGGTGCACATGACTTCGACGCCTTCGTCGCGCGGCATGCCGACGTGGATATGCGGGTCCTGGACGTCGTAGCCGTGCAGGCCGTCCAGCAGTTCGCTCTGGAGCTCCTCGCCCAGCACGGCGGAGCGGAGGCAGTCCAGGATCAGGAGCATGCCCACACCGCCGGCGTCCACGACGTGGGCGGCATGCAGGGCATCGAGCTGGTCCTCCGTGCGCACCACGGCGGCCAGGGCTGCCTCGACGGCAGCATCCAGGGCCAGGCCGAGGGTCTGGTTGCTGTCATCGCCGTCGTGCGCGGAGTCGACGGCGGCCGCGGCCCGGGCGGCGGCTTCCATGACGGAGAGCATGGTGCCCGGCACGGGATCACTCAGCGCGGACCAGGCCCGGATCTGGGCCCGGTTCAGGGCCGCGGCCAGCAGCGGTGAGCTGATCCGGGTGTGCCCGGCCAGCGGTTCGGCGGCGGCGGCGAGGAAGACGGCAAACAGGGTTCCCGAGTTGCCGCGGGCCTGTTCCATGGCCACCTGGCCGGCCTGCGCCAGGACGGCGCCGACGTCGTGCGGGTTCGCGGCGGCGTGCGTGGACTGGCCAGTGGCCGTGCCACTGTCGACGACGGCGTCCGCGGCGTGGGCCGCGGCGCGGACGGTCAGGTAGAGGTTGGTGCCGGTGTCGCCGTCGGCCACGGGAAAGATGTTGATGGCGTTCAGGCGGTCGCTATGGTTGCCGAGCGTGGTTTCCGCCTTGCCCAACCACCGCTTCATCGCTTGCGCGTTGGCGGCAATCTTAGTCTGCAAAGTGATCCCATCCCACAGCGTCAGCGGGCCTGCCCGCGATCGTTACTCCCGTGCTTTCGGTTGGTGCAGGGGCCTCTACCGAGCCTATCGCAGTGAACCCGGGAGGGAGTTGAACCCCTGCGGGGAAAGTGGCCAGCAGTCCGTGGTCTTCGCCGCCGCCGAGGACCCAGGACATCGGGTCTGCTCCCAACAGCTCCGACGCCGGCAGCAGCGCAACGGCCAGCTCCTTCAGGGCGGCGGCTTCCAGGTTCAGCACCGCGTGGCTCGCGGCCGCCATGCGGTTTCCGTCCCGGACCAGGCCGTCCGAAATGTCCATCATGGCCGACGCGCCGGCCTCACGCGCCAACGGGCCGGCCGCGAGCGGCGGCTGCGGGCGGCACTGGGTGTCCATGAGGGAGCGCTGCCCGGCGGTCAGATCCCCCATGGGGACGTCCGACTCCAGCAGCGCCAGCCCGGCTGCGGCCCGGCCCACTGTTCCAGCCAAGGCCACGGTGTCTCCCGGCCGGGCCCCGGAACGCAGCACGGGCGCCATGCCGTCAAGGGTCCCCAGGATGGCCACGCTGACTGCCAGTTCGCGGCCGCGGCCGAGGTCGCCGCCGGCCACGGCGCAGGCCGGAGCGCCCAGCTCCCTGATCCCGGCCATGAGGCCGTCCGCGAAATCCTCCACCCAGGACACAAGGGTCTCAGGCGGCATCGTCAGGCTGACCACAAGTGACGTGGCCCGGGCGCCCATGGCATTGATGTCGCTGAGGTTTTGCGCCGCGGCCTTCCAGCCGACGTCGTACCCGCTGGTGCGGTAGCCGTTGTTCCATTCCAGCCGGAAGTCCTGGTCCGCCACCTGGGTGTCGATGCTCAGCACGGTCCGACCGTCCGGCGCGGCGACAATCGCTGCGTCGTCCCCCGGGCCCAGCAGCAGGTACGTCGCCGCAGCCGGGCCGCCGGTGGGCTCAGCGTTGGTGAGCCGCGGGAAGATGCGCGCCAGCAACTGGGACTCCGAGAGCCCGGCAACGGTCAATGCGGTGTCCGCCCGCAGGGGTTGGGGCACGGCAGTAACAGGGACAGGAGTTGCAGGCACAGGAGAGTCAGGCACAGTTTCAGGCACAGCCCTACGCTACCGCGAGGGGAGTTAGTACGTAGCCTTGAGGCAGCCGAAGTGGGTGTTGCCGGACGACAGCCCTGCTACGCCCAGACCCCACGCGCACACGGTGTATACGCCGCGTCTGGTCACCGGAATGACAATCCGGTAGCCGTGGTTGCCGCTGATCTTCATAACCGAGTTGACGTCCGCCCTGTACCGGCTGGCCACATAGGCGGTGCCTTTCGTGGTGCCGTCGGGGGACGTGACGTAGAGGTGGACGGGAATGTTCGCCCGGGTCATGCCGGGGTCCACTCCCCAGCCGCTGGCCACCAGCGCCGATCCCGTTCCGCCCAGCTGGACCTTGACGGACTCCAGGTAACCGATCGGCGCGGGGGTGGCCGCAACGCGCACGGTGGTGCAGCCCAGGAGGCTGTTGCCCAACGGGAAGATGCTGACGGCAATTCCGTAGGCGCAGATCTTGTAGCTGCCCGGCGTCTTGACGGGCAGCGCCACCCGGTAGCCGTGGTTTCCGGTGGTCCCCATGACCTGATTGACGTCCGCGCGCGCCCGGTTGGCCGTGTAGGCGGAGCTCCTGGTCACTCCGTTAGGGTCGGTGACGTAGAGGTGCACCGGGATGGAGGCTGCCGGCGTTCCGGGGTCCAGGCTCCATCCGCTGACCGTGATGGTCGCCGTCGGCGCGTCCGTCTTGACGACGGTGCTCTCCAGGAAGCCGGCCGGCGCCGGTGTTGCCCGCGGCGTCAGGGATTTGCAGCCCAGGAGGCTGTTGCCCTGGCTCAGCGGGGTGACGGCCAGGCCGTAGGCGCACACTTTGTACTGTCCGCTCATGGTCACGGGGATGTCCGAGGTGAAGCCGTGGTTTCCGGTCACGGACATCACCGTGTTGACGTCAGGGCGGCTCTTGTTGGCGGTGATGGCCTTCGTCGTCGCCTTGCCCGCCGGATCCGTCACGTACAGGTGGACCGGGATGGACGCGGTGGGCGTCCCGGGATCGTAGCTCCAGCCCGTCGCCCGCAGAACTGTCACCCCGCTGACCCTGGTGAGTGCCATCGACTCGAGGTAACCGGCCGTGGGCGCCGACCCGGCCAGGGTCAGGGACCGGCAGCCCAGATCCACGGTTTCGACACTGCCCAGGGCGTACACGCAGACCTTATATACGCCGGCGGTGGTCAGGTTGAAGGAGCGGCTGAACCCGTGGTTGCCGGTCACCTGCATGATCTGGTTGACGTCCGGGCGGGCCTGATTGGCCGCCACGGCGTAGCCCGTGGCACTACCGCCGGGCGGCGTCACATAGATGTGGACCGTGGACGATTCTGAGGACTTGGCGGAGTCGTAGGCCCAGCCGGCGACGTGCAGGCGGGCCGTGGTGCCGGACTTGGTGATGGCCATGGACTCGACGTAACCCTTGGCGGGCGCCCCGGGCGGGCGGATGGTTACGGTGGCCGAGGTGTCGCTGACCGAATCGATGCTCACCTTTGTACCGGCGTGCGTGCTAAACGTCTGCCCGGCCTGCCAGGCCTGGGTGTTGCTGTAGTAGCCGTTGAAAGCGGTTGCGCGGGTATCGGGCGGGAGCAGGATCGAGGAGTTTCCTCCGCCCTGCTGGGTGATCTTCACGCCGCGGTTTCCGGCCTGCGCAATCACCGCGTCATAGCCCACGGCAGTCCGGAGCTCGAGGTAGTACACCTCGCCGGACTTCGGATCCGTGAACTTCACCGCACGGTTCGCGTCGTCGCCGGCCCAGGGTTTGAGCGTCACCCGGCGGGGTCCGGACACGGTGCCGAGGTTGGTGATTTCGTTCCCGTTGCCGAACCGGCCCATCTCCCACAGGCTGGCGCTGATTTCCGGCATCATGTCCCAGTGCGAGATCCCCATCAGGTCCAGGTTGTCGCCGTAGGTCTTGATGCTGCAAGTGGGATCGGCAAACCCGGCGAAGGGTCCGGAGGCCACGTCCATGGCCCCGCTGCCGCACACCAGGCTGTTGGCGTGGTCCATGCCCAGGGCATGCCCGAACTCATGGGTCAGCACGGGGGTGGTCAGCCGGCTGTTCTGCGGCATCAGGATGCGCCCGCCTGTGGTGCCGTTGCTGTAGGTCATGCCGGCGGTGCCGTTGCTCAGGTACGCGCCCGGGATGAAGATCACCAGGGCGGTGTAGGAGCTCTGCGTCCAGCCCAGTTCCTGGGAAACTGTCTCCACGATCTGCGCCGGCGACTGAGTGGACTTCGCGGCGGACCTGTGTAGATGGCGTGAGGAGGTCAGGGCGATGTCCACGCGGCTCGAGGTGGCGTGTGCCCAGTAGCGGTTGGCCGCGCTGAGCGAGGCCTTCGCCGCGGCCATCGGCACTGCCGCGTCCGTCTCGGCTGCCGATTTGTCGGCCAGCTGCACCGTCACGAGGGTGGTCTTCAAGGTCCCCGCCATGGGCGCGCTCACGTAGGTGTATTCGCTCCTGGCCCTGTTGGCCGGCGGCTCGGGCCGGACAAAGTCATCCACCACCTGCCCCTGGGGGCTCGGGTCCGACACCGCCGGGATGGCACCGGCGGACACCTGCGCGGCGGTCGGTACCTCTACAGCGGCCCCAGCGGCCTGGGGCAAGTATGCTGCCAGCATCACGGCGGCAATCACGGTTGCCGCTATGTTCAGTTTTCGCATAAATTGCTCGCTTAGGGTGGGACCTCAGGCGGTGACCTGTTGGTGGGAGCGACGGAAGATGCCTATAGCATAAACGCCAATTCCCGTCTGTCACCCCAATAACTTTGATCCCTTGAATCACAACTGCATCACGCATTGTTATTGCCAAGTTTTTGCGCAGGACCGACACACCATTTCGCCACCTGAAAACCGCGTGCCAAACTCTAAGCCGTGCCTTCTTCCGTCGCCGCGGTGAATACCGCCACCCGCAGGGTGCTCGCCTTCGCCGTCGGCGGCCTCCTGCTGTGGCTCATCATCGCCGTTCAACTCTTCGTCAACGTGGATCCGCTCAGCGTGCACCGGACGGACGCCATCATCATGCTGGGCGGCGCGGCCACCGAACGCCTTCCCGTGGCCCGTCAGATCCAGTCCGAATCTCACATTCCGGTCCTGGTGATCTCGCACACGGACACGTTAGGCAACCGTGCGGCGGATGAGGCATGCAATTCAGCTGCCTTTCCGAACCCAACCGTCATCTGCTTCCGGCCCCCGGACCTGGACACGAGGGGGGAAGCGCGGGCTATCTCCCGGCTGATCGAGGCCAACGGCTGGAAGTCCGTCACGGTTGTGACCTCCAGCTACCACATCACCCGTGCGGGGCGGCTGATCGGACAGTGCACGACGGCGGATGTACAGATGGTTGCCTCGCATCCGGACCTGGATCCAGGCCAATGGATCCGGCGGTTTGTGGTCGAAACCGGAGGCCTATTGGACGTTTCCCTCAGGCCCGAATGCGTCAATCAGTGAGCGGAAATGTAACAATTGAACCTCATCCGGTTGAACTGGTCAGCCGGTTCGGGCATCTGACCGACGCGAGGAGGACATGCTGGAACACTCTCCCGACGGCCCTCCGACGCTGGTGGCCGCACCACGACACCTGCGCCGGCGGCGCATGCACACGGAGATCCCGGACGCCCTCCTGGTGCCCGGAGCGGAGCCGCTTCCGCTCACGGATCCGCCGGCCGAGGCGCCGGCTGCCGACGGCCAGGACGCTGCAACTCAGGCTGCCGACGGCCAGGACGCTGCAACTCAGGCTGCCGACGGCCAGGACGCTGCAAGCCAGGCTGCCGCAATCCAGGAAAAAGAATCCCAGCAGCTCGTCCGTGACATGCAGAAACGGCGCAAACGGCGGGTGGCCCTCCTGTTCGTTCTCTTTGTCGCCATCGCCGTGCCGGCAATCGTGCTGGCCCTGCTGCTCGGCTGAATCCGAGCCATTAACTCTTCCAACCGCTCGCACACCTTTGGGGAATAACCATGCACAGCATCATGCCGATCTTCGGAACCAGACCGGAAGCCATCAAGATGGCGCCGATCGTCAGCGCGCTGCAGGAGTCCCCGCTCTTCCGGTGCATCGTGACGGTCACGGGGCAGCACCGCGAAATGCTGGACCAGGTCAACGAACTGTTCGGCATTGTTCCGGACCATGACCTCAACATCCTGCAGCAGGGGCAATCCCTGTCGGCCATCATGACGCGGACCATTGACGGGCTCGAAAAACTCTTCGCTGTCACCCGTCCGGACGCCGTCGTGGTCCAGGGCGATACCACCACCTCCACGGCCGCCGCCATCGCGGCGTTCTACCACGGCATCCCGGTGGTGCACGTCGAGGCCGGGCTGCGCAGCGGTGACCTGCTCTCGCCGTTCCCCGAGGAAGCCAACCGTAAGATCACAAGCCAGATCACCCGCCTGCACCTGGCACCGACCTCCACCAGCCGGGAAAACCTGCTGCGGGAAGGCATCAGCCCGCAGGACATCGTGGTGACTGGGAACACAGTAATTGATGCCCTCCTCGCCACCGTGGACAAGCGGCTTCCCTTCACGGACCCCCGGCTGGAAGCGCTGGCCGCCAGCGACCGCCGGGTCCTGCTGGTCACCACGCACCGGCGCGAAAACCAGGGCGAATCCATGCGCAGGGTGGGACGGGCGCTCGCGCGGATCGCCGACGCCGAACCGGACCTCGTGATCGTGCTGCCCGCCCACAAGAATCCCGTGGTGCGTGAGGCAGTGCTTCCCGCGCTGGAGGGCAAGCCCAACGTGCTGGTGACGGAGCCGCTGGCCTACGGCGAATTCACCCGGATGCTTTCGCAGGCGCACATCGTCCTGACGGACTCCGGCGGAGTGCAGGAGGAGGCCCCCAGCCTCGGCAAGCCGGTCCTGGTGATGCGGGAGAACACGGAACGGCCCGAGGCCCTTGAAGCCGGCACCGTGAAGCTGATCGGCACCGACGAAGAGCGGATTGTTGCCGAGGTGACCCGCCTCCTGCACGATTCCTCGCACTTCGCGTCCATGGCAAACGCAGTGAATCCCTACGGCGACGGCAAGGCCGCCCCCCGGACGGTGGCAGCCATCGAAGAGCTGCTCGGCGTCGGCTACCGGACGGCGGAGTTCAGCGGGGCGTAGGCGGTGGCCAAATCGTGAAACAATGAAGCTCCCGGGGAGGGAGTGCTCACCCCCGCGCGCAGCCGAGAGAAAAGTGAAAGTGGACGTGAGCATGGACCGCAGGGACTTCTTCCGACTGTCGTTGGCGGCCTCTGCCGCCGCCACGCTGGCCTCTTGTACGCCGGAACCTAACGACGTCGGCCAGCCACCAATCACCAGCCAGCCACCAACCAGCAGCCGTCCCACGCCGGCGGGGGCCCGCAAGGGCGTGGGCCTTGCCGTGGGCAAGAAGTACGGCATCCAGCAGCTCGACGCCTTGGATGTGAACTGGTTCTACACATGGGGCGCCTCATATCCCGCAGCCCGCCCCACGCAGGATTTTGTGCCGATGATCTGGGGCAAGGAAAGTGTCCGCCAGAACGCGGTCGCAGAGGTACAGTACGAACTCGAGCTGACCCGGGCCGCGGAACTGCTTGGCTTCAATGAGCCCGACCATCCCGAGCAGGCAGACATGAAAGTGTCCTCGGCCATCAAGTATTGGCCCGAGCTCGAGGCATCCGGGCTGCGGCTGGGCTCGCCGGCGCCCGTTCAGGCACTGGGCGACTGGCTCAAGGAGTTCATGGATGAAGCGTCCTCGAAGGATCTCAGGGTGGACTTCATCACTATGCACTCCTACCCTTCCCCGGACTCCGAGTCCTTCCTGAACAGCGTCCAGGAGCTCTACGACCGGTACGAAAAGCCCATCTGGATCACCGAATACGCCGTCGCGGACTGGAAAGCCTCCGAAAAGTCGCCCACGCGCTACACCGAAAAAGAGATCATGGCGTTCATGAGCGAAACGGCCGCAGGGCTCCGCCAGATGCCGTTCGTGGAGCGCTTTGCCTGGAAGACCCGGGCCGAAGGGGACCCCATCATGGGCGCCTCGGCCCTGTTCCGCAAGGACGGATCGCTCTCCCCCACAGGCGAGCTCTACAAGTCCCTGTAGGGGGCGCGCCGCGCCCGGGACGCCAACATCCGACGCCGTGGTGAGGCTCACCGTCCACTGAGAAAACCTTGCGTTTTTCCTGCGCTTACCCGGGAGTTTCCTGTGTGTTTTCCGTGCTAGGTTTGCTCGAGCTTGAGTGCCGGGGGAGTTGATGCACGTCGCCCGTGGTGCCGGCTAACAATCTGGTCCCTACCGAGAGCGACTCATGGAACGCCGTAAGTTTCTTACCATGCCCTTGGCAGCTATGGCCGCCCCGGGGGCTCTGCTGGCTGCCAACGCGGCAACCGCCGAAGCGGTTGTGAGCGTCCCTTCCATCACCACGCCCGCCAACACCTTGAAGGGTTTCGGGCATGGCGGCAAGGACGCTTTGGCGCTCCAGCAAATCAAGAGCCTCAACCTGAAATGGCACTACACCTGGGGTTCGCACCCTAACGTGACCACCACCCCTGCCTTCGTGCCCATGATCAAGAGCGCCAAGACGATGCTGGAGCAGGACGCCCTTGGCTATGTCACACGCCAGTTGGCCGAAACGAAGGCCACGCACCTGCTCGGCTTCAACGAACCCGACGTCGTGGCACAGGCGAACATGAGCGTGGACCAGGCCATCAGCCTTTGGCCCAAGCTTCAGGCAACGGGCCTACGGCTCGGCTCCCCTGCCACGACCAGTCCGAGCAGCACCTGGTTGGCGGCTTTCATGGCGAAGGCAAAGACGAGAGGCCTCCGCGTAGACTTCATGACCACCCACATCTATGCCTGGCCCCGGGCGGACGACTTCCTGAACAAGCTCACCATGATGCACGAGAAGTACGGGAAGCCGATCTGGGTCACCGAATACGCGGTGGCGGACTGGGACGCCACCGCGTCCAGGCCCTGCAAGTACTCCCGCGCCCAGACAGAGGACTTCATGCGGGCCACCGTAGCCGGAATGCGTGCGCTCCCCTTCGTGGAACGCTTTGCCTGGAAGACCCGCCCAGCAGGCGACATCAAGATGGGATGCTCCACCCTGTTCAACGCGAACGGCACCCTCACCAGCACCGGACGCCTCTACGCGGCGCTGTAAGGCTCTGTAGAGCCTCCCAACAGCGTTCCGGGCCTTGCGGACCTTGGAGCGGCTGCTCTAGCCAAGGAGGCCCCACCGGAGATTTATCCGGTAGGGCCTCCCTCATGTTCGAAGTTGCCGTGCGGTGGAAATATACGGGCAGACTGCTTCGAAGGCACTGGCCGGCCGTTATCGCGGGGGCGCTCCTGCAGCGCCGGCTTGGTGTAATCCGGTGCCTCCGGCCGGGGGCGGCGTTGGCGGGCCTGAACCCGGTCGATGATGTCCTTATCCGGACAGGCAGGCAAGGGCAGGAGCCTAAGGAGCCGGGGCCATCTGTTTCACAGCGTCCGTGGGTTGCCATTAGCAGCTCCCTTGGCCTGACGCCTTCTCGGGGGTGCGATGGCAGTGTCACATGTGAGGTTTGGGAGGTCGAATCAGGGCCCTACTGGGTTCGTTCTGGCCCGGTATCTGCGTGCTGCGGGCATCAACTGCGTCGTTGCGGCGTCCTCGAAACTGCTGCCCCGGGGACCGCGTGAAAACCGACCGCCGCGACGCCCGCGTGTTGGCCGAAATGCTCGCGGTCGGCTCGGTCACCGAGGTCCGCATCCCGGATCCGGACGAAGAAGCACTGCGGGACCTGTCACGGCTGCGCTCCGGCACGGCCGGGGACCTCGCGCACGCCCGCCAGCACTTTGACGAACCGGCACTGCAGTTCACCTACGACGCCGACGTCGAACAGGCCGGAACTGCTCACCGCGCACCCCAGATTCCCCGTGCCATCACGGAGGACCCCTAGAAACCGCCCAGGGGCCGCGGGCCTGCCGACAGTGAACATTCCCGCCGCCGGCGGGATAGTGGTCAGTGGCCGGAACGTCCCGATCCCCGTCGCTACGGGCAACAGCTGACCAGCTAGCCAGCAATGGATGAGGTGTTACCCAACGCGGGACAGTAGATGCTCAGGGCAAGGTTCTCGATTTCAAGCGAAGACCCCTCGAGCGGGGGCTTGTAGCCGTCGAAGCGCCGCTGGCAAGCCTCCGCAGCCCGACCGTAGAACGTCTCGGCCTGCTCGGGAGGGACGTTAGAGCTCAGGCCCGAGCCGTCCATTTTCTCGTGGAACAGGGCTTCCTTGTCAGCGGAATGCCACTGCTTTGCAAGCTCGATAATCTTCGCTGAGTCCGCGGGCGTCGCCTTCGTGTAGTCTCCGGTGAAGTGGACCTTGCCCTCGGCGAGTTGGTTGGGAATGGCGGTCGGCGGCAGTTGCCCCGGAGGCAGCGCCGCGTCCGGGACCACGGCCGAGTCCGTGGATTCGGCCGCGGTCCCCGGCGGCGGCGCTGACGCCGTCGTGGCAGCCGGGCTTTCCGGGGCCGAATTGGTGCCCTGAGACTGACCGGTGCATCCAGTAAGCCCAAAGAGGCCGATTAATGCTACAGCAGTGAGTAGTGAAACCTTCATGGTTGTTTCCCTGGTTCGTTGATCTGAAAACGCGAAGCGGCGTACGGCCGCGCGCTACCCCGCCACTTTAGTGCCAGTGGACTCTTTGGTGACCGTGGAGTAGCCGGTCTTGGAGCCTGTGACCTTGACGGTGATGGTCCTCCCCGCGTCACCAGTGCGGACCTTATAGGTGGAAGCTGTGGCATCACTGATCAGAACGTGCGAGCGGTACCAACGGTACGTCAGCGTCACCGGCGCAGGTCCCCAGGCGCCGGGCACGGCCGTCAGGGTGGACCCTAGCGCCGCGGTGCCCGTGATCTTGGGAATCGGCGTGGCGAGAGTGCCCTTGGCGATGGTAGCGGTGGCGGGGGACGTCTTGGAGGCCGTGTTGAAGGCAGTCTTGGAGCCAGTGACCTTCACGGTGATGGTCCTGCCCGCATCACCGGAGCGCAGCTTGTACGTGGCACTGCTGGCATCGCTGATCAACGTACCGGACCGGTACCACTTGTAAGTCAAGGTCACCGGCGCCGGGCCCCAGGTTCCGGGCACGGCGGTCAGGGTGGACCCGACCTTCCGGGTGCCGGCAATCGTCGGCGTGGGAGCCGCGAGGGTGCCCTTGACGATCGAAGCCGTGGCGGCAGATGTCTTGGAGACCGTCGGGTAGCCGGACTTGGAACCGGTGACCTTCACGGTGATCGTCGCACCCAGATCACCGGCGACAGGAGTGTAGGCGGCGCCGATGGCGCCGCTAATCGCGGTCCCCGAGCGGTACCACTGGTACGCCAGGGTCACCGGCGCCGGGCGCCAGCCGCCAGGCACCGCTGTCAGAATGGCCCCGACCTTCGCCGAACCTTGGATCGACGGCATCTGAGCGTTCAGGGAGCCGTTGTCGACGACGGCGGCGGCGGTGGCCTGCTGGTATCCGGATAGGTAGTTTTTGCCCAGGAATTCGACGCCGGTCCGGGAAAAGTGGATTATGTCGCCAGTATTCGTGCCGCCAGCCATGGCCGCGGCAAATCCGGTGTACGGAACCCGCGACGGGGTTTCCCGGTGCGATCTGTCGACGTTGAGCCGGACCGGATCTGCTGCGATTCCCTCAGGTGCCATTTGCCCCACCACGACGGGGAGGTTCGGGACCGCCAACTGGGACCGGAAGTAAGCAATGACTGTATCCAGCCTGGCATTGTAGCCGGAAGTGGTCAGCGTCGCGTTGTTTTCCCCCTGGTGCCAGAGGACGCCCTTGAGCTCAACCGTACGACCGGACGCCTTGGCCGCCGCGATGCCTTCGAGGGTCTGTTTTACCGCCAGCGCGGAAAGATCGAGTTCCGGGGCGGAGGCCGCGCCGGGAATCCACGTGAGGGTGGACGCGGCAGTGGTGAATCCCGTGCCGCCGTGCGCCGCCGGGATGAGCAGCACCCCGACGTTGCCGGGCTGGGTCTTCAAGTACTCACGGGCAAGAGTTGTGGCCGGCGAAAGCCCGGTCGCGATGTCGTGCATGTCCAGGGGCACACCCGCCTTCTGAAGCTCGCGGTCACTCGCGCCAAACTCAAAAATCCGAGGGTCCGCGGGGTCATCCGTGCTACCGGCGGGCAGGCCCCGCCCGGACATATTCGACTGCCCCGCCGCCAGGAACACATGCAGGACGGTGAGCGTCTCCGCTGCCCGCGCAGGCGCCACGCCCGCGAGCATCAGGGCAGTAACCGCCAGGCCGACCAGCAGCCCTCGAATCCCGCTCGCCAAATTCCTCATTACGGATCCCCATTCCGTCAATGGGCGGCGCACCACCCGAACCTGCAAAGACGCAGAACCCTTAACCCTAGCCCTAAAACACCCTGCCCTGTCCGCGGTTGACGGTCGAGTCGCCGATTAGTTCCTTTCTGCGGTGTCCCTGAGTCTAGATCGGTGACGGAAACCACCGGCACCTATATGCCCTGCTAGTCATTGCATTGGTGGTCGGCCTGATCTTCGGAGGGCGGCCGCCGCCGAGGTCAATACATCTCGACGGTGACCAGATGGGCGTCGACCAAAAACGAGGTTCTGGCCTTGCGCGGGCATCTGCTGTGTGAGCAAGTGACGCTGGTGGTGATGGAAGCCACCAGCGACTATTGGAAGCAGTTCTATTTCCTGCTGGAGGACGGGCTGAACGTGATGCTTACGAACGCCCAACAGGTAAGGAACATGCCCGGGCGCAAGACCGACGTCTCGGACGCGGCGTGGCTGGCCCAGCTCGGCGCGTTCGGACTCGTGCGTGCCTCGTTCGTGCCGCCCGAGCCCGTCCGTCAGCTCCGGGACCTGACACGCACGCGCACGATGTCCATCCGGCAGCGCGGCAGTGAGATCCAGCGCCTGGAGAAGCTGCTGGAAGACGCCGGGATCAAGCTGTGTTCCGTGGCCACGGATCTGACAGGTGTCTCCTCCAGGGCGATGCTGGGGACCCTCATTGAGGGCCAGGGGATCCGGCCGTACTGGCCGATCTTGCCGTCTACAGCCTGCGAACGAAGATTCCCGCCCTGACCGAAGCACTCAACGGAAGATTCAACGCCCACCATGCGTTCCTGGCCGGACTGCACCTGAACATCATTGACGGACACACCCTGGCCATAGAACAGCTCAGAGCCTGGACTGAAGCAGTCCTGGCACCCTTCGGCCCGGGACCTGCCGGTGTACTTCGGCGCCAAATACCGGCGCCTCGCGGCCAGACGGGGACCCATGAAAGCCCTTGTAGCCGTCGAACATGCAATACTTACCGCGGTCTGGAACATGCTCAGGACCGGGGAACTCTACAGGGCCCCGGACCCGACTACTACACCCGCCTGCAACCGGCCAAAACGCGGGCACGCGCAGCCAGCTCGAATCCATGGGTTTCACGGTCACCATCGAACCCACACAACAAACCGCCTGACCGACCCCTTGGGCGGCCCGATACATACTCGCCCACGCCGTCGCACACCATCCGCGGTCACCTTAATTTTCGTGGGAGCCTTGACACTGCAGTCACCAAAAAGACTCGCCAACACCCCCGTCACCGCGACCGGCGGGCATAGACGAACGTCCCCCGGAACCAAAACTCCAGGAGCCGTTCATCTATGCCTCTTGACAACCGAACCTACATAAATCAGTTGGCGGAAGCGGCCAGGTCCAGCAGTTCGCTCTTGTGGCCGAGCGAGACGATGTCCCAGCCGGCAGCGCTCCACTTGTCGTGGTCCAGGACGTTGCGTCCGTCGAAAATGCGCTTGCGCGAAACCGCAGCAGAGAGTTCCGCAGGATCGACGTTCACGAACTCGGTCCATTCCGTCAGCACCATGACCAGGTCGGCGTCAGCCGCTGCCGTGGCGAGCGAATCGACGTAGTTCAGGCGCGGGTACCGTTTGCCGGCGTTGGCGTTCGCAGCGGGGTCGTAGACGCTGACGTCCGCTCCGCTGTTGAAGAGCCTGGCCGCCACGTCGAGGGCCGGTGAATCGCGGACGTCGTCGCTGTTGGGCTTGAACGCGACGCCGAGGACGGCAATGCGCTTGCCCTCGAGCGAGCCGAGCAACGTTTCGGCAACGTGGACCGCACGGTCACGACGGCGGAGGTTTACTTCGTCGATTTCGTTCAGGAACCGCATGGTGCTGTCCAGGCCGAGCTCGGAGACCCGGGCCTGGAGCGCGCGGATGTCCTTGGGCAGGCAGCCGCCGCCGAAGCCGATGCCGGCGTTGAGGAAGCGGCGGCCGATCCGGGCGTCGAGGCCGATAGCATCCGCCAGGGTGCGGATGTTGCCGCCAACGGTCTCGGTGACCTCGGAGAAGGCGTTGATGAAGGAGATCTTGGTCGCAAGGAACGCGTTTGCAGCGACCTTGACCAGTTCCGCCGTCTCGAAGTCCGTGGCGATGAACGGGGTGTCGCGGCTGATGGCGTCGGCGTAGACCTCACGCAGGGTGGTCTCGGCAGCGTCGGAGTCAGAGCCGATAACCAGGCGGTCCGGACGCAGGGTGTCCTCCACGGCGAAGCCTTCCCGCAGGAACTCGGGGTTCCAGGCGAAGTTGACCTGAACGCCGTCGCGCGATTCTTCGGCGACGAGGCCCTTCAGGCGACGTGCTGAGCCAACCGGAACGGTGGACTTGCCGACGATCAGGGAGTCCTTCGTGGCGGCACGTGCAATCGCTGTCACGGACGCGTCAACGTAGGTCATGTCGGCAGCGTGCTCGCCGGCCCGCTGAGGGGTACCGACGGCAATGAAGTGCACGTCACCGAAGGCGCCGGCTTCTTCGAACGAGGTAGTGAAGCGCAGGCGGCCGGATTCTGTGTGCTTGCGCAGCAGTTCGGGCAGGCCAGGTTCGTGGATGGGTAGTTCGCCTCGGCTGAGGCTATCGATCTTCTCTTTGTCGACGTCGACACCCAGAACTTCGAATCCGAGTTCCGCCATGCATGCCGCATGGGTCGCGCCGAGGTATCCCGTACCGATCACGGTTAGTCGTAGTGTCACTAGTCCCCCAGTAGCCGCAGTTGATTTCTTTGCCTTGGGCGCCAAACAGCGCAACCAAACGCGTCCACTATATAACTGTTGCTCGCGATATCCGATTTCAGTTCGCCACCGTGACCAACGTCATCCCTCTACAACTGGTGTCGCGCACTTGAAGGCCGGATGTCTTGAGTACTGACGCATGATGCTCGCGGGTCTCGATTCCCAAATGGCCGCGGACATTGACTTTCCGACGACAGAGCAAGGCCTGCTGACGACGAGCGGCGCCGGGCTGGGCGGTGGAAGCGCTGGTCCGCTTAGCGGCTCCCAAGCCCGACAGGACGTCAATCCACGTCCACGGTGCCGCTGGATCATCACGGAACGACCAATCACGGAACGATGGACTTCGGGCCCTAATCAGCTTGCTCTGATGTGCTGAGCCCAGAGGCTATACGTAGAGGACGCTACTTATGTCGCAATAGTTCGATCTTCTGTTGATGTTGTGACCCCAGAACCCACCGCCATTCTTGTGGTGGGTCTCGGTAAGTTCGCCGTAGAAGCCCTCTAGCAGATCGTTGAAAGTCGGAATCACGTCGACGGAACGGAGCCCTGCGAAGAAATCAGCCTTTTTCTCCTGAGGATTCAACCAATTACCGCCGCGCCCCTGATCCACCTGTCCCACGGAGAGCTCGTATTGACGCCTCTGCGCGGCCCTCTCCAAGGACATTTCTTGATCCACACTTCTCAGATGGAGCAAACCCAAAGACGTCTCGTACGCAAAGTCCTCGCGAGATCGGTGCAGCCCAGCACCGAATTCACTGCGGGCCTTCCAGATTACGGGCTTTGTGTACCCGGAGGCGAAGAATCCGTAGCCGCGCTGCAATTCAATGTCCTGAGACGGATCAAAAGGCGCCTCTTTCTCCGTGTGCTGGACAATTTCGAAGCCGATTGGCGCGGTTATCCCGTCCAAGGACTGCAGCTTGGGCAACACTTCATCGGCGCCGATCCCCAAGCCGACGAGCAATTCGTCGCAGTCCGTTGCTACGACGATGTCATAGCAGTGCAACAACATCTTGGCAAAGCCGGACATCGCCATCGCCTTGAAGTCGTCGTCAAAGGGCACTGGGGGGATACTGACAAAATTGAGGTTTACACCGTTGTAGCCGGGGCTATTGGCCAGAGACTCCGACAGCGATGGGCTGGAGGCGTGGTCGATCACGTAAAAGGCCGCTTCTGGACAGATGCGAAGCCCGTTTTTTACCCACGCCTCAAGCAGGATGGTCTCATCCCGTGCCATCGTAAGGAAGGCAATGGGAGCCTGGCGGCTTCTCGCCGGCCAAAACTCAAGGCGAAAATCCGCCATTCTAAACTCCACTCGATAGTGATCCAGGCAGATGCTGAATAAGATCAACGACAGTCGCCCTCGCTTCTGAGGGTGTGCGCGGTCGAGGCCCCCAACAGCATAGAACAACTCAAGTGGCTTCCGTACTTTCGCCGTCGCCTCGGGCTGCAGCACCCGTGCGTCGTCGCGCGCCCGCTTTGCAGCGACCGGTGTGAAGGGCTTCCTGGCGCCGTGATGGGCAATCGATTCGTTGAGATAGGCTGAATCGCCCTATTAATGTCCGAGGCTGCGAAGCAGAGGGGTGAGCGGCCACACGGAGCGCGATGCGTTTAGAACCAGGACGACGGCTCAAATCCAGTATGACCAGGATGAAGGAGCCGCAGTGAAGGAATCGGCTCGATTTCGTAGAATCCGACGCACAGTTCGAGGCCGGCGGTACGGCCGTGCTGATCGAGAGGATTCCACCAAGATTAATGGGTCTGAGTCGGGAGTCCATCAAGCGGCGGTCGGTCCCTCTCCTCAAGTACCGAGCAGTGCAACACAAACTAGTCATCGCCAGGATCGCCAGGTGCGCAGCCCAGCCCAGCCCCGCCCAAGCCGGAAGGCTGGGCCTACCGGCAGCCGTTCACATCCAATCAGGCCCGCGCTGATGCCCTGCAGCCATGGCTAGACGTCTACCACATCCACCGGCCCCACAGCAGCCTCGGAGGCAACCCACAAATCAGCAGGTGCAACCAAACTACTGACTGTGTACATCTAGGCTGACGCGTGCGCCGCCTCATATCCGGCCACAACCCGCCGGGCATGTTCGTAACCTCCGTCTGCCAAGGCCTTGAGAGTTTCCAGCGCGGACTGGTCACCCGAACTCAACCGCACCTCCGCCGCCCGCGAGGTGTGCCACGGGTTGCCCGCTGATCGCTCATCATGGAAGGCGGTTGCGGCTTCCTCAAACTCAGCCAATCGCCGCGTTCCATAGAAGTGCTTACCGCCGCGTCGGACGGCGGCCTGAATGTTAAATGCCTGGCTGCCATCGCCGCTGAGGTGGCCGATGACGTAGGCCGCCAGGCTAAAGACGGCCTTTGTAGAATCCTGCACCAGCAGAGCGGGCAGGAGTTGTGCATAGCGGGCATCGCCCTGTGACGCGCCGCCGGAGAGCCTCGCCACGAGGTGCTCGTCGGCCACTATCGTCGCGTTCGGCGACAGATCCTGCCGGAACTTGTCGAGGTCGATATCAAACCCGGACAAGGCTGCAGCACGACCAGTCAACATGGCAGCATCGAGGGCCCGGATGATGCGTTCGCTGTAGCGGAGCATGCCTGTGTCGTCGCCGCCGGAGGCGAAGGTGAACTCGCCGAAGACGGGACCGTTGGGCCCGTCGTAACAATCCACCTTAACAAACCGGGTTTCGAGGTTCAGCGACAATGTCGACGCCATTTCCAGCATCGCCCCCGCGAACCGTGGGAGGACGTGCTGCTCCGGCAGCCATCGATTCTCATCAATCGAATAGTCCTTCCCGAGCTCGAGCGGGATAAATGCCCCGTCGAACAGGGCAACCCGCGGCGGGGACACATTCCGGTCGATTTGGGTGATGTGGCTGACCTGTCCCCGGAAGGCATAGATCTTATAGTCCAACGGAACGGGCTTGCCTGCCGGCAATGACGGAATGCATTCCTCAGCGAGCCAGTAATCAGGCGCGGCACCCACTGCCTTGATGTCGGCGGCAGCGAGGACCTTCATCCTCAACAGGTCGAGGTAGGAGCCTTCGCCGAGCTTCTCAAGCACGTAGACACCGGAAGCCGAATGGCGGTTCGGCTGCTTGATCACGAGCCTGTCCCCGAACAGCTCCCCCGCTGCCAAGGCCTCGGCCGCGCTGCTTGTCCGCGCATACCGCGGGACGGCATATCCGGCCTGCTCAACGTACTTGTAGGCCGTTTCCTTGTCGTCCAGTTCCCACGGTACGGGATCCAGCCCAGGATCGTTTCGCTGGTTGAACCTCTGGCGCATCAGCCCCAGGAACGAAATCCCGTCCATGTGCAGTTCCTTCCCTAACTCTTCGCGCGTGGGCGGACATTGTTTGCCGACCGCCGTTCGGTGGAGTGTCAACCGGCACTCTGCGCTGAGTGCGGTCATCATAATCTCCCCGCGATCTAGCGGTGGCGGAGCACCCAATCGGAGTTCTTGACGGAATTGACCCATCAGAGTGTCGGCGTGATCTCATCGCATATCCTACGCTGGCGGCGGACATGCTGCGTACGCTCCCGGCGGGGACAGCCGGGAAGGCCCTGGAGGCCCAGCATCTGAAGGCATACTGGCCTCGACCACGGCCCGCGACACCCGGCGAGTAGCGCGCCCTTGGTGTGGAAGAATCGAGTCCAGAAAACAGTGATGAGGGAAAAATGCTCAAAGGCTACGTCGATTCAATCTCACCGAACAAGCGGTCGCTCACTGGCTGGGTTCAAGTAGGAGAGGGCGGTGAAGACCCGGATCTCTGGCTCGATCTCGACGGCGAACAGGTTGGAAAAGCTGTCTTCGGTGCCGAACGCGCGGACGTCCGTTCCGCTCTGGGGCTGGCCAACAAGTCCTTCACCCTGACTCTCGAGACACCTGTCCAGAGTCAGAACGTCCTGGCGAAGGCTCACCAAGTAGCTGCGGTGGCCGACGGCGTGAGGAGTTTCATTCCGCTGGGTGGCAGCGCCTACCACCAGATGCTGGCAGATTTCGTCCGGGCCTCGGCCGCCAACGTCAGGGGTGCGCGCGAGGTGATACTTGATGCCCTCGAAGTCAACGAACTCAAGCTCTCAAAGCACTTCGCGGAAGTGAGGGAGTCGTCGGAGGCAGGCGAACTCTCCTACCTTGGATTTCCGGTCGGGTTGCGGTCCAGTGACGACGTCGGACAGATTGGCAAGGACGGCCACCTATTCCTGACGGGCGGCAGCAACGCGCTGCGAGACCAGTACAGGGCGCCCGAAGACGCGGCGGAGGAGGCCCTGCTGGAAAAAAGGGCCACTATGTGGGCCTCGGCGATCCGCACCAACAGCGAGGTGCTGGACGATCTGGGAATCCCGTTCCTTCAGGTCGTCATACCCGAGAAGTTGACGGCCCTGCGGCACCTCGCCCCGCTGGCAATAACTGGCCCGACCCCGCTGTACCGTCGCCTCGATGAACTCATGGCGAATGAGCCCAACTACGTGAGTTTCCTGAGCATGTTCGAGGGCTGGTCGGGTGATATCGGAGCTTGGCAGCGGAACGACACTCATTGTTCCCCGGCCGGCACGTTGGCAATGGCACGTGCACTTCTGGATCGGCTCCCCGGCTGCGATCCAGCCATTCTTGACGGAGTCGAACTGACGGGAACCATATACCGCAACGGCGATCTGGCGCCGAAGTTCTTCGATATCCCGCTCTGGGACAAGCAGCAAATTCCTGCCCCTGGAACACTGGGTGATCCAGAAATCGAACTCGCGTTCTCTCATAGTCCGGGAAATTTCGTCGGCTCGCACAACGTCTGGACTAACGAGAGCGCGCCGATCAAGAAAAAGGTGGTTGTCTTTGGCAACTCATTCTTCGGTAGCGTGACGAGCCCAACCCGGTTGAGCTGGTGGTTCGCCCGTCTCTTCAGCGAATACCACCTGAAGTGGGAAAACACCGTCGACATGGACTACGTGCGGGACGTCCGTCCTGACTATGTCATCGCGCAGTCAATCGAGCGGTTCCTGGTACGGCCACCGAGGATCCCAGGCACGAGCTAGCGGCATAACCGAAGACCCCGGCAGATTCAGTCTGCCGGGGTCTTCGGTTACCGTCGCGAAAGACGTAAGTCCTCTCGTGCTGCCCCAGGGCTTACTTCTGGCTTCCGGCAAGTCGTTGGGTTGCCCGGAGCCAGTTCCGCACGTAGTGTCCGACCAGGTTCTGCTGCCGCGAATGCGCACTCGCCTCTGCTCCTTCCAGCGTCGAAGGCGCCGCCGGGCGTTCGTCCAATGTCAACAACACTTCCTGAAGAGCAGTCGACAGCGTGAATCTCGACAGGTCCCCGGACTTCAACTCGACCGCAAAGTCGGTCGCTGCTTCAATGCCGCTGGCCAGTTCGGTTGCGATATCTTCCGGACTCTTGACTGCGAAGCCCCTGCCCGAAAAGTTATGGAATTCCGCCACGGCAAAGTTTTCAGCATCCAGCCAGCCAGGGCCACCGAACTTGTCGTAGCAATATACCGGCACACCGGCCAGCATCGCGTACTGTACCGTCTTGCCAATTGTCACCACCCCGTCCAGCGCAGCAAGCGTCTCGGGCGTGACGCGGGCGGCGACCGAGTTGGCCACATCGCCACTGCCAATGGGCAAAAAATCCACTCCGGCCGGCGGGTCTTCCAGCACCTTACCCAGCTCGCCAGGGACATGGTTAGAAACGACGCCGATCAACTGCTTCCTGCCCCGGCTCGGCTTGCCCGCCGCTCCGAAGGCATCAGGGGCGGGGTTGGCAAATACCTTCATCCGGGCCGGGTCAAACGCCTCTGCCGCCCCGTCTGCGAGATGCGCCTCCAAGGTCTCTGCAGAGTTGTAGACGTGCAAGCCCGCAAGCTTGGCCTCCACGACTGCTGACCACGACGATTCCAGAGGGTGGGCAGACGACATGTGATTGAACACAAACGCCGTCACGCCCGGATTCTGGAGGAGCCACTGAGGGACGATCTGGTGATGGATCCATGCCAGTTGCGGCGGATCGCTCTCTAGCACCTTTGAAAGCTGGTCGTCGTCGATGTCGAAGTAGGAAATATTGGCGCGGTCGGTCAAATGCGACAGTACCGGCCTGCCAGCGCTCCATGTTCCGATGGTTACCTTGGAGCCCGCAGCAGCAAAATGCTCCGCGAGCTCCAAAGTGACCATTTCCGAACCGCCGTAACTTACCAAGTGAGCTTGGGAAATAAAGACGTGGGAAAGCGGCGATGTGCTGTTATTCATGTGCGGGTCTCTCAGTTGGTTCCCGTTGCCTTGGCGAACAGTCGTATCTACAGGGCAGGCGTGCTGTCGTTGTCGGCACCATCCGACACTGATTTCCGGTGCGCCCGGGCTGCCTCCAGCAGGGTCTCGGCACGCTTGTCAAAGTTGTGTTCGTCGCGGATCATCTGGCTGATAGCAGCCATCTCCGAATCATCGGGGAAGCCGCTCGGATCAGCCAGAATTTCGGCAAGCTGCTCGAGCGAAGCATATGTCCGGACGGCGCCCTTGAAGATCTCGTCGATACCGTCCACGTCGTCACTGATCACCCTCGCACCGGAGGCCACGGCATCGTAGAGGCGGTTGTTGGCGAAGCCCCACCTTGCCATGTCTTCAAAATGATCGTTGAGGACAATTGTGGACGAGTTGTAGACAGCAGCAAGGTCATCGTTGTCGATGAAATCGGCCACCACCAATTCTGCCGGGATGAACTGCTCCCACCGGGGGCCCCACACACTGACATTTTGGCCAAGGCCAACACAATCGGCGACGATCTTGCGCCCAATTGGTTTTCGCGGGCCCCCCACGAAAGTCAGGTCGAACTGGGGGCTTCCCTCAGTCGCCGCCGTCGGGTGGAATCGCTTCGGATTCGTGGCCTGAGGCAGGTAATGGGCTTCGATCCCCCACTCGCTGCGGACATACTCGCACCAGATTCCGGACGCCCCGAAAATGAGGTCGAACTCAAGGAGTTCTTCTTTGGCAATCAAGTCCGGCCGGCTGATCGCCCACAGGATATTTGTCTTTCCTGGCTGAGGATCGCAGCGGTGCAGGCCGCGAATGACCACCACAACATCGTCCAGGTGATTGGAGGGCCGCGCGAGGGCTGCGGCCCTGTCGACCACAACCTCCTGGCCGCGGGCAGTGAGTGCCTCTGCAAGGTCCGCCGCATACGGAACGTCGCCCCAGCGGTCTCCGCCGACACTGAACTCAGCGCCGATCTTGATCGCCCATCGCAGACGCTCCGCCGGATCCGACCCGGAGGTCTGCCTGACGACTACCGGCGCCGCAGGCTGGAGCCTCGGGTTTCGTGGCGCAGTGAACGCAACGACGTCCAGGCCAATGTCACGGTAGTGGGCTTCAACCGGCCGCGCAGGCTCCTTGGATGCACTCAGCCAATCCGCATCCGCGGCGGACAAGGAAGGGTGCTCCGCATAAGCATCCGCCGAATGGTCTACTGCGACCGCTGCGCCCTCCACGACGAACTCCCCTGCCCCGGAGTTGCCGAGCCTCCGCAGAAAATCGGTCACTGCCGCTTCGCCGGCAAAGATCGTATTGAATCGTCCTAGCCGTTCGAACGCCTCCCTTCGCACCACAAAGGCGGCTGGTGCCAACTCGTCAACCACCCTGCCGCCGTGGCGCCGGGCATCGGCAATGTTCAAGCCCCGGAACAAGGGGACGGCGAGGCTGTTGCGGTGCGCAACAGCGCCAGCGGAGACGACGACTCCAGCGGGATCGGTCAACAGGGGCTGTGCCGCAACGACGGATGGATGGTCAAGCTGTTCCAGGAGCTTGTCTAGGGCACCGGCGCGAAATTCGACATTTTCCTTGGCGAACAGTAGGTTCGCTCCGTCAGCGTGGACGGAACCAATGTTGTAGGCGATCGCTTCCGTGTAGCGTCGCGGCAGCTTGATGTATTTTAAGCCGGACAGGCCAGCGAGAGCGGCCCGCAGGCGCAGCGAAGTGCGGAAGCCCTGGACCTCGTCGAGCACAACCAGTTCGACCAAGTCGGCGTCGACAGTTTCCTGGATCCGGCGAACATTCCGGATCGCCTGGTCGATGTTCTCCGTGATGCGCATTATTACCGACAGGGAAGGAACCCTCACCCGTTCCGGAACAGAATCAGGAACAAACCGCCCTTGAACGTTCTTGCCCAGTACCGCGTATTCCCAGTTCCCGGACTCCTTGCGGGTGATTCTGTCATCGTTGTCGTCGTCTACGTAATCGCAACCGATAAAGGGGAAGTACTCGATGCTGGTCGTCTCGGTAATCCGAAGGACGAGGTCATAGTCAACCCAGCGGCGCAGAGAGTTGTCGAAACCGCCCAACTCCCGGATAAAGGACGTCCGCACCACGAGAACATTGAGATCCACGTAGTTGCGCACCAAGAGTTGATCAGCCGTGATGGGTTGGCCGGTGAATTCCAGCCGGCCGTTCAGCATGCGTACGGCAGAGTAGCCCGCCTGGCCGCCGCTGGCAATGAGCCCGGCATGCATGTTCCTAAGAAAATCCGGTCGCCAGGTGTTGTCGGAATCCAGGAAGGCCAAGAAATCTCCCCGGGCCTCCTCGATACCCCGGTTTCGGGCTGCGCAGACTCCCAGGTGATCCGCCTCAATCAAGCGGATTCGGCTGTCCAGAAGTGCGTACGCGCGCACGACGTCCCGCGTCCCATCGGTACTGCCGTCGTCGACTACGATGAGTTCCCACGCCTTGAGGCTCTGCTGGCGTACCGACTCGATGGCATCCAGAATCGCAGTTTCCCGGTTCCAAGCAGGCATGACGATGCTCACTACCGGTGCCGACCCATTTGACGCCAAAGGTACATGTTTGACGCTCTGAAGCCATTCCTTCTCCGTCACTTCGGACCACGTAGGGAGGCGCAGCGGTTTCTTGCCAACCTCGTAAGTCTTGGCCGTCAGGGCGTGGGCAATAACGATCGCCCTTACTGCCGGCCAAGCCGGGGCTGAGCCGGGCAGCTTGTCTGGAACGGGCAGGGCTCGTGCCTTACCGGGACGGTACCGTGACAGCAGCACGGAACCCGCTGTGCCAGATTCGTCGAGTCCAGCGGGGTCAAAAAGCCAAGACCACGGGTGCTCGCGCGACTCCGGGCTCCGCAGGTAGGCCAGCAGGGACTCGACATCGCCGGTCTTGTAACGGTCCCGAACGGGCGCCGGAAACATCCCAAGATCAAACAATGGATGGAAGCTAAGTCCAGCCTTCATGCCATATTGAACGAAGTGACGTGCAGCCGCCGTCTTCGAGACGAAGTCCCTCCCGCACTCTGCGGCGTAGTACTCGGCGTCGAACACTTCCGTTTTGATCAGCCGCAGGCTGCGGGCTGAAATGGGGTCAAGGACTTGGCTCGAGGCGTTCATTAGTCACGTTTCCTTAGTCTGTTGCAAACTTAGCTGGCGTGCCGTCCGGCGGCAGCATCATCAATCTGGCTCCAACTCGCCGCCCGTGATCCGGACAGCGAGCCGTCGTCAGCCGGCCTCATCGACGCTGACCACGGTTATTGCGGGGCTTCTACGCGAATCTCATTTCCCGTCGTCGGCGAGGACCCCGAGCTCCTCACCGAAGAACGCCTTGTGCGCATCCCGGACGTTACTGCGGAAGCGTCCGCGGGACGGCGGTTCGTGCCCTTCCTGAAGCTCCTGCGGCACGAAGTTAATGCGGCCGGATTCGTCCAGTCCGCCCAGGACGGGATCCACGCCGCGCGCTTCGGCGAAGGGGGTGTAGTGCTTCTCGAAGTGCGAGGCATCAAGGGTGTTCTGCACATACCAGACGAAGTTCCGGTCCCGCGTGTTTGAGTAGAGGTGCCGAAGGTCCAGCCGCATGCGGTTGTTCTCTTCCATGCTGTCGTAGCTCTCGAACTCGGGAAAGCAGACCCTGGAGAAGGTCCGAACGGCCTGCCGCTCGTAGTCCCCCACTCGGGTTTGCGGCGAGAAGCAAACAGCCAGGGAACCGCTGATCTGCCGGGAGATGGCCAATGATGCGAAGCCGCCGCCGCTGGAGCCGGTCAGCAGGATTCGCTCGTATCCTGCGACCGCTGCAATCTCTTTGATCAGCTCTGCCACGTCCGAGGTTAGGTCCTGTGCTTCATTGCCGACGTACCACGCCAGCGGAATGCTGCTGCTGAGGTTCAGGCTGGAATCTGCGATAAAGAGCTGGGCGGCGTCAATGGATGCCAGCGACTTCCGCCATTCAAAGCGCGGGAGCTGGTACTTGGACCGCTGCAGTGAGCCGTGGAAAGTGACGATCAGAGTCTTCGACACTCTGGGCGCGTACAGTGCCACGATATCGAGCGGACCGCCGGAAGCAGCCGGGACCACGAATTCATACGGCTCCGCCGCATTGTGGTCAATCTCGCTGGCCGAGGCGATGCGGCGGATCTCTACATTGTTCCGCTCATCCCAAGCCGTTTCCTGGGTGGTGTTTTGCAAATTCACGGAGCCTCTCCTGCTTCAAAAGCGCCCACATTGGAGCCTGTCAGTGCCAGCGGAGCTTCCTCCGCCGGGGTGTCGGGAATTGTCAGCGTGTCCGGCTGCGCCACGTGGTCGCCGATGGACTTTTGTCCGTGCCCGGACTGCGTGATGATCCGCAGTGTCCGTTCATTGAGCGGAATCCACCGTATGGGGCCGCCAAACACGGCCAACAGGTTGCGTTCCACAGTCCCGACCTCGTACTTGTGTTCATCCGTTTCCCAGTTATAGGGCGGCTCGTCTGTCCACACAGACACTCGTTCCGCCGCATGCCCGCTGCGCAACTCGCGGCTGTACTGGAACGCGGTGGGATCGTAGACGTTGACCGCGGCAGACTGCACACGGTCCGTAACCTCCACCCGGACAAGACGCCCGTCATGGAAAGCCTCCATGACCTCGTCAGAGAATGACCGGTCGATGGCGGCCGTGTGAAGAATGCTCGGGTAGTGCATGAGTCCAACCCGCTGCCCCTTTCCGACCGCAGACGCCAGATGTTCCAGCATCAGCACGCCCACGAGGGAATCAGCGCCGAAATCGCCGACAAGCAGGATATCAAGTTCCAGGTCCTGCTGCTTCGCACCCGCCGGCAGGAACCGGGACGGTGCCGGGAACACCCGCTCGGCAAGCGGGAAGTCCAGGTAGCCGGAGTGTTCGCCCGCCTTGATCCTCTTGTGCCAGTGCTCGTAAGAGTCACGGTAGGACACGCGGTCCGGCGACCTGTAGCCGAGGCGGAAATCTTCCATGGAAAGGTTCGAGGCGCCGACGAGGGACAGCGTCAAGGGCGCCTCGCTTACCTCGAAGGGCTCCTCGCTATTGACGAGGGCCTGGTAGCGGAGAATGAACTCCGTGTCGGCGGCTTTGCGGACGGAATCCCAGTGACCCAAGTGCTCCCGGATGGTGGGAGTGTGGAACATTGTGGATACGTGGGCCGGCGTGATGAAGGCTCCGCGCCATCCGCGGTAGTGGAAGAAAAGGTCTTCGTCCGCGCGCGTCCAGGGAGCGGACACGAGTCTTCCGTCGGTCTGCTCCTGTGACCCCCGGACCAAGAGGGCGATCTTCTGCGGGTGCTGCCAGTCGTCGCCGTCGAAAATCGTCATGAACTCGCCCTGGGCCATGGAGTAGCCAATATTGCGCGACGTGTAGGCACCTGCGTTGGGCTCGTTGAGCACCACCTTGATGCGCCCGTCCACTGCCGGCCATTTGTTGAGCCGTTCGGCCGCATCCCCGCCGGAACCGTCGTCAACGATGATGATTTCGATGTTGCGGTAGCTCTGGTCGACGGCCGACTGAATCGCGAGATCCGTGTACTCGTCCGGCTTGTAGACGGGCATGACAATGCTGACGAGAGGTCCGTCCGTGACCGGTGCCGGCGCTTCCGCCTGCAGGCGGAGGAAGGCCGGGGCGGTACCTTCGGCCAGCGAAAGCCGGGACAGCCCCGCCAGCTGGTAGATGTCGTTGATTTCGGCGAGCCACTCGTCGACATCGACTGAATTGTCCTTGAACGGGTTGGCTGCGTTGGCCCGGTAGAGGTGGAGGTCGTTGGAGTTCATTTCGTCGGCCTTGTAGAGGCCCTGAAGCCGAATTACTTCCTCCCCCTGCCCGGTCCGGGCTAAGGCGTCAAGGAAGAACTCCCCGCGCCGCTTTTCCCGGAACGGCTTGGCTCCGAGTCGCTGAAAGACGTACTTGTACAGCGTGGCTGCGTTGAGGATGTCGTCCTGGAGGATGTTCTGCCGGAAGCAGAGGTCGCCCAAGTGCAGCAGCACGGAGCGCGGTGTCTTGTCCAGGACGGGCTTTACGCTGCGACGGGTCTTCCCCCCGATCCGGTACATTTCCAGGGCTACGGCCATGTCCCGCCAGCCCCATTGGCCGGTGGTTGCCGTGGCGACCAAGATATCGCGGCCGTCAACGGAACGCAGCTTGGTGAGGCGCTGGGCAAGCCGCGCCTCCGGGATGCGGGAGCGTGCACCCCACTCGACAAGGGCACCGGGGCGTGTGTCCTGCTGAACCGGAGCGGGCTTTGCCAGTGCGGCAGATGCCCGCTTCGCCGCCCGCCGGGACGCCTTCAGCAGACGGTCCACGTAGAGCGCGCCGACGGCCAGCGCGGCCGCGAAGACCAGCACCAGCAGGCCTAGGAGCCACGGGTTGCGTGCGTATGCAGCCACCACTACCAAGGCAAGGAGGACGGCGAACGCGGCGGCGGCCACCTTTTTCTTCGGGGACAGCCGCGCAATTCTGCGGAGAGCTTGTTGAAATTTCATTCCCTGAGCCTTCTAAGTATGCGAGTGAGTAGTAAGTGCGGATTGAGCCGGGACTGGAACTGGCACCCGGGCGAAGTGGCTGCGCATGGAACCCAGCCGCGCTCCGGAAGGTGAGCTCGGAACAGCGTCGATCTGCGGCGGCGGCTGGAATCCGTCCCACTGTTCGGCCACACTCTGTAAGAAGATGCTGTCTTCCGGATTCCAGGTATGGCCGCCGTGCGAATCCGCCCCGGAGTGGCGGTGCATCATGTAATTCTGCCCGTGGGAGCGGTAGATGAGTCCCCCGGAGGCCTGGACTGCTTGTAGGAGGCAGCGGTCAACGGCGCGATGGACGGGCCGCCATCCTCCCAGCTGACGCAGCTCATCCCTGCCGAGCATTATAGTGCCGCCCGCGACGTGGTCCGAATATTGCTCCCCGAGTGGGGGCCTGCGCGTGGTGATGTCCAGGCTCTCCAGGTAAACGAACTCAACCTGCGCGCCCACCAGGGTGGCGCCGCTGAATTCCTTGGCGTGGACGAGGTCGCGCAGGTGGTGCGGGCCGTACCAGTCGTCGTCGTCCATCTTGCAGACGAGATCGCCGCTGGCGGCGCGCACGCCGGCGTTCAGCACGTCGCCAAAAATCATGTCGGCCGGAACGGTGCGCACCTGCAGCTCGCCGGAAAACGCCTCGACGGCGCGCCGGACCTCGGGCAGGTCGGTGTCGAACCCGTGCAGCACCACCACCACTTCCAGTGCCTCCCAGCTCTGGCGTGTCAGCTGGTCCAGGGCGGATACCAGCTTCTCGGGCCGGCGGGTGGCCAGCACCACGCTCACGGAGGGCACGGGAAGCAGCGGCTTGCCGAGCTGGCCCAGCAGAGTGTTCCAGACGGCCCGCGGGCTGTAGAGGTCCAAGGCCGTCCGTCGAAGCTCGATCGACTTCGATTCCCGCAGCACCCGGGGGTCGCCGGCGTCGAAGGCCTGAATGCGGTCCACCAGCTGCTCGCCGAGCAGGGACCGGACGGGGGCAGGCAACGCCGTCGTCAAGAGGGGCACGCCCGCGACGGCCAGCTGGCTCAGGCGCCGCGCCAGCTGCCAGTCCAGGCCGCCAAAGAGGTCTCCATCAACCTCAACGTAGTTGTGCTCCCGGAGGGCCGCGAGATCGGCTTCGCTCAGCTCTCCCCGGCGGCCGAGCTCGATCGGCCGGAGTGCCCGCGTCGCCTTATCCGGGTACGGCAGGAATCCCAGGGGAGACACGACGGCGGTGTCAACAGGGGGCAGTACCGTCCCCGGCGGAGTCCAGACCGGCGGTGTGACACGTAAGGGCTGGTCCGAGGCTTGCTCGCTGAGCTGCTGGGTGAGCTCGCCGGGTCCGATCAGCACGTCGACGGAATAGATGTCATCCGGCTCGGGCTGCAGGAGCTCTTCGGTCATGAAGCTGCCGAGTGCGTCGCCGGCGAGCCAGGCGGTGGCGGCGGGATCGGTGATGCCGACCCGCAGTCCGCCCAGCACCGGCCGCGGCGCGGCAGGCGAACAGCAGCCCAAGGCGGCGAGGGCCGCAGCATGCACATTCACCCATTTGCCGCCTTCGACCACCACTGCGAAACCGAGCCCCGGCACGGTCATGGCGGATGTGCCGGCCTTGACCTGGAGGCTGCGCGGAGTCCAGACCGGCAGGTCGGCGGCCGGGAAGAGCCCGCGGATGACCAGTACGAAGCGTTGCGCCCGTCCCTCGCTGCGGAACAAGGGAAGCAGCATCCGAGCCTCAGAGAGCGATTGCGTCTGCACAACGTAGTTGTCCCACCACAATTGATCAGCAGGAAGGGCATGATCCCAGTCGGCCCCGCTCCGGGGATCGCGGTGCTCCCAGTCCGTGCGGGCGTAGTCCAGCCCGAGGTCCAACGCCAGCTGCGCCATGGAGTGGTCTGCGGAGCCGACCGCGACGCTCTTGATCTGCATGCTGCTAGCTCCCCGCCCGGCCTGTGCGGGCCTTGAGCCGGCCAAGGATATAGGCCGGGCCCTTGCGGGCAATAGCGCGGGCACGCGAGACGCCGCGGTTCGGGGCAAGCCCCTGCTCCAGGCGGCGGCGCTCGATTTCGGACTTCCTCAGACGGGCCTCCAGCAGGCGGATCTTCTGCTCATAGTCCAGGCGCGTGGCGCTGTCGGCCAGGTCCCGGACCACGATATTCAGGTCAAGGGTTGCCGCGGCGCCCTTGCGCAGGTGCAGTTTGGGCTTGGGCCGCCGGAAATCGTGCAGGCCCAGGGCGCTGCCGGAAACCCAGCGTTCGCCACCGGCGCTGCGCGCGGACTTCTCCGGGTCGCCGGCTTCCGACAGCTCCCGAAGGGTCGCCGTCTGCCACAGTTCGATTGCGCCCGGCTGCCCGTCCACCAGGGCCCTGAGGACCATAGCCTGGGTCTGGCGCAGGGTGTCGATCATGGCTTCCAGTGAGTGCAGGCCCAGGGCCGTTCCGGCGCTGAGCACCAGCGTGTAGGCGGACTCGGCAAGCTGTTGTCCGTCAGCCCGGAGAAACGAAAAGCGGCGGTCGGTGGAGAGCCAGTCTTCCAGCTTGGGCCGGCTGCCGTCCTCGACCAGAATGTCGACGGCGAAGTCCTGGCAAGCAGAGCCGAAAAGCGAGGCGACGGTTCCAGCAACTTCCAGATCCGTAGCCTTCGCGGCCCGGATCAGGATCCGGACAAGCGGGGTCTCGCGCCGCGGCGTGTGCAGGGCCTTGAGTGCAAAGCCGGCATGGCGCAGCTCTTCCTCAATGGACGCTGACACGGCGTGGCTTCCCCTATCCACCGACGCTGGCCCCTACGGGCGTGTGCGGCCGGCTGGCGTCCGCGGGCTCCTGCTGGTTCCAAATGCCCTTGGTATCGATGACGAGTTTTCCTTCGAGGGACAGGGCGTCCAGGGTCAGGAATTCATCGTGGTCCACCAGGAGCATCACGAGGTCCGCAGCGGCGACGGCTTCCTCCATGCCGTGGAGCCTGGCGAGGCCGGATGCTGCCAGCGCCGTCGGGAGTTCCTCGACGTTCGGGTCAACCACCAGGATGGCGCTGTCAGGCAGCTGCCGGACGAGTTCCTGGACGATCGTCACCGACGGCGACTCGCGGACGTCGTCGATGTTGGCCTTGAAGGCCAGGCCGAGGACAGCCACGGTGGCGCCCGGCTGGTCGGCCAGTGTCTGCACTGCCTGCCGGACCACGTGGTACGGCTTGGAGTCGTTGACTTCGCGGGCCGTCCGGATCAGGGCGGAGTGCTCCGGGACGGCGTCGACGATGAACCAGGGATCAACCGCGATGCAGTGTCCGCCCACGCCGGGGCCGGGGCGAAGAACGTTCACGCGCGGGTGATGGTTCGCCAGCTCGATCAGCTTCCAGACGTCGATGCCCAAGTTGTCGCAAATCAGTGAGAGCTCGTTGGCGAAGGCGATGTTGACGTCGCGGAAGGTGTTTTCCACCAGCTTGGTCATTTCAGCGGTGGTGGCATCCGTGAGCAGGATTTCACCCTGGCAGATCACCTCGTACAGCCGCTTGGCCAGCTGGGCGCCCTCTTCGGTGAGGCCTCCTATCACGCGGTCGTTGGTGACCATTTCGACCATGATCCGGCCCGGCAGAACGCGCTCCGGCGAGTGCACAATGTGGACATGGTTTAGTCCGGGACCCGCTTCGAGGGACAGGTCCGGCCGCAGTTCCATGAGGTAGGTGCCGAGGCGTTCGGTGGTGCCTGGAGGCGACGTCGATTCCAGGACCACGAGTTCGCCGCCGCGGAGCTTGGGCGCGAGGGCCTCAAGGGCGCTGCGGAGGTAGGAGAGGTCGGCGCCGTTGCCCTCCGCCAGCGGGGTGGGCACGGCAATGATGAACGCGTCGGCCACAGGCACGGTGGACATGGCGACGAGGTTGCCCAGGCTGACCGCACCTGAGACCACCACACCCATATCGGGTTCCACAAAGGGAACCTCTCCCCGGTTGACGGCGTCGACGGTCGACTGCTTCACATCGACGCCGGCTACGCGCTTGCCTTTGGCGGCAAAGCTGGCCGCGGTGGGCAGGCCGATGTAGCCAAGTCCGATGACGGCAACATCAAAAATCGTCTCGTCCATGTTTCCCTAAACTAAAATATGGTCTTCGGGTGAACCGAAGAACTGAATCTTTGAAGTAGCCAAAAGCTCTTCATTGGTGATGGGCCAGGTGTGCGACGACACGTTGGCGCCGCGCATCTGGCAGTAGTTAAAACGGTCCGCCGAGTAGATCCGGGCTCCCGACTCGACAATGTCGGTCAGGAAGCGCGAGTCCTCTCCACGTTGCAGCTGCTGGAACGGAAAGCGCCTGAACGTGTCAGTGGCGGCGAAAATTGTAGGTCCGGAGACTGCTTCCACGTAACGGTGTTCCAATTGCGGGTTGCGCAGGATCGTAGCACCAGCTCCGGCCAGATGCATGTAATGCGCCCGCTTTCCCACCACCTCGGCCTCGGAATACATCATGGCGTGGACCTGGTCGCCCAGGTACAGGGGGCTGTAGATGTCGTCGTCGTCCCATTTGGTGGCGAACCGGCCGTCGGCACGCGCCACGACGGCGTTGAGGCACTCACCGAGCACCGTTTGCTGCGGCTCATGCAGGACCACGGTGTCCGCGATGCCGGCCAGCTGGGACTTGCGGCGGAACGCGGCTTCGTCTATTTCAAAACCGTGGGCCAGGTACACGAGCTGGACATCGACGCCCTGCTGGGCGGCCACCCCGGCAATGACATGCTCGAGTTGCTGCGGGCGGAAACTTGAAACGAGGACAGAGATCTGGGCGCGGGGTGCCGGGGCGGCCAGCGAGGGCCGTGCCGCAGCGGCGATGGACTGTGCCCGGTGGCTGAATGTATGCTCCGCCCAGATTCTGCGCTGGGCCTTGTGGACGAGGCGCTGGGCATAGTCCGGGTTTGCGGTCAGTGCCCTCAGCAGGTGCGCGGCGTCTTCGCGATTGTCCGCCGTGGGGATTTCCCGCTCCGGGAAGAACTCCGTGATGGCCGCGCTGGGGGTCGAGACAACGCAGGAGCCAGCCGCGGTGATCTCGAAAATCCGCCGGGCGCACATCGACGGCGAGTCCGTGACGGAGTTGACGTTGAGGAACACCTTGTACGCCTTGTAGGCGGTCAGCATCTGTTTGTAGGACAGAGACCCCACAACGTGCTTCTTGAGGATTCCGGGGAACTGATACTGCGGCTGCCTGCCCAGCTGCCGCGAAAAGATCTCAAAACCGGGGCGTTTGCCCGCGGTCGCGTCAACGGCTGCACCCAGCAGGTACTCCATCTGGCGCCGGCGGTCCTCGTATTTGTGCGCAAAATACATTCCGGCGAAGGCGATCTCGCGGGCGTGCCAGCCGTGCCGGGGCCGGGCCGGGTTGTGGATGCGGGGCTGCGCGGCGAAGGGCAGCACGGAAATCCGGCTGTGGCCCAGGTCCTCCCGATAGCTGGGCAGCATGTTGGCATCGGTCGTGAAGACGTGATCGAACAGTTTCGCGGCGGGCAGGAAGTCCTCGTAGTGCGGCGGGTCTTCCTTGTTCCAGAACACCGCCGGGACTCCGGAGACCCGACATCCGTCAACGAGCTCGCGGAAGACCGCCGAAGGGCCGGCGGGGCCGGTGATCTTGCCCCGCCAGAGCCCTGCGTTGCCTGCCCACGCGGATTCGACGACGACGAAGTCCAGCGCCTCGTCGCGCAGCTGCTGCGCCCAGCCGTCGGGCCTGAGCGCCACGACGGTCCACTCGGCGGCGAACGCCGCCGCGGAAAAGTCATCCATGATTATGCCCACGCGCAGCTGCGGATTCCGCGGCTGCGCAACTCCAACAGCAGCTTCCCTGAAGATCAGGTGGCGGCCGCGTCCGATTCCGCGCCAGGCGCCTTCCGCGCCGCGGACACCGGCCAGGCTGGCCTCGTCACGCTCGGCCGTGCTGCGGTGCAGGTAGCTCTTGACCTGTCCCATGCCGCCTTGGCGGGCGTGCCACAGCGCGCGGCGCCAGTAGGCCGTCTTGTCTCGAAAACTCATTCTCTACCTGGACCGCTTCCAGCCGTTGGGAAGCAGGGTGGTGCGCATTTCGGGGAGGCTTGCCATCAGCTCAGCCCGGATCTTGCGGCCGTAGTCTGCGTTGCCCTCGTTGATGCGCCAGATGAAGTTCCGGTATTCCTTGGCAACTTCGTCGGGCGTTCCGTCCATGATGAAATCGCCCTTATCGATCCAAAGGGCGCGGTTGCACATGGACGTAATGGTGGAAAGGCTGTGGCTGACCACGAACACGGTTCCGGCCTGGCTGGTCACGTGCTCCATCCGCTTCTTGGAGCGCTCCTTGAACTGGGCATCGCCGGTGTTGAGGGCTTCGTCGATCAGCAGGATCTCGGGATCAACTGCCGCGGCGATGGCGAAGCGGAGGCGCGCGCCCATGCCAGAGGAATAGGAATTCATCGGGTGGTAGACCTCGTGCTCCAACCCGGACATCTCCACAATGTCATCGAACTTGGCATCGATTTCTGCGTGGCTCATGCCCATGGCAAGGCAGCCGAGCCGGATGTTCTGGGCACCCGAAATGGAGCTGATCAGGGCCGCGTTGACGCCCAGGAGGATGGGGTTGCTCGCGGCATAGACAGTGCCGGAGTCCGGGATGATCAGCCCGGCCAGAACCTTCATGAGGGTGCTCTTGCCTGAGCCGTTGCGGCCAATGACGCCAATTGAATCGCTCTGATTGGCCACGAAGGAAATCTTGCTCAATGCCGTGGTGCGTACCACGCTGTCGCCACGGCGCGGCGTGCGAAGTTTCTTGAGGAACGAAGTCCGGGCGTTGGTCCGCCCGGGAGTCTGGTTCTTCGTCCGGTAGACGACCGAAATGTCGTCAACTACCACTGTTGGCTCCGCGATGTGGCCGATTGTCATGTCAGACACGTCCATAGCTTTCCTCTCCGCGCCAGAAGACAAACAGTCCGGCGGCGACCGATCCCAGCGCCCAGAGACCCAGAACGGCCCACGCCCGCCAGGACGGTGTTGTGTCGTAAAGTAACGAGTCGCGAATGATCTTGATGACCTGGAACACGGGGTTGACGTCCATCATGGTGCGCATGATGGGGTACTGGTCGAACCTGGTCTCAGCAAAGAAGACTGCCGAGGCATACATCCAGAAGCGCACAACGAAAGAGATCAGCATGCTCAGGTCCGGGATTTTCAGGATCAACGGTGCCAGCAACATGCCGATCCCTAGATTAAATAAGAATTGAAGCAGGATCGCGGGGACAATCAGGAGCCACCGCCACGTGATCTCCTCGGCCGGTGCCGTGAAGATGATGAAGAGCAGCATGACGATCGTCACGGGAACGTTGGAGATCAGTTCCCGAACGTTGAGGGCAATGGGCAGTGCCGCCCGGGGGAACTGGAAGGCCCGGATCATGGACGTATTACTGGTCAGAGATTTAGCCCCGCCCAGGACGGACCGCGTGGTCATCTGGAAGGTAAAGACGCCAATGATCAGGTAGCCGACAAAATTGTCAATGCCCTTGCTGGTGCCTAAGAGCAAACCAAAGATTAGGTAGAAACTGAGTCCGCTCAGTAAGGGCGTCAGAACCAGCCAGGCAGTTCCCAGGTGGGTCTTGTCGTGCTCGCTCTGGACCCGCGCGCGGGCGTCGAAGAAGATGAAACTCCGGCGGTCCCATAGCTGGACCAGATAGTCCAGGAAGTCGGGCCGCTGCCCCACTTTGCTCAATCGGACAAGGTTTACGGGCACAGAGACGGTGGGCGTCTTGGTCTCTTCCGCCCGGCTCTGTTCTTTGGTGCTCATCTGATGGTTACTCCCAGCATTTCCAACTCTCTTGCCAGGGCAACCGCGTTGGCGGCCCATGTTCTCTCCCGCAGCACTCGCCCCCGGCTGGCAGCGCCAAGCGCTGCCGCCAGCGGTGCATCCGAGAGCAGTTCCCGGACCGCTGCAGCGAACGATGCAGGGTCTCCGGCAGTCGCAAGGCGGCCGGTTACGCGGTCCTCGACGATTTCCGCCAATGCAGGCAAGTCGCTGGCAACAACCGGCCGGGCAGATGCCATGGCCTCCACGGGCTTGAGCGGTGTCACGGAACGCGTCACCTCCAGGTCCTTGCGCGGCACAACGAATACATCCAGCGCTTGATGGTACAGGGCTGTCTGACTCCGGGGCACGCGGCCCGTAAAGACAATGCGATCGGCATATCCGCTCCGCTGCGCCTGAATCTGCAGCGAAGGCATGGACGAACCGTCTCCGACAATCAGGAGACGGAGCTGAGGCATGTCCTCAGCCAGCAGCAAAAACGCGGCGAGGAGGTCCTCTATGCCTTCATAGGGTACCAAGCTGCTCACTGTGCCGATAAATTGTCCGTCTTCTGCGAGACCGATCTCACGCCGGGCGCTGGCCTTATCCAGGGGCTCGGACAGGAAGTTCCCGCCGACAGCGTTAGGGGCAATGATTACCCTATTTTCGGGGATTCTGGCAGCAACAATGTTCGCCTTCATGGCCGTCCCGAGGGTCAGCACGAGGTCCGCATCCTGCATGACCTCCGCTTCCCGGCTCTGAAACAGCCGGTACTTCTCGCTGTTGCGGGCCTCCGGCCCGCGTGTGGAGGCCCAAGTGTCGGCCAGTTGGCCGCGGACCTCATAGACCCAGGGTATCCCGAGGGCCTCGGCCACGGCCCGCACCACCAGACCGTTGACGTAATGCGTGGTGGTGTGCAGCACGCTCGGCTTGAACACCAGGGCCACGGCGAGCAGTTCTTCCGCCTGCTGCTGCAGCCGGGCATCAATGGTGTGTGCCATCTTGGCGGGCAGGAGCCGCTGGTAACGGATTCCGTCCACGGTGTCCATGGTTTTCGCGAGGAGCTTCCCCACCTGAACGGGATAGCCCATCCTGGTGACCGCCAGCACATCCCATCCGGCCTCCTGTTGCGCCAGCAGGGTGGAGTGGGAGCGCTGGGCGTAGCCGCTGGCTGTGTGGGGCAGCGAGTTCGTCAGCAGATGAAGGATCCGACCGGGCACCGGTGCGTAGGGGCGGCGCTCCAGCGACGGCGATGCGTTCGTCAGGATCGCCGCCTCGGCCGCCAGACGGGCGCGTTGCCGCAGTCCCGCAGCTCCAGAGCCGTCGAGTGCCGCAACAGCTTCGCTGACGTCGCCGTCGTACCAGAGACGCCGCGCCCGGGCCTGCTTCACATGCTGCGCCGTGCCGGCCTTGGCAAGGAGGACGTCCGACACCGCCGGGAGGTTCGCTGCGAGGGCGACGTCGGCCAGGCGGCGCGCCCGGTCCCCCTCGACGGGTCCGTCGGCAGCGAGGCGCAGCCGGCGTTCGACGTCGGCCTCGTCCCCGGCGGCGAGTGCCGCGAACATCACGGCCGCCGAGGTGGAGTTTTTCGGGGCCCAGCGGCAGAGGCACTTCGCGAGGGGAAGCACGGCCGAGGGCAGCCTGCGCGAAAGCTGCAGGAACAAGATGACGGGATCATCAGTCAGGTGCTGGCGGACCACGCTCTGGGCCAGCCGGACGTTGTTGAGCAGCTGCATCATCGGCTCTCGCGGGTTTCCGCGAGCAGTTCGGTGATGAGTTCCATATAGCGGCCGGCGAGCTGCTCGTATTCGGCGTGCGCTTTGACCCACTGGCGGCTGTCGCCGTTGCGGACCAGGCGGCCGCGGTCGGCAGCCAGTTCGCGCCACAAAGCGGCCAGCTCTTCGGGATTGCTTGCCACGATGTCGCCGGCCTCGGCGTCCGAGACGATTCTCGCGGCTTCGCCACGCACCACGGCAGTGATGTGCCGGCCGATCGCCAGAACCTCATAGGTCTTGGACGGCACGGTGGTCTCGAAGGATTTCCAGTCGTCCCGCAAAGAGACGATGCAGGTGTCCGCCGACGAGTAGCGTTCCAGCATGGCGGCCCCGGTCAGGGGCGGGTGGAACGTGACAGGAGCTTTCAGCTCACGTGCCAGCTTCTCCAGCGCCGGCCTCTGGGTCCCGTGGCCCACCATGTGCAGGTGCATCGATTCCCCCACCAGGGCACTCGCGAGGATGGCGACGTCGAGTTTCTGACTCTCGCCGTGGTTCCCCAGATACAAGGCCTCGAATACGTCCCTTTTCTGTTCCGGGGGCCCAACCACCGGGATGGAGTCAAGGTTCACGCCGTTGCTGACGGTTGCCACGTTGCGGACACCGCGGGAGCGCAACGTCGCCGCGAACCCTTCGGTCACTGTAACCACAAGGTCCGCCCGGTGCTGGACGAAGTCCACCACGTGCTCCACAACGCTCTTGACACTGCCTTGGACGAGCCGGGCGTCGCGGGCCAGGTCCGGCCAGGCATCCCGCATTTCCACGATCAGGGGGACGCGGCGCAATTTTGCCACGGCATAGCCGGCAGCAAGCGAGGGCAGGCCGGGGGCCGTGACAATAACGACGTCGGGCTTGCGGACCATCATTCCGGCGGGGACCGACAAAAAGGCCGAAAAGCACTGGTCAAGCAGCCGCGCGGCACGGGAGTTGCCGTGGCGCAGGTAGGGGACGTGAAGAATCTTTTCGGTGAACTGGCCGTTGCGCTGCCGGAATGGCCTGCCAGCCATCCAGCGCGGGAGTGCCCGCCGCCCGAAGGGGTAGTGCGCCACCGGAGTCACGACATCGACGCCCCAACCTGAGTGGGAGAACTCCTTGATCATGGCGGTCCAGCGGCGCTGTGGAGGACTCTGTTCGGGCCAGTAGGAGTGCGTGATCAGCGTGATCTGCAGGCTGTCATTCACGGACTTAGGCGAAATCGACTCCACGAGGGCTTCATCCTGCATGGATGTCAGGACTTACCGGTCCGGGGTACGCCGGTAGCCTTTTTCGATCCAATGAACCGGAAGTAGGCAAAGCCCATGCCCAGCAGGACCAGCACGGTGATGGCCTGGACGGCCAGGGGGCTGCCCGTAGCGACGGCTACTGCAGCCTGGACTTCAGGTTTCACCATCACCGGAGGTTTGGTGGGGGTGGCGATGACGGCGGGAGCCGTAGACGGCGCCGGCGTCGGAGTGGGCGTCGGTGTCTCCACTGGGACTTCCTGCACAGGAGCCGGGACGACGGGTGCCGGGGCGACGGGTGCAACGACAGGCGGCGTTTCAATGACGGGCGCAGGCGCCACGACGGGCGGAGCCGCCGGCACCACGGGCGGAACCACTGGCGTAGGAACGATCACTGGCTCGCTCGGTACCGGCGACGGCTCGTCCGCGGGCTTGGTCGGCGAAGGCGACGGCGTATCTGTTGACGGCGGCTTGGTCGAGCCCGTCTTGGTGGGCGTCGGCGCCGGAGTGGGCGTCACCACCACCGTTGCAGGGGCGGTAGGCCCGGTTTCCTCGGCGTAAGCGGCTGTCGCCGTGGCCACGACTGAGGCGGCAAGGAGCAAAGCTCCCAGCCCGGTGCGTATGGATTTATTTCGGCTGCACGACGTCATCGACAGTCCCTCCCCCACAGTGCGAGATTGAATCAGGTGTGCGTTATGCGGCCAACACTAACGTCATTGTCGGCAGAGCCCCAGTGGTGCACGAGGTCCCAGTCTACTCGAAGGTAAGAGTCAGGCTGTTCATTTGTGATGCTACCCGCACTCAGGAAACTGTGGCCGCAGCGCCACGCGGACCGGGTTAAGCTGGATGAATGCTCCAGTTCAGCCGCCGTATTTCCGCCCGCATTGCCCTGGTTGCGGCGGCCGCCGCAACCGGCTTGTCCTTGACGTCATGCTCCCCGGTGGTGGACGTAACACCCGCCAAGGATGCCGCGAACGCGGCCTGCGCGCCTATGATGCTGGCCCTACCGGACGCAATCGGCGATGCCAAGCTGCGCAAGACCAATGCCCAGGCCACGGCGGCCTGGGGCGATCCGTCCGCAGTGATCCTTCGCTGCGGGGTCAACGTTCCGGGACCCACAACGGACCGCTGCGTCAGCGTCAACGGCGTCGACTGGGTCATCAAGGAAGGCAGCCCCGTGTGGACGCTGACCACGTTCGGCCGGGAACCGGCGACGGAGATCCTGATGGATCCGGACAAGATCAGTTCGGCCACCGTGCTGGCAGACCTCTCCTCCGCCGCGGTGAAGATCCCAGCAACCCGGAACTGCGTGGGCCAGGAGGACCTGCAGAACCTGCCGACTAGCAAATAGAGCTAGCGCAGGCCGGTCTTGCGGTGCAGGGCGAGGTGGATCAGCTCGTCAATAAGCTCGGCATAGCCCAGCCCTGAGGCCTTCCACATCTGCGGGTACATGCTCTTGGGCGTAAACCCGGGCATGGTGTTGATCTCGTTGATAATCAGTTCGCCATCAGGGGTGTAGAAGAAGTCGACCCGGCTCAGTCCCTCACCGCCGACGGCGTCGAAGGCGACAGCCGCCAGTTCCCGGACCCGGGTGATCGCTTCCTCGGGGAGGTCGGCCGGGCAGCTGAGCGCGGCGGCGTCGTCCACATATTTGGCGTTGAAGTCATAAAATTCGTGCCCGCCGCCGGCGACGGAAATCTCGCCGGGCATGGATGTGCGGGGAGCATCGGTCCCCCGGCCCTCCAACACGGCGCATTCAATTTCGCGTCCCGTGATGCCGGCCTCGATGACCAGCTTGGGATCGTGCTCGCGGGCGGTCTCTATTGCGGCGTCCAGGCCCTCGATGGAATCCACCTTGGAGATGCCCATGGAGGACCCTGCCCGGGCCGGCTTGACGAACACGGGGAAGCCGAGCTGGTCCACGCGCTTGCGGACGGTCTCCGGATCGTTGCGCCACTGCCGGTCGGTGACGGCGATGTAGGGTCCCACGTGGAGCCCGGCCGCTTCAAAGACCACCTTCATGAAGTGCTTGTCCATGCCGACCGCGGACGCCAGCACGCCGGCACCCACGTAGCGGGTGTCGGACAGTTCCAGGAGGCCCTGGATGGTTCCGTCTTCGCCGAAGGGCCCGTGCAGCAGCGGGAACACGACGTCGACGGCGCCGAGCTCCTCTGGGACCGTGTTCGGGGAGGCGACGATCAGCTGGTGCTCGCCGCCGATCTCGGCCAGGGCCACGGTCTGAGCCGACGGCGCCACCTCGGGCAGCGACGACGCCGAGAGTGACCACTCGTTGGTCTCGGCGGAGGCCAGAACCCACTGGCCGGTCTTGGCGATCCCGATCGGGATGACGTCGTACTTGTCCTTGTCGATGGCGCCCATGACACCGGCTGCTGTCACGCAGCTCACGGCATGCTCGCTGGAGCGGCCGCCGAACAGCACCGCCACTCGGGGTTTGGACTGGCCCGTACGGCCTTCTGTGGTCATGTTGTTCTCTGACACTCTCAGTAATCGCCTTCGGGTTTCAGGTCCCGGGACAGCAGCAGCGGACCCAGTTCGTCTACGGACAATTTACCGCCCAGCACAGCGACGACGGCTGCCGTGATGGGCATGTCGACGCCGAGCTTTCCGGCAAGTTCGTGGACCGCCTGGCTGGACTTGATGCCTTCGGCCGTTTGCTTCATTTCGGCAGTGACCTGCTCGAGGGTCAGCCCCTTGCCGAGCAGCCTGCCTGCCGTGTGGTTTCGGGACAGCGGGGAGGAACATGTGGCCACCAGATCACCCAGGCCGGCGAGTCCCGCCATGGTCCGGGCTTCGCCGCCCAGGGCGAGTGTCAACCGGGATGTTTCCGCGAGGCCCCGGGTGATGACCGAGGCCTTGGTGTTGTCCCCCATCTGCTTGCCCTCGCAGATTCCTACGGCCAGGGCGATGACGTTCTTGACGATCCCGCCGATTTCGACGCCGACAACATCGTTCGTGGTGTACGGGCGGAAGTAGGGCGCGGTGCAGCTGCGGGCAATCCAGCCGGCCGTGACCGGATCCGTGCAGGCCACCACGGACGCAGTTGGCTCTTCCCGGGCGATCTCCATGGCCAGATTGGGGCCTGAGACTACGGCGACACGGTTGGCCGGAAGGTCAAGCTCCGCGCAAATGACCTCGCTCATGCGCGCATCCGTGTGGAGTTCGAGGCCCTTCATGAGGGACACCACGACGGCGCCGGGCGCCAGCATGTCCTTCCACGCCTTCAGTTGCGGCCGCAGGGTCTGCGCCGGAACGGCCAGGATGACGACTTCGGCGCCGGCCAGGACCTCGGCGACGTCGGTGGATGCAGTAATGCTGGACGGCAGCGTGATGCCCTTAAGGTACTGCTCATTGCGGTGCTCGGTATTGATCTGGTCGACGACTTCCGGGCGCCGGCCCCAGAGGCGGATGGTTCGTTCGACGCCGGAGGCCGTGGCGGCGTCGGCCACGACCTTGGCGAAGGTAGTACCCCAGGAGCCAGCCCCTAGGACGGCAACGGTGGTGGCGGATTCGGATCCGCGGCCGGTCGCCGTCGTAAAATCCGCCGTCACGCTGTGACGTCCGGGTCAATGCGGCCGTGCGTGGGCTGATTGTGGGCCGCCGGGTCCCAGCGCTGCGCGGGCGGCTGTTCGCCGCGCAGTTCCGCCAGGAGGCCGGTAATGGCGTCCATGATGACATTCGTGGCGGCCGTGAGCGTTGCTTTGTCCAGCGGGCGGCCCGCAAAGGCGCTCAGGTCCACTGGATTCCCGACCACCAGGCGGGAGGTCTTGCGGGGGAAGATGTAGAAACGCTTCGCATACCGCGGGAAGACCTCTTGGGCACCCCAATGGGCGATGGGAACCACGGGAATACCGCTCTCCAGCGCCATGCGCGCGGCACCCGTGTGCCCCTTCATCGGCCAGAGTGCCGGGTCCCTGGTGAGGGTTCCCTCGGGGTAGATGATGATCGCCCCGCCCTCGTTCACGATCTCCTTGGCCAGCTGCAGCGAACGGTTCGCTCCCGCCGTCGAGCGTTCCACCGGGATCTGCTTGGTGTTCCGCAGGACAGCGCCCAGCACTGGCACGTTGAAGAGGCCGGCTTTGGCGAGGAAGTGCGGCATCCGTTTCTGGTTATAGAGCATGTGCCCCACCACCAGCGGGTCGATCTCCGTGCAGTGGTTGGGCGCGGCGATGAAGCCCCCGGCGGGCAGCTTTTCGAGGCCTTCCCACTTCTTGTTCATCAGCAGGTTCATCACTGGCCGGATGATCCCGGCGACCGTCACAAACGTGGCGTGGCTCTTGGCCGATTCCTTCACTTCGGTCCCCGCTACTTGGCCGACGTGATGTCGAAATCGGCGCCGAGGCCCGCGAGCTTCTCAGTGAAGCGCTCGTAGCCGCGGTTGATGATGTCGATTCCGGTGACGCGGGAGGTGCCGGTGGCGGCCAGGGCGGCGATGAGATGGCTGAATCCGCCGCGCAGGTCCGGGACGTCGATATCGGTGCCCTTGAGCTGCGCCGGTCCGGAGATTACGGCCGAGTGCAGGAAGTTGCGCTGGCCAAAGCGGCACGGCACGCTGCCGAGGCATTCGCGGTGGACCTGGATGTTGGCGCCCATGCGGATCAGTGCATCGGTGAAGCCGAACCGGTTCTCATACACGGTCTCGTGGACGATCGAGACGCCCTCGGCCTGGGTCAGGGCGACGATGAGGGGCTGCTGCCAGTCCGTCATGAAGCCGGGGTGCACGTCCGTTTCGAGCACCAGCGGGTTGAGCTTGCCGCCGCGGTGGTAGAAGCGGATGCCGTCGTCGCCGATGTCCATTCCGCCGCCGACCTTGCGGTAGGTGTTAAGGAAGGTCATCATGTCGCGCTGTGTGGCGCCTTCGACAAAGATGTCGCCGCGGGTGACCAGGGCAGCGGATGCCCAGGAGGCTGACTCGTTGCGGTCCGAGAGGGCCCGGTGGTTGTAGCCGCCCAGGTCCCGGACGCCTTCAATCCGGATGGTGCGGTCAGTCTGGACGCTGATGATCGCGCCCATTTTCTGCAGCACCGCGATGAGGTCCACGATTTCCGGCTCGGTGGCCGCGCCGGAGAGTTCGGTGATGCCCTCGGCGCGCGTGGCGCTCAGCAGGACCTGCTCGGTGGCGCCGACGGACGGGTAGGGCAGGACAATCTTGGCGCCCTTGAGCCCATTGGGCGCGGAGATGTGGATGCCGCCTGGACGCTTTTCCACCACGGCACCGAACTGGCGCAGGACATTGAGGTGGTAGTCGATCGGACGGTCGCCGATCTTGCACCCGCCCAGATCGGGGATGAAGGCCTCACCGATGGCGTGGATCAGTGGCCCGCACAGCAGGATCGGGATGCGCGAATCGCCGGCGTGGGCGTCGATGGCCGTGCTGGAGGCGGTCTTGGCGCCCTTCGGGTCAAGCGTCAGATCGCCGGTCACGGGGTCCTTGTCGACCCTGACGCCGTGGAGCTGAAGCAGGCTCGTGACAACCTCGACGTCCTTAATTTCAGGCACGTTGCGCAACACCGATGGCTCGTTGCCCAGAAGGGCAGCGACCATGGCCTTGGGGACAAGATTCTTGGCCCCGCGAACGGTGACGCGACCAGTTAGCGGGACGCCTCCGCGGATTGTCAGAACACTACTCATATACCGGTTTCCTCACGACTACTCGCCCCCAAATCCTTACAAAGGCTCCAGCTAAGCATAGGAGCATCCGTTACCGATCTGAAATACGGAGCGGTGCAAGATACCCGTCCAGGGCGCGGTGAGCACGGAAAATGGCGTGCAGCCGGGCCGCTGATGTGGCTGAGGGGCTGGACGGGGGCAGGCTGGCTTTCGACTGCTG
>NZ_CAKKMF010000011.1 GCF_918697925.1 Arthrobacter sp. Bi26
CCCCGGTGATTGCCCCGGGTTCCGGCAGCCCGGTCCGTCCAGCCCCCAGCGACAACGTGGCCCGCGGCTTCGTGCTGTACATGGGGATCGACGAGGAAACCGCAGCCGCGGCCGGCACGTCCATCGCCAAGCTTGCCCAGGAAATCCGGGCCTACGCACAGTCGCTCGTTGCCGGCGCCGAAAGCTATGCCGCTGTCGCCGTCGCACCGGCCAGCGCCCCGGGTTCCGCGCTCGACGTCGTCCGCTCGACCTTCGGTGACCCCACCGCAGGGGCCCGCCAGCGCACCGAAACCGCACGCCTGCAGCAGCCGCAGGATCCGCGGCCTTCCGGAGTGCTGATCGACCTCGCCCGCCGTGAGGTGCACCTCGACGGCGAATCCCTGAACCTGACATTCAAAGAGTTCGAGCTCCTGAACTACCTCGTGGAGAACGGCACACGCACTGTGGGCCGCGACGAGCTCCTCGAAGGCCTGTGGCGGAACGCCGAAGAGGTCCCGAACGAGCGGACCATCGACGTCCACATCCGCCGCCTGCGTTCCAAGCTCGGCCGCCTCGCCAACACCGTGCGCACTGTGCGCGGCCAGGGGTACCGGTTCTACGAGCACCCCGAAGTAGTGGTCTGGGCCGCTCCGGAATACTCGATCTAGCTTCTAGCCCACGCAAAGCGTCCGTTCCTCTCATTGGGGCGGGCGCTTTCGTGTTCTCCAGAGCGCGTTTCACGCGCTCCAGGCGGCTCTTTGCCGTGCCTTAGCGTTCGCTGGCTCCCTTAACCTCGCAAGCTCGGACAAGGAATCCGGCCAGCTCTTTTCCTCCTTCGTTCCTCAGTCGGCGATGCGGCACTACGCGGAAACCCACTTCGCTTCCGCCGGGCAGTCACATTCCCCGACGGGCGCTTTGGGTGGGCTGGCTGACGGGCATGTGCCTCCGCGGCTGAGGCGGCGAGGCCGGATCTTGGGGCCGCGGCGTGGCGGGCACCGCGGGGGCCCACTGCCGCGAGGGCCCCGACTCGAGCTTGCGAGAGTTGGGAGCGGCTGGGGACGGGCACGGCCCCAAATCCGGCGAAGCCGCTGTGCGTGGGGGTGGACTCTGTTGCGTTTCCTGGCTCCGGCGTAGTCTCGGACCGTTGAGCCGACAATTGGGAGGAAGACATGTCTGTTGCACGGATTACTACCCTGAGCGCGAACTCCAAAACCTCGTTTGATGCTGCCATCAAGGAGGGCATCGACCGGGCTAACAAGACCCTGCGCAATGTCACGGGGGCGTGGGTGAAGGAACAAAAGGTTGAAATCAGCGACGGCGCCGTTGTTGCCTGGCACGTGGTGCTGGAAGTGACCTTTGTCCTTGAAGACTGAGCGGCCGCTGGCGGGCTGGGCGCCTGGCGGCAGCCACCGCACTAGGATTGGGGCATGAGCGCGCATCACATCAAACGGCTGGTGATCATGCGGCACGCCAAGTCCGACTGGCCCGGTGGGGTTGCCGACCACGAAAGGCCGCTCGAAGAGCGCGGCCACAAAGATGCCCCGGTCGCCGGAAAGTGGCTGCTAAAGCACGGCGTGGTCCCTGATTTCATCCTCTGCTCCAGCGCGCTGCGGACCCGCCAGACCTGCACCTGGGTGTGCCACGCCCTCGGGGACAAGGCGCCGACGCCCAAGCTCGAGGATGGCCTGTACGCCGCGTCCGCCTCGCGCATGCTGGCGGTGATCAACCATGTCCCGGACACCGTGAGCACCCTCATGGTGATCTCGCACATGCCCGGTGTGCAGGACCTCGCCATGCATCTGGCGTCGCGCGATTCCGACCACGACGCCTATATGGACGCCGCCACCCGCTTTCCGACCAGCGCTCTGACCATCCTGGAAACGGAAAAGTCGTGGTCCGAACTGGACGGGCAGGACGCCAAACTGACCCACTTTAAGGTCCCCCGCGCCAAATAGCCGCAGGCCAGCCCGGACAGCGGTTCCCGAGACCATAGCTACCGGCCCCGTTCTGCGGTTTACTGTTGCTGTTCGCTGATGTGGTTTTTCCAGTGGTTTTTTGGGGCAGGTTAGGCAACCCGAGAGAAAAGGTGGATCAACGTGGATTCAGGGCAGCTCATAGGAATTGTCGTCGGCATCGTTGTGGTGCTCGCGATCGTGGCAGTGGCAGTCATGATCAGCCGCAAGCGCAAAGTGGCCGCGGACCGGAACCGCGCCGCCGAGATGCGGGAACAGGCCAAGGCCGACGAATTCGCTGCGCGGGAACGTGAGGCCAAGGCGGCGCGTGCCGAGGCCGACGCGCAGGAGGCCGACCTCGAAGCCGAGCGCCTGCGCCAGGTTGCCCGCAGCCGCCAGGAAGAGGCGGAAAGCGTCCGCTCCGGCGCGCAGGAGCAACTGCGCAAAGCCGACGAAGTGGACCCTGATGTGGTCACCTCCGAACGCGAAGGCGAAACCAGGGAAATGCCGACCCGCGCGGATTTGCGCTCCGAGAGGGCCACCGGCGAGCCAGCGAGCGGCAACACCGTCCCCGGCAACCCCGCCTCCGGCAACCAAGTGCCCGACGACCAGCGCAGCCGGGAAGACGTGACCCGGGCCGACACCGCACAGGGCCCGGATACCGCCCCCCGGGAAGACAAGCCGCGAAACCTCTGACCGAGACCTCGAACCTCTAACCCGAATCCACTGAGCCGCCAAGGGCCGCGCTCCGGAGTCAGCGGCGGGCGGAGGTCCGGGCAGGTGACTTGGTAGCAGGTGACTTGGCAGCGGGCGCCTTTGCGGGCGCCTTTACGGGCGCCTTTACGGGTGACTTTGCTGCGGGCCGGGCCGCCGCCCGCGGAGCCGCCGGGCGTGCGGCGGTTCCCCTCGGCGTCGGACGCGGCGCGGACGGCCTCGGGCTCGCGGACCTCGTCGCCGCGCCTCGTGCGGCAGGCGCCGGGCGGCGTCGCGGAGCCCGGCCCGGGGAACGCCGGCCGCGGCTCTTGCCGGGCAGGACAGTGCCGGCAAACAGCAACAGCAACGTGACGGCTCCGGCGGCCGCGGCCAGATAGAAGTACAGATCCGGATGCTCGGAATCGACGTGCGTGGACAGGGCGTCGGGATCGGGGTTGAAGGCCAGTCCCCACTGGCGCAGGAATGCGATCCCGAACGCGATGAAGAGGATGCTGCCGACCCCGCTCGCGGCCAGGGTCTTGTGCCGGCGCCGGACCACCACCTCCGCCACACAGGCCACATAGGCCGTGGCGGCAGCCCCGACGAACCACACCAGCACCCACTCGTGCAGGGTGATTCCGGTCAGGACCAAAAGTCCCAGGGCGGCGAGGAACGCTCCGATGGCGATCTTCCCGTTGGTACCCATGTGACGCATGTGAACAATCATGCCTGAGTGGGCGGCTGCTTCACGACGTAGCCGCGCATGGAGGCCATAATTGCGGCCACACTCTGCTCCCTGGTCCGCTCCGGGTTGTACGTCTGGCGGTCCAGGCCCACCACGAAACAGGCCCCAAAGATTGCCGTTTCGAGGCTGCCCCGGGATACACCGGGATCCACGGGATAGGCGGCGGCGACACCATCGATGGCAGAGCCGATCACCGCGAGCAGGCGCGCGCGGAGCTCTGCGAAGGTGTCCTGCCATTCACTGGGAGTGCGCCAGTTTTCGCTGACCCAAAGCCGGGCGAAGGACGGGTACTCGGCCATGAAGTCCATGGCCTGGCCGATCATCTCCTCCATGGCGGCGAGGGGATCGGCGGAGTCGTCCCGGACGCTCAGGAGCCGTGCCATGAGGATGTCCACGCCGTGGCGCAGCAGCTGGGCAATCAGGTCCGACTTGCTGCCAAAGTTGTAATACACCGTGCCCTTGGACACCCCGGCCGCCGTGGCGATCTCGTCCACCGTCACGCCCGCCGCGCCGCGCTCTCCGATCAGTTCCATGGACGCCTCGAACAGTTTCTGCTTCGTGGCGTTGGTGCGGGCGGGCCGGAGCTTTTTCTCCGCGTCCCCGGGACCTGCCGCGCTGCCGCCGCTTTGGCTGGTGGTCATACGGCGATCTCCGGTTTCAGCGTCTTGGGGGTCCAGTATTTGTTCTTCCGGGCGGCAACGGTTGACATTGCCAGTCCCAGCAAAGTGTAGCCAACCAGCCCCAGCATGGTGGGCAGGATGATGGCCAGGTCAGCGCCGTAGATCAGGTGCCGCATGCCGCTGACCACGTAGCCCATCGGCAGGATCTGGTGCACCACGTGCAGCGGCTCGGGCGTGGTCTGCCACGGGAACGTGCCGCCGGAGGAGACCAGCTGCAGCACCAGCAGGATCAGCACCACGAGCTTGCCGGGCGAACCAAGCAGCGCAACCACGCCCTGGATGATTGCGCTGAACGCCATCGCGGCCGCCAGCATGAGGAACCACATGAGCACCGGGTGGGCGGGGTTCAGTCCGAGCCCCACGTCCACCACCAGGGTCAGCAGGCTGGCCTGCACGGCGGACACCGCCAGGAACGGAAGCCAGCCGCCGGCAGCGATCTTCCAGGCCGGTGCATTGGAGGCCAGCGCGCGCTGGGTGACCGGGCGCATCGCCTGCACCAGCATGAAGATGCCGATCCACAGGGACAGCGTCAGGAAGAACGGCGCAAGTCCGGCGCCGTAGGACCCAGCCTTGGCCTGCGAAACATTGCTGACGGCGACTGGATCCGCCATGACCTTGGAGAGGCTGTCCTTCTGGGCGTCGTCGGGGTTGGGGACCTTCCCGGCGCCCTGGGCGAGTTCCGCGGCGAGCGTTCCCGCGCCGTCGGAGGCCGTCGCCGCGCCGCTCTCCAGCTGCGCCGCGCCGTCGTCGAGTTTCTGGGCTCCCTGCACGAGCTTGCCGGCACCGTCGACGGCGTTCTGCTGGCCGGCAGCGAGGGCCGCCGAACCGCCGGCGAGCTGGTCCGCCCCGGCGGAGGCCTTGGCGACGGCGTCGCTGAGGGCGGGCGCGGCGCCGGCCAGTTGTGAGGCGCCGGCGCTGACGGCGGCGGAACCGTCGGCCAGCTTCTGGACCTGGGCGGCGGCAGCCTGCAGCTTGGCGCCGGAGGGAGAAGCCACGGCAGAAGCCGCCGGCGGGGCCGGAGTGGCGTCGACGTCGGCAACCACCTTGTCGGCCTGCTCCTGGCTGAGGACGCCGGCGGCGACCAGGCGGGCCGTGGACGCCACGACCCTGCTCCGCTGGGCCTGCGCGGCGGCCTGCTGCGCGGTTTGTTCCGCGGCCGCGAGTTGTCCGGGAATGGCCTGCACCTGGGCGTTGAGCGCGGCGTTGCCCGCGGCCACCTGGGCGGCGCCGTCAGCCAGCCGCTGTGCGTCGGCGGGCAGGGCTGCCGTCTTGTCCTTGAGCTGGGTGAGGCCGCTGCTGAGCTGTCCGGCCCCGGCGCTGAGCGCAGTGGCGCCGTCCCGGAGCTTGACTTCGCCGTTGTACAGCTCGGTGGCGCCGGATGTGAGTTCGCCGGTGCCCTGGTGCAGGGTCACGGTGCCGTCGTGAAGCCGGGCGACGCCGTCGGCGAGCTGGCCGGCGCCGTCGGAGGCCTTGAGCATCTGCGTGTGTATGGTGCCGAATCCGGTGAGGAGCTGGTTGGCGGTCTCCTCGCCCACCTCCTTGGCGACCGTCGTGTGCACCGCGGTGGTCAGCTTGTCCACGATGGTGCTCAGCAGATAGTTGTTGGCATCGTTGGTGGTGACGTTCAGCATGGCCTGGTTGGCGGCGTCGAAGCTGCCGGGGGAGACCAGGTTCGCGGAAAAGTCCTGCGGGATTTTCAGGGCGAAGGCGTAGGTGCCGTTGCTGACGCCCTGGTCTGCCTCCTCCGTGCTGGCGACCGTCTTCCAGTTGAAAACATGGCGGTCCACCAGGCTCTCGGCCACCTTCCGGCCGGCCTCCAGCCGCGTGCCGTCGGCGGACGAGGCACCGGAGTCCTGGACCACCAGGGCCGCATCGATCTGGTTCAACTTGCCGTACGGATCCCAGTTGGCGTAGAGGTACACGGCGCCGTAGAGCAATGGAACGAGGGCCAGGGCCAGAATGGTCAGCTTGGGAAGCAGCCCGCCGGTCATTCGTTTGAGCTCGGAGCGGGCCAGCCGCAGCACTGTCACTTTGCGTCCTCGGTTTCGGGTGAGAGGGATTCGGGCAAGAAAGTTTCGGGACGGCGACCTACGCGAGTCTGGGCTGCATCAGCATCGGCGTCGTCAGCATCGGGTTCAGCTTGCGGGACGGCATTGCCGATCACGGCGGCGGGCCCCGTCCAGCCGTCCGGAATGCGGGTGACGGTGGCGACGACGGCCAGCGGCCGCCCGGCGTCGTGCGCCAGTTCCTGCAGCCGCGGCAGCCAGTCGGCGGCATCGCCGCTGTGCCGGTCGGGGGAGTCCACCACGAGGAGATCGGTGTCCGGATTGGCGAGGGCGAGCGCCGTGAGGAGCCCGGTCCGCCGGCCCGCCGGCAGCTGCTCGGTCCAAAGCCCGGCGATGTCTTCGAAATTGTTGAGCCTTAGCCAGGGCGTGCTGCGCGCGGCGCCGCGGTGGCGGCGCGGCACCAGGGCCAGATCCTCGGTGACGAGGTCGCGGACGCTCAGGTGCTGTTCGGGCTCGTTGACGCCGGGGGAGTCGACCACGCTGCTCGCCTGCCGGAGCACTTTGATCCGGGTATTTCCGTCCCAGCTCACGATCCCGGCGGAGGGCTTCATACGTCCGCTCAGGGCCAGGGCCAGGGCGGTCCGCTGGTCCTGGCGGACACCTTCGACCAGCAGGAGGTCTCCGCGCGCGGCCTCCAGCGAGGTGGGCGGCAGCAGGTCATCCCGCCGGCCGGTCACGGAGAGCTGTTGTACGCAGAGCAAAGCGGGCCTTTCGCAGGAACGATGTCCACTCAAGGCTAACTAAACTGACCAGTCAGTTCAAATAGAATGGGTTGGGTGTGATGAACCAGACGTGCCGCAGCCGCTCCGGCCGGTTCAGAGGCCGTATTCCTCCAGCAGGCGGAGCCAGACTTCGCTGATGGTCGGATAGGAGGGCACGGCGTGCCACAGACGCTCCAGCGGAACTTCCCCCACCACCGCAATCGTGGCGGCATGCAGGAGTTCGGCCACATCCGGGCCGGCGAACGTGGCGCCCAGCAGCACCCTGCGGTCCTCGTCGATGACCAGCTGCGCCCACCCTTCATAGTGTTCGGCGTGCAGGGACGAGCCGGCCACCTGGATGGGAAGCTCCACGGCAGAGGCCCGGAAACCGTCTTTCTCCGCCTGCGCCATGGTCCGGCCGACATTCGCCAGCTCCGGGTCGGTGAACACCACATTCGGCACAGCGTGCTCATATGCCGTCTGGGCAAAACGGCTCCACGGTGCCGGCTCGCCGGTGAGTTCGCCCTTGGCCCGGGCGGCAATGGCGTCTCCCGTGGCCCGGGCACCGTACTTGCCCTGGTGGGTCAGCATGGCCCGTCCGGCGGCGTCGCCGGCAGCATAGAGCCACGGGTTGCCGGACACTTCGTTGTCGGTGGCTTGGTGGACTAGTCCGGTGGAATCGGTAGTGAGCCGCAGGGTCCCGCCCTCGGGCGCCGGGAGGCCGACGCTGTCCAGGCCGAGTCCCTCAAGGGCGGGGTGCCGGCCGGTGGTGACGAGCAGCTTGTCCGCCGTCACCGTGGCGCCATGGGCCGGGCCCGGGTTGTCCTTGGGGCCGCCGTCGAGCACGACCGTGAGGGAGCCGTCGTCGTTCTCGTGCACGCTCCGGGTCCCTGTATGCAGGCGGAGGTCGACGCCGTCGGCGCGCAACCCGGCCGCGACCAGGTCGGCGGCCTGCTCCGGGAAAACGCCCAACAGGCTGCCGCGGGCCACGAGAGTCACGGACGCGCCAAGGCGGGCATAGGCCTGGGCGAGTTCGACGCCGGCAACCCCGCCGCCTAGGACCGCCAGCCGCGCCGGGACGGCGCGGGCGGAGGTCGCCTCCCTGGTGGTCCAGTACTCGACGTCGTGAAGCCCTTCGACCGGCGGCTGGTTGGGGGTGGATCCCGTGGCGACCACCACGGCGTGCCGGGCCGTCAGCGCGTAGCTGTTGCCGTCCAGCCCTGCCACTTCGACCTGCCGCGGGGCGGTGATCCAGCCATGGCCGCGGATCAGCTCGATCCCGGTGTCCTCCACCCACTTGACCTGGCTGTCGTCCTGCCAGTTCGAGGTGAAGTAGTCCCGGCGCTTCAGGACGGCTGCCGGATCCAGGGTGCGCGTGACGGCTTCCTGGGCTCCCGGGACAGTCTGGGCCCCGTGCAGTGCGGTTCCCGGGCGCAGGAGCGCTTTCGAGGGCATGCAGGCCCAGTACGAGCACTCGCCGCCTACCAGCTCCGCCTCGATGAGCACCGCCGTCAGGCCGCCGCGGACCACGCGGTCCGCCACGTTTTCGCCCACGGCGCCCGCGCCGATCACAATGACATCGAATTCCCGCAGAAGCTGTGCTGTCATGGCACCAGCCTACGCCGGGGCCCTGGCCGGATCCGGGCGGGCGCCCCGGGCGCCGGCGGTGCTGGGTTCCGGCGTAATATGCCGGGCCGGGCCCTTTGCAGGCGGGGGGGACGGTCGCTACTGTTGGGACCATACTTGGGGGAGGAGGCGGCCATGGCCGCACGCAACATGACAACAGGCACGGCCATACCGCTGGCGAGGTTCAGTGCCCAGACCCGGCTCCGGGCACTTCAGTCGGACATCCTGGAGCTGATCCTTGAGCGCGACCTTGTTCCCGGGGACCCGTTGCCGACGGAGAGCGAGCTCACTGCGGCCCTCGGCGTCGGCCGCAACACGCTGAGGGAGTCCCTGAAGGCGCTCCAGGCGCTGGGTGTCATCGAGATCCGCCACGGCTTCGGCATGTTTGTGGCGCCGAGCAATTTCGAAGCCCTGACTGACGGGCTCACGTTCCGGGCCCGGCTGTCGCTGCGCCATCACGGTGAGGAAGCCCTGCAGCTCGTGGAGGTCCGGCAAGCGCTCGAATCCGGCTTGGTAGGCGCTGCCATGGACCGGATCAGCGCAGAGCAGCTGGCCGCCGTGGAGGAATCTGTGCATCGGATGGAAGCGCTGGCTGCTGCCGGGGAGCCCTTCATCGAGGCCGACGCGGAGTTCCACCGCCGGCTTTTCGAGCCGCTGAACAACGATTTATTGATCAGCCTGATGGATGTCTTCTGGAAGGTGTACCGCACCATCCACCTCGAACTCGGCGGTCCGTACGCCGTCGACCTCCCGGCGACGGCGGCGCAGCACAGGGGGATCTATGAGGCTGTCGCCTCGGCGGATAAGGCCCTGGCAGCCGAACGGCTCAGCACCCATTTCGACGCAATTCGGGACATCATCGCCCAGGCCACGGGCTGATCCCTGCTGCGTGGGCCGCTAGCCCCTGGCTGTGTACCGTGCCTGTGTACTTTGCGGGTGTGCTTGGCATCTGTACTTTGCGCGTACCGCGGGCGCTTAAAACATAAGATCCGCCCCGGCGAACCGGGGCGGATCTTCTTCTTCTGTGCGCCCAAAGGGATTCGAACCCCTGACCTTCTGTTCCGTAGACAGACGCTCTATCCAGCTGAGCTATGGGCGCATTCTCGGCTCTTGGAGAACTTCTCGCTCCCCGAACCTCGAATTACTTTACGCGAGGCCGCGCCCAGTTACAAATCGAAGCGGGTGTAATTTAGCCGACTAGACCGGTCTATGTGACCTTAGTCACTAAACGGGTGCATGGCGGCTGGCTACTTCCTTGAATTTCCGCGGTTTTTGATTTGAGCCGGCTTGGTCATCCCATGTCCGGGCCCGAAATGGGCACCCTGCCGAGCCCTAGCATTTAGGACACACCACTGAACCCGAGGAAGGGAACCGTAATGGGAGATCTGGCGCGACTGCCGTTGCTTGAAAAAGCACCCACCACACATGCCGGTCTGCTGGCATGGGTAGAAGAGGTGGCTGAACTGACTCAGCCGGACCGGATCTACTGGGTTGACGGGTCGGAAGCGGAGAACACGCGGCTCACTGACGAGCTCGTGGCCGCAGGCACCCTGACCCGGCTGAACGAGGACCTCTTCCCCAAGTCCTTCGCGGCGTTCTCTGACCCCGCCGACGTGGCCCGCGTCGAAGAGCAGACCTTCATCTGCTCCGAGAAGGAACACGACGCAGGCTTCACCAACAACTGGATGGCCCCGGCGCAGATGAAGGAAAAGCTGCGCGGCCTGTTCGCCGGCTCCATGCGCGGCCGCACCATGTACGTGATCCCCTTCGTGATGGGCCACCTCGACGCCGAGGACCCCAAATTCGGCGTCGAAATCACCGACAGTGCCTACGTTGTCGCCTCCATGCGCATCATGGCCACTATCGGCACCAAGGTTCTGGACAAGATCACCGCTACCAACGCGTTCTTCGTCCCCGCCCTGCACTCCCTGGGCGCCCCGCTGGCCCCCGGCCAGGTTGATGTCCCGTGGCCGTGCAACCCGGACAAGTGGATTGTCCACTTCCCGGAGGAGCGCTCCATCTGGTCCTTCGGCTCCGGCTACGGCGGCAACGCCCTGCTCGGCAAGAAGTGCTACGCGCTGCGCATCGCCTCGGTGATGGCACGGGACGAAGGCTGGCTGGCCGAGCACATGCTCATTCTCAAGCTGACCTCGCCGGAGAAGAAGAACTACTACGTCTCCGCGGCCTTCCCGTCGGCCTGCGGCAAGACCAACCTCGCCCTGCTGGATCCGACCATCGAGGGCTGGAAGGTCGAAACCCTCGGTGACGACATCACCTGGATGCGGTTCGGCAAGGAAGGCGAGCTCCGCGCCGTCAACCCTGAGGCCGGCCTGTTCGGCGTGGCCCCGGGCACCGGCTGGGGCACCAACCCCAACGCGATGCGCGCCATCGCCAAGGGCCACAGCATCTTCACCAACGTCGCCCTCACGGACGACGGCGGCGTGTGGTGGGAGGGCATGACCGAGGAAGTGCCCGCACACCTGACCGACTGGCAGGGTAACTCCTGGACGCCCGATTCGGACAAGCCCGCTGCCCACCCGAACTCCCGCTTCTGCACGCCGATCGACCAGATCGACATGCTGGCCGAGGAGTACTACAACCCGGACGGTGTGGAGCTTTCCGCGATCCTGTTCGGCGGGCGCCGCAAGACCACCATCCCGCTGGTCACCGAGGCGCGCAGTTGGTCCAACGGCATCTTCATGGGCTCCACGCTGTCCTCCGAGACCACAGCCGCGGCTGCCGGTGCCGTCGGCGTTGTCCGCCGGGATCCGATGGCGATGCTGCCCTTCATCGGCTACGACGCAGGCGATTACCTGAACCACTGGGTCAACCTGTCCGCCAAGGCCAACCCGGAGCGCCTGCCCAAGATCTTCCTGGTCAACTGGTTCCGCCGCAATTCCGAGGGCGGCTTCGCCTGGCCCGGCTTCGGGGACAACTCCCGTGTCCTGAAGTGGGCCATCGAACGCCTCGAGGGCAAGGCCGACGCCGTGGAGACCCCCATCGGGTTCGTCCCCACCGCTGACGCAATCGACCTCACCGGCCTGGACATGACGCCCGCCCAGGTTGAAGAAGCCGTCCGGGTTGATCCGGCCGAGTGGGCCACTGAGCTGGCCTCCATCGAGGATTGGTTCGCGAACTTCGGCAGCTCGCTGCCCGAGGCACTGCAGGCCGAGCTGGACGGCCTGAAGGCCCGCATGGCCGTTCAGCAGTAGCAGCCGGCACTCAGCGACAACGACGGCGGCCCCGCACCTTTCAAAGGTGCGGGGCCGCCGTTTCCTGTTGCGGGTCCCGCCGGGACTTAGGTCCCTAGGCCGCATCCGAGCACGCCCCTAGGCTTGTCCGCATTCCATCAGCCGGGCCGGCCGCCGACTGGAGAGGGCGCTGGGAGGCATTCCGGGCGGGTGCAGCCGCGCCCCCGACATGCTCGCGGCCAGCGAGATTTCAGGAGTGCAACATGCTTGTCAGCGACGACATCCATGCCTTGTCCAGGGCGGTCGGCGGCCCGGTCGTGTTGCCGGGCAGCCCCGAATTCGCGGAGGAGACCTTCGCCTTCAACGTCGCAACGGTGCACCGGCCCGACGTCGTTCTTGGCGCCGCAGATGCCCAGGACGTCGCAGCCGCGGTGAAATGGGCGGCAGAACACCGGATTCCCGTGTCCGTCCAGTCCACCGGGCACGGCGCCGATTCAGCGATCGATGGCGGCCTGCTCATCAACACGCGGCGCCTGCAGGACCTGCAGATCGATCCGGTTGAACGCACCGCACGCGTCGGCGCCGGAGTGAAGTGGCGCACCCTCCTGGAGGCGAGCGTGCCGCACGGATTAGTCGGATTGCACGGCTCGAGTACCGATGTGGGCGTCGTCGGGTACACAGTGGGTGGCGGGCTGCCCGTCCTCGGCCGCGCCCACGGCTTCGCGGCGGACCACGTCCGCAGCATGGACATCGTCACCGCCGACGGCGCGCTGCGGCGGAACGACGCCGACGCCGAGGCCGAGCTGTTTTCACTGATGCGCGGGGGCAAAGGCAACTTCGGGATCGTGACCGCACTCGAGTTCAGCCTCTTTCCCGTCAGTGAGTTCTACGGAGGCGGCATCATCTATCCCGGGGCAGATGCGGCCACGATCCTGGCCGCCTTCCGTCAATGGCTGCCCACCCTGCCCGACGACGCCTCGCCATCGGTCTCCCTGCTGCGTCTCCCGGACATGGACTTCGTACCCGAACCGCTGCGGAACCAGTTCGTCGTGCACCTGCGCTTTGCCTTCCTGGGCAACCGCGAGGACGGCGACGCGCTGCTTGCCCCGATGCGCGCAGTCTCGACTCCATTGATGGACACGGCCGGGCCCATGAGCTACCTCGACGTCGACCAGATCCACATGGACCCCGCGGACCCGCTGCCCTTCACTGAAGGCGGAGCGCTCCTGAAGGATTTCGGCGACGAGACTGTTGCGGACCTGCTCGAGCTCACCGGGGACGGTTCGGACTGCCCGCTGCTGCTGGTGGAGATCCGGCCGCTCGGTGGGGCACTGTCCCGGCCTGCACTGTCCCGGCCGGGGGTTATGCCAGATGCAGTGCCGGATGCGGTGTCGGGGCGGGACGCGGCCTTCCTGCTGTTCCTCGTCGGCTTCAAGGTGCCGCCCATTGCGGAGGCGGTGGCGGCATCCATCCGCGGGATCCTTGCCGCGATGGCTCCCCACTCAACCGGATACACGCTGGTCAATTTCCATGGCGAGCCGGGCGACGAGGCCGACCGGGCCAGGGCGTGGTCTCCTGCGGTCTACGAGCGGATGCGGTCCGCGAAGGCCACGTATGACCCCGGCAATCTCCTGCGCTTCGGCCATGCGATCACCGGCGCGCCTGCCGCGGGGTGAGCCCGGCCTGGCTGCTTTGTCAGGTGAACCACGACGGCGGCCCCGCACCTTTGTTGCGAAAGGTGCGGGGCCGCCGTCGATGAGTAGTTTAGCTGGCGAGCCAGATGTCCGGGCCGAAGACCTCGTAGTGGATCTTCGTGGCCGGGATGCCGGCGTTGATGGCCTCGTTGCGGATGTTCTTCATGAACGGCAGCGGACCGCACAGGTACAGCGAGGCGTTGGCCGGGAGGTCCACCTCGCGCAGGGACATGAAACCTGCGTTCGAGCCGGCCTGCGGTTCCTCCAGCCAGAGCTGCAGGTCGGCGCCGTCGAGGCGTGCGACGTCGTCCGTCATCTGGGAGCGCAGCGCCCAGCTGTCCAGGGTGCTTTCGGCGTGCAGGACCAGGACCTGGCGGTCCGAGCCGGACTCGGCCAGGGAGCGCAGAATGGACGCCGTGGGCGTGCAGCCGATGCCGGCCGAGGCCAGGACCACGGGGCCGTCGCCCTCCTTGAGCGTGATTTCGCCGTAGGGGTTGGAGATTTCGATGATGTCGCCGACCTCGACGCTGTTGTGCAGCACGGGGGAGACCTCGCCGCCGTCGTCGAGCTTGGTGGTGAAGCTGCGGCTGGTGCCGGCGTCGCCGGAGAGGGAATACTGGCGGACCTGGCGGAGCCCGTCCGCAACGGTGACCTTGACGCTGACGTACTGGCCGGGGAGGGCAGCGGTGATGGGGGTGTCGTCGGCCGGTTCCAGGGTGAAGGTGATGGAGCCGGTGCCGGCGGGGGTCTTGGCGGCGACCTTCCAGGGGGTCCACATCTTGCCGTTGGCCTGGGCGGCGTAGAGGCCCTTCTCGAGCTTGATCAGCGCGTCCGCCATGAGCCAGTAGACCTCGGTCCAGGCCTCGGCGATTTCCGGGGTGATAACCAGTGCCAGGTCGTCGGCGATGGCCGCGAAGAGGTGCTCGTAGACCACCTGGTACTGCGGTTCCGTGATGCCGAGGGAAGCGTGGCGGTGCGCGATGCGGGACAGCACCGTCTCCGGCAGGGTCCCCGGGTTGCTGACCAGGTGGCTCGCGAAAGCGGCGATGCTTCCGGCCAGGGCCTGCTGCTGGTTGCCGTTGCCCTGGTTCGAGCGGCTGAAGAGCCCGTCCAGCAGTTCCGGGTGGGCGGCGAAGAGGCGTGCATAAAACTTGGGGGTGATCTCCCCGATCCGGGAACCGACGAGCGGCAGGGTGGCCTCGATGACGGGGAAGGACTTGTCCGAGAGCATGTTGACTCCTGAGATAGTGGCCCGGGGGTCTTCAACCGGACCGCGATGTAAATACTGTCATTTGAAATGCGTGTATTTATGCCTTATTTCTACATGCCGTAGAAGAACGACGCAAATCGGGTGTTTTCGGGCGTGTCGGGCAGTCGGTGCTGCTGCTGGGCAGGCCGGGCGGCCGAGGACCTGAGTGCATCCTACAGCCCGGGCCGCAGCCCGATCGCCTCGAACACCGGTGTCATCTGCCGTGAGGTCGGCAGCGAGGCGATCACAATCCCGTCGAGTTCGCTATAAAAGGCTTCGCGGGCCCGGGCAAGCGCGGCCCGGAGGCGGCATTCGGTGATGAGCGGGCACGTGCCGCCCGAGGCAATGCAGTCGGCCGGGTCCAGACGGGTGTCGAGTTGCCTCAGCAGCTGGCCCACCGTAGCGGTCCGGCCGGCGCTGCTCAGCCGGGAACCGCCGTTGCGGCCGCGTTCGACGTCGATCAGGCCCAGTGCGCGCAGCTTTGCCATCGCCTTGCTGACGTGGTTGTACGGGGTGCCGACGGCGTCGGCAATGCTCTGGGTGGTCAGGAGCCCGCCGTCAGGAGCGGCCGCGAGCACCAGCAAAGCGCGCAGGCTCACATCGGCGAACGCATTGATCTTCATATCCCCAGCCTAAGGGAGGTCTAGTCCACCCAGACGGCGGGCTCGTTGGTATCGGCGGCCAGCTGGCCAAATTCGAGTTCGTGCGTCCCGGCGTTCGCGGCGTAGGGCAGGACCGCGGCGAACAAGGAGCCGTCCTGGTGCTCTGCCGCAACGTGAATGGCGTCCGAGTCTTCCTCGAGCAGCGTGATGTCACAGACGACGGCGGCGGCCCGGAACTCCTCCCGGTGCTGCCGGAGCAGCTCATGGAGGTCCCGGATCATGGCGTCCGCGTCGAAGTCGCCTTGCGATCCGTCGCTCGCGTCCGCGGGGGTCACAGCAACCAGCCGGACCTCGCCGTCGTTCTGCACCACCAGGGCGAACGGCAGGAAGCCGCCGTTGCGTTCCAGCTGCTCCTGCGCGGCGCCGACGCCGGTCCCCAGCAGGTTCTCCAGGTCCGTGGCGCTGGCGTCCGGCACGGACTCGCGCCAGGAACCGGTGTTCGAGGACTCTTCGGGGTGTGCGGCCACGGCTAGCCCCGGACCAGCGCCAGGACGCGGTCGCGGACGCGTTCCATAGTGGCGGTGTCCGCGGCTTCGACGTTGAGGCGCAGGAACGGCTCGGTGTTGGACGGGCGCAGGTTGAACCAGTAGCTGCCGTCGGCGGCGATAAAGGTGCTGCCGTCGAGATAGTCGACCTCGACGTCGTCGTCGTGGAAATCCTTGCGGACCCGCTCGACCGCGGCGGCCTTGTCCTCGATTTCCGAATTGATCTCGCCGGATGACTGGTACGGCTCGTATTCGCGGCCGAGCTCGGAGAGCGGTCCGTCCTGCTCGCCCAGGGCGGCCAGGACGTGCATGGCGGCCAACATGCCGGTGTCCGCGTTCCAGAAGTCGCGGAAGTAGAAGTGGGCCGAGTGTTCCCCGCCGAAGATGGCTCCTTCCGCGGCCATGACGGCCTTGATGAAGGAGTGCCCCACGCGGGTACGGACGGGGCGGCCGCCGAGGCGCTCCACGAGTTCCGGAACCGCGCGGGAGGTCAGCAGGTTGTGGATGACGGTGGGCGTGTCTTCGCCGATGCCCTGCGCGCGGGCGATTTCGCGGCGGGCCACCATGCCCGTGATGGCCGACGGCGAGACGGGCTCGCCCTTTTCGTCGATGACGAAGCAGCGGTCGGCGTCGCCGTCGAACGCCAGGCCGATGTCCGCGCCATGCTCTAGGACGGCGGCCTGCAGGTCGCGCAGGTTTTCCGGTTCCAGAGGGTTGGCCGGGTGGTTCGGGAAAGATCCGTCGAGCTCGAAGTACAGCGGCACGATCTCCAGGGGGAGCTTGGGCAGCAGGGCATCGCCAAGCACGGCCGGGGTGGTGAGGCCGGCCATGCCGTTGCCGGCATCGACCACAACCTTCAGCGGCCGTGAACCGCGCAGGTCCACCAGGCCGCGCAGGTACTCCGAATAGCCCTTGAGGACGTCCTGCACGCCAATGAGGCCAATGCTGCCGGCCGCGGGGATGGTGCCGGCGTTGAGGTATTCCTCGGCGCGGGCTTGGATTTCCATGAGCCCGGTTTCGGAGGAGATCGGCACGGCGCCGGCCTTGGCCATCTTGATGCCGTTGTATTCGGCCGGGTTGTGGCTCGCGGTGAACGTGGCGCCGGCGGCGTTGAGGGCGCCGCAGGCGTAGTAGAGCTCGTCGGTGGAGATCAGGTCCAGCAGCTGGACGTTGGCGCCGCGGGTGGCTGCGCCGTTGGCGAAGGCTTTGGCGAACTCGGGGGAGGAGGGGCGCATGTCCCCGCCCACCAGCACGGTCTGCCCCGAGAGTTCCAGGACGTCGACGAAGGCAGCACCGACGGCTTCGACGATTTCCGCGGTAATGGATTGCCCCACGATTCCGCGCACGTCATAGGCCTTGAACGAGGTCGAGAGGTCAAAAGTCTTTGTCTTGTCCGTAGTCACGCGTCTTATCTTACGTTGCGGCGCTGACGCCGTGACCTGTGTCCGCACGCTTGTCCACAGGCTGGGATGTGCACATAGCGGGCCCCGGCTTCATGGCTGTCGGAGGGGGCTGGGATACTGAAGCAATGGCCAGTAACCAGAACGCCCTTTCCAGCACCGCCCTCGCCGACACCACGGCCTCGACCCGGGAACAGGCCCAGACTGTGCTGCGGGAGCTCGTGGGCCACCCTGGGGCGGAGTTCCATGACGGCCAGTTCGAGGCCATTGAGGCCCTGGTCGACGGCGGCAGGCGGGCGCTGGTGGTGCAGCGCACCGGCTGGGGGAAGTCGGCCGTGTATTTCGTCGCCTCCCTGCTGCTGCGCCGCCGTGGCGCCGGCCCCACCCTGATCGTCTCCCCGCTCCTGGCGCTCATGCGTGACCAGGTCGCGGCCGCGGCGCGGGCCGGGGTGCGGGCGGTCGCTATCAACTCCGCGAACCAGTTGGAGTGGGACACCGTCCGCGAGCAGCTCGCCGCCGATGAAGTGGACGTCCTGCTGGTCTCGCCAGAGCGCCTCACCAACCCGTCCTTCCGGGAAAACCAGCTCCCCGAGCTCGTGCGCCGGACCGGGCTGCTGGTGGTTGACGAGGCCCACTGCATCTCGGACTGGGGCCACGACTTCCGCCCCGACTACCGGCGCATCGCGGACCTCATCACACAGCTGCCGGACACCGTCCCGGTGCTCGCCACCACCGCCACGGCCAATTCCCGGGTGGTGCATGACATCGAGGAGCAGCTCGGCAAGGACGTGCTCACCATACGGGGCGCCCTGGGCCGGGATTCGCTCCGGCTGGGTGTCCTGACACTGCCCGATTCCCGCGAACGGCTGGGCTGGCTGTTGACCCACCTGCAGGATTTGCAGGGCAGCGGCATCATTTACACGCTCACGGTGTCGGCGGCCGAGGACACTGCCCGCCTCTTGGCCGAAGCGGGGCATGAGGTGCTCGCCTACACCGGCCGCACGGACCCCGCGGACCGGGAACGCGCCGAGCATCTCCTTAAGGACAACCAGGTCAAGGCCCTCGTGGCCACGTCCGCGCTCGGCATGGGCTTCGACAAGCCGGACCTCGGCTTCGTGGTGCACCTTGGCGCGCCGTCCTCGCCGGTGGCGTATTACCAGCAGGTGGGCCGCGCCGGGCGTGGCGCGGCGAACGCCGATGTCCTGCTGCTGCCCGGTTCGGAGGACCGCGACATCTGGCAGTACTTTGCCACCGCGTCTATGCCGTCCGAGGAAAAGGCTGCCGCCGTCCTGACAGCCCTCGCCGAGGCCGGAACGGCAGTGTCCACAGTGGCGCTCGAGGCCCGGGTGGACCTGCGCCGCACCCCGCTGGAGCTGCTGTTGAAGGTCCTGGCCGTGGACGGCGCCGTCGAACGCGTCGGCGGCGGCTGGCGCTCCACGGGACAGCCGTGGAACTACGACGCCGAGCGGTACAGCCGGATCGCCGAGGCCCGGGTGGATGAACAGGACTCGATGGTCATCTACCAGGACACCGCGGGCTGCCGAATGGAATACATCACCTCGGTACTGGACGACGAAACAGCCCGCGCCTGCGGCCGCTGCGACAACTGCGCTGGCCGCTGGTTCCGGGCCGACATCGCCGAGGACGCCACGGAGACCGCAGGGCAGACCCTTCGCCGGGCCGGCGTCGTCCTTGAACCGCGGCTGCAGTGGCCCAGCGGAATGGACCGCCTGGGTGTGCCCGTCAAGGGCAAGATCAAGCCCGATGAAGCGCTCGCCGACGGCCGGGTGCTGGCGCGCCTGACGGACCTCGGCTGGGGCGGGGCCCTGCGCGAGGCCTTCGCCGCCGGTGCACCCGACCGGGCCGTAGACCCCGGCATGCTGCAGGCCTGCGTTCAGGTGCTCCGGGAATGGGGCGCGGGAGATGCCCGGTCCCCGGGCTGGAGCGGGGCCGGCCGGCCGGCCGCGATCATCAGCCTGCCCTCCCGCGGGAAGCCGCTGCTGGTGGACTCCCTGGCCCGCGGGATCTCCGAGATCGGCCGCATCCCGTATCTCGGCCAGCTGCAGCTCAATCACGGCGGACCCACCGGCGGCCGCGGCGGGAACAGTGCCTACCGGCTCGCCGGCGTCTGGGACCGCCTGGTGGTGGGACCGGAGCTGGAGGACGCCCTGGCTGGAATCCGTGGCCAGAGCGTCATGCTGGTGGACGACCTCGTGGACAGCCGCTGGACCCTGACCATCTCCGGGCGGGCCCTCAGGCTCGCCGGCGCCGGCGCCGTTCTGCCGCTGGTGCTGGGCCAGGCCGGCTGACCTCCGCGCCGGCGTGGCGGGGGAGGGCCAGGCTGTCCAGCGTGCTCAGGAGCATCAGGACCGCGATGGCCACGAATGCTGCCCGGTACGGCGCCGCCGGATCGCCGGCGGCAAGACCCCCGGCGACACCGATGGTTCCTGCGGCGTGGCTGCTTGCCTCGAAGACCCGCAGCAGGAGCGCCCCGACAGCGATCCCGGCCGCTGTGGAGAGCTGCACGAGCGTGGCGGAGACGGCATTGGCGGACGGCAGTTGGCCCGGGGCGACGTCGGCGTACTGGACGGAAGCGTAGGCCGAGAACCCGATCGAGCGGAACGCTCCGCTGGCCACCAGCACGGCGACAATCAGCGGCTCCGGCGTGCCGGCCTCGAGCAGTGCGCACAGCGCAAAAGTGGCGGCCGAGGCCAGCGATGCGAACGCCAGAACGGGTTTGAAACCGAAGCGCCGGATCAGGGGCGTCGTAGCGGGCTTAATTCCGATGTTCCCCACGAACACGGCGGACACCATCGCCCCGGCGCGCAGCGGGTCCCAGCCGAAGCCGGCCTGGAACATCAGCGGCAGCAGGAACGGCACGGCGCTGATGGTCAGGCGGTACACAAAGCCTCCCGTCGCTGTTGCGCGGAACGTCCGTGCGCCGAAGACGGACAGATTGAACAGTGGCGTGCTGGTCCGTCGCATCGAGGCCGCGGCTGCGGTCAGAAACAGCAGGCCCACTACGATCCCCGCGGCCGCCAGCAGTCCGGCGTCGCGGCCGCCGATCAGTTCCAGACCAATGAGCAGGGACCCCACCCCGAGCGTGGTGAGGACCAGGCCGAGCCAGTCGAGGCGCCGCGTGCTGTCGCCGCCCACTGCGGGAACCAGGCGCAGCGCGGCCAGGAACGCCGCCAGGCCCAGGGGGAGGTTGACCAGGAAGATCCAGTGCCAGGACAGGTACGTGGTGAGCGCTCCGCCCACGAGCGGGGCAAGGACCGGGGCCAGCAGCCCGGGCCACACCAGGAAGGCGGTGGCCCGCAGCAACTCCTTCTTCGGCGTTCCGCGGAGCACCACCAGCGTGCCCACAGGGACCATCATGGCGCCGCCAGCACCCTGCAGGACACGGCTCATGGTCAGCATTGTCAGGTCCTGGCTGAGCGCGCAGAGCAGCGACGCCGCCGTGAAGATTGCAATGGCGAGACAGAACACCCGGCGGGCACCGAGCCGCTCCGCGAGCCAGCCGCTGAGCGGGATGCCCATCGCCACCGTCATCAGGTAGGCCGTCATGGTGATGTTGACGTCGGCGGCGGGCACGTCGAAATCCGCGGCGATACTGGGTATGGCCGTGGTCAGGACGGTCCCGTCGAGGAATTCCATGAAGAACGTCGCAGCCACTAAGAGCGCCAGCCGCGGGCTCCAGCTGCCCCCGGCCGGGACGCCACGCGACGAGGCTTTCATGCGCGGTTCTCCGAGTTCCGGTTCACCCATTGCGGAGGGGCGGTTCCGATTCCAACACGGCCATGGCGGCGTTGTGGCCGCCGATGGCACTGACGGCGCCGCCGCGGCGGGCGCCGGAACCGCAGAGCAGGATCTGCGGATCGTCCGTCGCCACGCCCCAGCGGCGCGCCGGGGTGTCCAGCGGTTCGCCGTCCTCCACGAACGGCCAGTCGAGGCCGCCGTGGAAGATGTTGCCCTGGGGCATGCCGACGGCGCGTTCAATGTCCAAGGTGGTCTTGGTTTCGATGCAGGGCCTCCCGTCCGGATCTGTCAGGAGCAGATCCTCAATCGGCTCGGCCAGGACGGAGTTCAGGGAGGCCAGGACGGCCGCCTGCAGCTCGGCGCGGCGGTCCTCGTTGTTCTCGGCCGTGACCAGCCGGTGCGGGACGTGCAGGCCAAAGACGGTCAGCGTCTGGGCGCCGGCGGCCTGCAGTTCCGGGGACAGGATGCTGGGGTCGGTCAGCGAATGGCAGTAGATTTCGCACGGCAGCGGCGAGGGCACGGACCCGGCGGCGGCGGTGCGGTAGGCGGCGTCGAGCTGGGACCACGTCTCGTTGATGTGGAACGTCCCGCCGAAGGCGGCCTCCGGGCTGACGGATCCGTCCAGGAGCTCCGGGAGCCGTTTGAGCAGCAGGTTGACCTTGACCTGGGCGCCCTCGCGGCGATGGTTCGGGTTGCCGGCAGCGGCCGCGGCGCCCGCTGAAATGCCAGCGGCAGCGGCGCCGGCAGCGGCGCCCTCGGCAGGCCGGCTGCGCAGCCGGTTCAGGACGGCCGGCGCCACATTGGACAGGACCCACGCGGCGGTTACCGTGTGGTCCTGGCCGCCGTGGCGGTAGTCCACGACGCCGCCGGGCCGGACCGCCGTGACGTCCGCGGAAGTCAGGATGGTCGCGCCGGCGTCGCGGGCGGCCCGCTCCAGCTCGCCGGACACCGCGCCCATGCCGCCGACCGGCACGTCCCAGTCGCCCGTTCCACCGCCTATCAGGTGGTAGAGGAAGCAGATGTTTTGCTGCAGGTCCTCGTCGTCGGCCTGGGCGAACGTCCCGATCAGCGCATCCGTCAGGACCACGCCGCGGACCAGGTCGCTGCCCAAATTCTTGCTGATGGCGTGCCCGATGGGATGTTCGATCATGGCCTCCCATGCCTCGGCGACGCCGGCCCGGGCGGCGAGGGAACGCGCAACGGATCGGGGCAGCAGCGGCGAGGTCATGGTGGGCCAGAGGGCTTCAGTGAGCTGCCGGCAGGCGGCGTAGAACGCGGTGAAGGCGCGGAACTCGCCGTCGGGCGCGCCGACGGCGGCGAAGGACGCCGCAGTGGCGGCCTCGTCCCCGTTGTCCACCAGCAGGGCCCGGCTGCCGTCCGCAGGGTCCGGGGTGTAGGAGGAATAGCGCCGCCGCGCCAGCGTGACGCGCAGGCCGAGGTCATCGATGATCTGCTGGGGCAGGAGGCTGACGAGGTACGAGTAGCGCGAGAGGCGGGCGTCGACGCCGTCGAACGCGTGCGCGGACACCGCGGCGCCGCCGGGGTGCTCCAGCTTTTCCAGGACCAGGACCTCCCGCCCGGCCTTGGCCAGGTACGCGGCCGCGGCCAGGCCGTTGTGGCCGCCGCCGACGATGATGGCGTCAAATTCCTTGTTGCTCGACATGGGCCTATCCTGCCATCCGGATCCGCCGCTGGGCGCGAGGCGTCCGGCCACCGGACGGGAGCGGGTTGCTGCAGACGGTGCCGTCGCAGCGCTGCCCCGGCGTCACGGGTGCAGATCAGGGCGGATGAACGACGCCGATCCGCCCTGATCTGCCCGGGAGCAGGCCCGGCGCGGGCAGGACCAGGCCCCGGGCCGCCATGTGCCGGGTACGCAAAAGGCCCCGGTCCGAGGACCGGGGCCAAACGCGGAGACGGGGGGATTTGAACCCCCGGTGGAGTTGTGCCCCACACTTCATTAGCAGTGAAGCCCATTCGGCCGCTCTGGCACGTCTCCAATTGCTATTAACTAGCCAACCAAGGATACGCAGAAGGTGCCACGCAGTGCAAAACGGCCCGCCGGGGACATCGCGGGGTCACTTCCGGCCAATAATTGGGGCACCGGATGGGCGCGAAGTGGCCCCGCGTGGCTTACCGCTTTCGGGGGTGCGGCATCAGGCCTCCTGGCCGGCCAGGGCCCGCCACAGGAAATGCTGGCTGCGGCTCTGCAGGGCCGCAGCCTGCCGGTTGTCCGAGGCCCCCGCGTGGCCGCCCTCGAGGGCTTCGTGGAACCAGACATTGGGGATGCCCATGGCCTGCATGCGGGCCGCCATCTTCCGGGCCTGGACCGGCCCCACCCGGTCATCGGAGGTCGCCGTCCAGATAAACGTCTCCGGGTAGTCCACGCCGTCCTTGAGCTGGTGGTACGGGGAGAACGTCTTCAGGAACTCCCACTGCTCCGGCACGTCAGGGTCGCCGTATTCGCCAATCCAGGAATAGCCCGCGGAAAGTTTGGTGTACCGGCGCATGTCCAGGAGCGGAACCCCGCAGGACACGGCACCGAACAGCTCCGGGTACTGCGTGAGCATGTTGCCCACCAGCAGCCCGCCGTTGGAGCCGCCCACGCAGCCGAGCCGCTCCCGGGAAGTGACACCGCGGGAGATCAGGTCCTTCGCCACGGCAGCGAAGTCTTCATAGGCGCGGTGGCGGTTGCCCTGCAACGCCGCGCGGTGCCAGGCCGGCCCGTACTCGCCGCCGCCGCGGATGTTCGCCACCACGTAGACACCGCCGCGGCGGTGCGTGGCCCCACCCTCGGCCCCGCCGGACTCCGCGGTACGCCGCTCCAGCCATGCCCGGCCGATCGCTCCGCTGTACGCCGGAGTCCGCGAAATCTCGAAGCCGCCATAGCCGGATAGCTGGGTGGGGTTCTGGCCGTCCAGCACCAGGTCCTTGGCGGCCACCTGGAAGTAAGGGATCTTGGTGCCGTCGCTGGAGACCGCGAAGTGCTGCTGGACTTCATAGTCGGCCTCGTTGAAGAACGACGGCGAGGTCCGGATCACCTCGTGCGTGCTGGTCACGGAGCTATTGCCCCGTGCGAGCGTCCCTCGGGTCAGGGTGGTGGGCGTCGTGAAACCGGTGGCCACGAGCCAGAAGTCGTTCCCTGCGCCCGGCGCCTCGCCCTCGGCCACCGAGGCGGTGCCGCCGGTGCCGTCGTCGTCCGAGCCTTCGGCGTCGTCTTCGTCATCCACCGCGAAGGCGTTGACGTCGTGCAGGGGCGGGCAGGCATCCAGCACGGTGGCCTCCCACGCGGCGTCCGTCCCCGGGCGTCGCGGATCCAGGACGTGGATTTCCGAGGACACGTCCCGGAGCAGGTTCAGCAGCAGGAAGTCCCGCGTCCAGCTCCAGGACTGCAGGGAGGTGTGCGGATCGGGCGTGAAGAGCACGGCGAGCTCCCGGGAGCCGGCGAGGAAGTCCTCGAACCCGGCCGCGAGCAGGGAACCCGCCGGGTGGGTGGTGCCGTTGACGGTCCAGTCACGCTGCGGGCGGAACAGCAGCCATTCGCGGTGCGAGCTCAGGTTCACGTCTGCGGGCACGTCGATCTGCACCCACTGACCATCGCGCAGCACGGAGGTGTTCTTCTCGAAGAAACTGATCCAGTCGACGGCAAACGTGCGTTCGAAGCCCGGAGTGGAGTCGTGGGCCACGATCGCTATCATGTGGTCCTCGGGAATGTCGAAAATCTGCTCGGCCTCCGCCAGGGAGTCGCCGCGGCGCAGCTTCACCCCGGTCCGGGCATAGGACGAGGTGGTCCGCGGCAGGTCCTGGGCGGTAGTGGCGACCAGCAAGGTGTCCCCGTCCAGCCAGGAGGCATTGCCCTTGCCGGTCGGGAGGTCGAAGCCGCCGTCGGCCGGGTCCACGAAGCCGCGGGCCTCGACGTCGAACTCACGGTGGCGGTTCGCGTCCCCGCCGTCGGGGGAGAAGGCCAGCAGGGCCCGCCGGTGGGGCTCACCCGGGGCCGGGCGGAGGAAATTGGCGCCGTGGAAGACCCAGTCCTGGCCCTCGGCGGCGGCGAGGGCGTCGACATCCAGCAGGACATCCCACGCGGGAGTCCCGGCCCGGTAGCTGTCCCAGCTGGTTCGCCGCCACAGGCCCTTGGGGTTGTCCCGGTCCTTCCAGAAGTTGTAGTACCACTCGCCGTGCTTGCCCACCATGGGGATCCGGTCGGTGGAGTCGAGGACCTCCAGGATCTTGCCTTCCAGGTCGTCGTAGTCGGCGTCCTCGAGGAGTTCCTCGGTGCGGGCGTTCTGTTCACGGACCCACGCCAGCTGCTCCTGGCCGTAGATGTCCTCCAGCCAGATGTTCTCGTCGACGGGTTCGGGGGACGTCCCTGCAACCGGGAGGGCGCCGCTGGCTTGGCCGGACGCGGACGGGTGGTCAGCTTCTGTGGTGGTCATTTTTCCATCCAAGAACATCGGTGCGGCAGTGGCAAGTCACGCGGGCGTCCAACCGGCGCCCGGGTTGCCGATACGCTGGATGCCGTGGGCATATCGCGAAGAATCCGGACGGCAGTGATTGGCGCCGGTCCCCGGGGCACGAGCGTGCTGGAACGGCTCCTCGCCAACTGGGCCTCCGCCGGCTCCGCGGGAACCCTGCACATCGACGTGATCGACCCTTACCCGGCGGGGCCCGGGCATGTCTGGCAGCCCGGACAGTCGCGGCTGTACCTGATGAACACGCAATCCTTCTATCCCACGGTGGTCCCTGAGGACCCGGAGCTCGCGCCTCCACTGGCCGGGCGCACGTTCGACCAGTGGCGGGAACTCCAGCAGGGCCACCCGCATCCAGCACTTACTGACGAGGAACGCACCGAGGTGTCCGGGCTCGGCGAGGCGGACTTCCCCAGCCGGGCCTTGTACGGCCGTTATCTGCGGTCCACCCTCGAGGAACTGCTCACCGTCCTGCCCGCCGGCGTCAGCGTGGACTTCCACCCGGCGACGGCAACGTCCGTCCGCCACGCCGCCGCCGAACCGGTCGATCCGGCGGCCCCGGAAGCCCCGGAGGGACCGTCGGTGCGGTTCGACGTCGTGCTCGACGGCGGCACGGTGCTTACCGTCGACTCTGTGGTGCTGGCCATGGGCCATCTCGACGCGCGGCTGAACGCCGAACAGCGGGAGCTGCTCTCCGCGGCGGAGGAACTCGGACTCCTGTACGTCCCGCCGGCGGCGCCCGCCGACGTCGACTGGGCCGTGGTGCCGGCCGGAAAACCTGTCCTGGTGCGCGGCATGGGCCTGAACTTCTTCGACGTGATGGGACAGCTGACCGAAGGTCGCGGCGGCCGGTTCGTTGCCGGGGAGAGCAACGGTGAACTGGCGTATCTGCCCTCCGGCCGCGAACCGCTCATCATCGCCGCCTCGCGCCGCGGGACCCCCTACCGGGCGAAGGCGACACTCACCGGCTACTACCCGGACGCGGTCCAGCTGCGGTACTGCACCGAGCACGCGATCGCGAAGTTCGCCGACTCCGGAATCCGGCCCTCATTCGACTTCGACCTCTGGCCGCTCCTGCACCGGGACGCGATCTGGGCCTACTACTCGACGCTCGCGCGCTCGCAGCCCGATGCCATCCTGACCGGCCCCGGGGAGTTCCTGCGCGCCCTGGACGAATCCCTGCGGCCGCATGCGCATTCGACCGCGAAGTGGGAGCACGCCACGGAATCGGTGATTGCCGTCCATGTCCGGGCAACCCACCGCCTGAACCTGCTCGGTCTCGCGGCGCCCCTGGCCGGGCGCTCGTTTGACTCCCGGGCTGAACTGGACGCCGCCGTCGTCGACTACCTGCTCGACGACGCCCGACGCTCTGCGCTCGGCGAGGACGACCCCGTGAAGATGGCGATCGGCGCGCTGCACCACGGCCGGGCGGTGCTCAAGACCGCTGTGGCCGACAGCGGCATCACGGACGAATCCTGGGTCGCCGGCCTCCGCGGCTGGTTCGAATCCTTCGTGGAAGGCCTGGCGAGCGGACCGCCGGCGCTGCGCGCTGCGCAGCTCGCGGCACTGGCGCGGGCAGGAGTCGTACGCTTCGTGGGCCCGGACCCCAAATTCGGCGTGGACCGCCGGGCCCGGACGTTCACTGCGGCATCGCCCTGGGTGGGCGGCGGAACCGATGAAGGCCTTGGCGATGAATCGGAGGATGTCGGCACGTTTGGTGCCGGACTGGACCGTGTCGGCGTGGGCGCTGGCTCGGTTGGCCCGGTTGGCGTGGGCGCTGGCTCGGTTGGCCCGGTTGGCGTGGGCGCTGTTGGCGCTGGCAGCGCTGGCGTGCCGAGCGCCGCTGTGCGGAGCGCGGGCACGGTGAGGGCGCGGGCCGGGAACGCCGTGGCGGGCGCGGTGTCTGCGACGGCGATGATCGAGGCGCTGGCACCGGCGAACCGGGTGGCCGTCAATTCCTCGCCTCTGCTGGAACAGCTGCTCGCCGAGGGGTTGGTGCGGCCGCGCCTCATGATGACCGTGGAGGGGACCCCGGTGGAGACCTCCGGGATGGACGTCGTCCCGCATCCGTATCGGCCGCTGGGTGCCAACGGGTCCATGACACCGGGACTCTACGTGCTGGGGCTTCAGCTCTCCGCCACGCAATGGGGCACGGCCATCGCCGCTGAGGCCCGGCCGAAGTCGGGCCCGGTCTACCGCAGCGGCCAACGCACACTGCGCGACGCCGACGAGATCGCCCGCGACATCCTGGCCCCCTAGCCCGTCCTCGCCCGCCCTCAATAATGGGCATGCCCTCTGGCGCGCCCGCTTCCGAAAATTGGGCATGCCCTCCAGTGGGGCCGGGCAGTGGACTCTTGGTGCTTGTGTCCAGTGCTGCGGGCCAGGGATGGGCATGCCCATTGATTCGCAGGCCTCTCAAGAATGGACATGCCCTCCCCTGGGGCCGGGCAATGGACTCTTGGTGCTTGTGTCCAGTGCTGCGGGCCAGGGGAGGGCATGTGCCGTGGTGTGGGACCAGGAAGCCCGGGCTAAGGCATCAGCCCTTGAGGCACTTTTGGTAGGCGGCCATGGCTGTCCCGTAGTTCACCTGGCCCACCACGTCCGCGGGCCCCGTCGGCTTGACCGGAGGAATGCACTTCGGCGGCACGGGGACGCTGGCTGCGACCTTCACGTCCACCTTCACCACGGTGCCGGATTCGACGGCGGTGAGCACCAGGGTGCCCGCGCCGGCGGCGGCGCCGGTCGGAACCTGCACGTCCACTGTGGCGGCGCCGGCGGTTACCGGTGCCGTGCCAAGGGGTGTCACGGTGCCGGCAGCATCCGTGAACTCGGCGCGCAGCGAGGCATTCACCGGGCTGCCCAGCGAGGTCAGGTCCAGCTTCGAAACCGCCAGGGTGATGGCCTCCCCGCCCTTGACCTCGGCCGCCGTCGTGTTCACCACGGCCACGGAGCGGCGGGCGAAGTCGGGCGAGACCGGGTTGTGGGTCTGCAGGTACGTGATCCACGCATCGCGGTCCACGAGCCCGGAGTCCTTGGCGCCTGCGCCTTCCTTGAAGATACGGAAGTTGTCGCCACCGGTGGCCAGGAAGTTGAACGTCCCGATCCGGTAGGACTTCGCCGGGTCAATCACTGCACCGTTGACCCGGATCGAGGTGATCCGGTCACCGGCGGCGCGGGCGGCGTCGTAGGTGTAGTTCACGTTCTTGGACAGGCCCAGCTGCTGGTACGCTCGGCTGGGGACCGTGCCGTCCGTGTTGGTCTGCCACTGCTGCTCAAGCAGGGTCTTGAACTGCGCACCGGTAAGGGACGTGGTCCAAAGATTGTTCACGAACGGCAGCACGGCGTTGGCCTCGGCGTACGTGATGGTGCCGTCGGGCGCGTAGTACAGCTCATTGCGCAGGCCGCCCGGGTTGACGACGCCGATTTCGGCGGCGCCGAGTTCTGGCGTCTTCAGCGCATCCACGAGGGAGTCCGCCACCAGGTTGCCGAGCGTTGACTCGCTGGCCCGGTCATCGCGCACGGCGGGGGAACCGGCGAACGCCGTCGTGATATCCGCGGTGACCTTGCCGACCGGCTGGTTGCCGATCACGGCGGCGTCGGCCAGGGCCTTGTCCACGATAGTCTTGACGGCCGCGACCCGCGGGTACTGCGCCACAAGGTCGGCTGCCGGTTGCGCGGCGCTGGTGGTGCGCTGGACGTTGCCGGCCTTGTACCCGGTCACCGACATGGTCTTGGTGTCGATCGTCAGCTGGATCTGGCCGATGAACTCGCCGTAGTTTCCGGTCTGGACGATCGGGCGGGTCTTGCCGGTGGGCTGGCCCGCCGGATCCAGGACGGGCGCGTCCCAGGAGTACTGCTTGTGGGTGTGGCCGTTGAAGATGGCGGCAACATCCGGGGTGACCTTCTGGACCATCTTGGCGAAGGGGCCGCCCGCGGCGACTTCCTGCTCCAAAGTGGCGCCGTCGGGCGCGCCTGATCCGGCGCCGTCATGGTTCTCCACAATGATGATGTCGGCGAGTTTGTCCGCCTTGATCTTCGCCGCGACCCGGTTGATGGCGTCCACGGGGTCGCCGAACTCAAGGTCCGCGATGCCCGACGGCGTGACCAGGGAGGGCACTTCCTGCGTGACGGTGCCGATCACGGCGACCTTGACGCCGTTCATGTCCAGGACCGTGTACTCCGGCAGGACCGGGGTGGTGGTGCCCTTCGCATAGACGTTGGCGCCCAGGTACGGGAACTTGGCGTTGGTCCCGCCGGCGGTGACGCGGTCGCGCAGGTCCGCCCAGCCGCCGTCGAACTCGTGGTTGCCCACCGCGGAGGTGCGCAGGTCCAGGGCGTTCAGCACATCGATGGTCGGCTGGTCCTTGGCCACCGCCGAGGCGAACAGGGAGGCGCCGATGTTGTCGCCGGCCGATATGAACGCCGTGGCGCCCGGGGCAGCCGCTGCACGCAGCTTCTCGATGGTCCCCGCGAAGAACACGGTGTTGGAATCGATCCGGCCGTGGAAGTCGTTGATGCCCAGGAAGTTCAGGTCAACGCTGGCCGGGGTGACGGGCAAGTCCAGCCCCACCACCACCGGATCGTGGTCGCTGGCGCGGAACTGGTCCGGAGCGTAGTAGTCCGTGACGTTGTTGTTGTAGCGGCTGTACTCCAGCGCCACGGACTCCACCGAGTTGATGTTCCAGATGTCCGCGCCGGTGACGGCGGCGTTGGCCGCCGGCGAGGCGAGGATGTGGTCCAGCGAGCCCACGAGGCCGCCAAAGAGGTAGGAATGCTTGGCGGAACCGTCGGCGTTCTTCGCCTTCTCATCCTGGTTGACGTACCCGGCGCCCGTGAGGACGTTGATCGGGTCCTCCTTGGCGTAGGAGTTGAAGTCGCCGATCAGGAAGACCTTGTCGGTGCCCTTGGACTTCTGCAGTTCGTCGGAGAACGCCAGCAGGGACTTGGCCTGGGCGGTGCGGGCGAGGTTTGAGGCGCCCTGGCCCTTGTCGGTGTCATCCGGAGTGGCGGCGGAACCCTTGGACTTGAAGTGGTTGGCGATCGCGATGAACTTCTTGTCATCGGCGGCGCCCACGGGCTTGAAGACCTGGGCCATCGGCTTGCGGGCGCTGGCGAAAGCGACGGTGTCGTTGTAGATGATGGACTCGCCGATTGGTTCGGCAACAGCCTTCTTGTAGATGAACGCGGTGCGGATCATGTCCTCGTCGGCCAGCGGGGGTGCGTTGGCGGGCGTGCGGACGTAGTCCCAGATCCCCGGTGTGGCGATGTTCAGCGCATCCACCAGCTTGGCGAGCGCGTCGTCCCGGGTCTTGCCGAACTGGGCCGAGTTTTCGACCTCCATCAGGGTGACGACGTCGGCCCCGGACTTGGAGATGGCGGCGACAATCTTGTCCTGCTGCCGTTTCAGGTTCTCCGCGTTCGCGGCGCCGCGAACGTCGCAGCCGCCCTTGACGGTGATGGGGTTGCCGTCCCGGTCCGGGTAGAAGGTGCAGCCCGCCACCTGGTCGCCGGTGGTGGGGAAGTAGTTGAGCACATTGAAGGAGGCGAGCTTCAGGTTGCCGCCCACAGCGGCCGGGGTGTCCGCGCGGGTGGCGCCGAAACTTGCCGGCTGCACGGTGTCCGCGTTGGCGGCCGTCAACTGGGTCAGGGGCTGGAACTTCCAGGCGCTGTTCGCGTAGCTGAGCACCACGTTGGTCTTGAACGTCACCGGTGCGCCGACCCGGACGTGATCGGCCGTGGTCAGGTACGGGAGCTCCTGGGCCTTGGTGGCGGCGTCCTTGAGGAAGTTCGTGGTGGCGCCGTCGTCGAGCTTGATGCCGCGGGCGGCGTTCGCCGCGACCGTGGCGGTGTATTCGGCGGAGCCGAAGGGCGCGACGGCGGTGGGCTGTTCCAGCGCGGTGGTGCCGCCGGCCAGGCCGATCTCGCCGTACTGGTTCAGCGAGAAGTTGTCCGCCACGGTGACCGGACCCTGCGGGGTCAGCAGCATGCCTTCGAGTGCCTCACGGAAGGCCTCGTCGGCGGGGAGGGCGAAGCCGGTGGCCTTGACCTCGGGGGCGGCCTCGGTGAGCTTCTTCAGATCGGCCGCCGCGGCGACGTTCAGCTGGGTCATGCCGAAGAATTCGCTGACTGCGCCGGTGAGTTCGACGTAGTCGCCGATCCTGACGGCGTCGACTGTGGACGGCGAGTAGACGAACACGGCGTCCGACGCCGCGTGGTTGGCCGGGGTGAGATCGCCGCCCGTGCCGGGGGTCTGGACGTAGTAGCCGGCGAAGCCGCCGGTGGGGAACGTGGCGGTGACCCTGCCGCGCGTGGTGACCGCTGATCCTGCCAGCGGGCTTGCGGCACCGTTGCCCTGGATTTCGGCGATGGTCTTGGCGGCCGGGGAAGTGCCTGGGCCCGGGTCCACGGGCGGATCCACGGGCCCTGCGGCGCCGTTGGCGGCCTTCGGCGTGATGGCTGCGTTGAGCGTGGCGTCAGCGAAGTTGTTACTGGTGTCCGCGCCGTTGCTGCGGTTCAGGCTCTTGATGTCGGTGTTGCCCGACGGCGCAGCGGCCGCCTGGGTCTCAAACGTGTTGGAGGTGCCGTAGCCGAGCAGGTCGGCGACGTTGGCCGGTTCAATGACCGAGCCCGTCGGCAACGGGTTGAGCGCGCCGGCCTGCCTGGCCAGCACGATCGTGCCGCCGCCCCCGGCGGGGTTGAAGCCGGTGGCGGTGGCATCCGGGGCCGGCAGGTCCGCGCCGGCGGTGCCGTTGCTGCCGCCCTTGAGCAGGTAGTAGCCCTTGGCGGGGATACTCCCGGTCAGGGCGGCCACCGAGCTCGGTGCCCCGGTCCCCGTGGCGGAGCGGTACTGGACGGACCAGCCTTCCAGCGAGACCGGCTGGTCGGAGCCGTTGTAGAGCTCGACGAACTTGTTTTTGAAGGCCGCGCCGGAGCTGCCGCCGCTGAGGTATGCCTCGTTGATAACCACCGGTGAGGTTCCGGTTGCTGCGGGGGAGGCCTCCACGGCGTTGGCCGGCACGGCCGCCAGCGGAGCCGCTATGAGCGCCGCCGACAAGGCTGTGCCAAGCACTGTTTTCCAGGGTGTTTGTTTCATCCGCTCTAACTCTCATTAGGGTGCCCCGGGTAAAGGGCAGGGTGCAGTGCGTCCGCAGGGTGCAGCGGACAGTGGCCGGCCTGAACTCCTGGTCAAGTCGTGCCGGGCCCATCCAAACAGGGGTGAATGAACAACGTATGGATTAAACGTGCATTCGGCGGGACGTCCCCCAGCGAGACGTGCCGCAGCCTTCCCGGAGCGGCTCGAAAGCCCCGGGCAATGGTGACTGGTGTTGCAGGTGAGCGGTGTTCGGGTGCCTCCACCGGACACGCTCCACAGAAGAATACCGGCCAGTAGCCCTTGGGGAAGGGACTGGCCGGTATTTCTTACAACAATTTTTGTAATTGGGTGGGAGAGGCCCTCTGGCCCCGCTCGGCTAGGCGTCCGTGGCGGGCTGATCGCCCTGTCCGGTGTCAGCCACGATCTTGAACATGGCACCGGTGGGGTCGGCCAGCGTGGCGAGCCGGCCGAACGGGGTGTCGTCCGGGCCGTCGATTACCGTGGCGCCCAGGGAGAGGGCCTGTGCGATCGTGGCGTCGGTGTCCGCAACGGCGAAGTAGACCTGCCAGTTGGACGGGACCTCGGCGGGGAGGTAGGCCGAGGCGTCCATGATCCCGGCCTTGGCCGCCCGGCCTGCGCCCAGTGTGGTGTAGCGGAATTCCGGGGTGTCGGACATGACGTCCGTGTCCCAGCCGAACACGTCCTGATAGAACTTGACGGCGGCGGCGTAGTCCTTGGTGTGGAGCTCGTGCCAGGCCGGGGCGCCGGGCTCGGCCGCCAGCTCATAGCCCTTCATTTCAGCCGGCTGCCATACGCCGACCGACGCGCCGGTGGCGTCGGCGATCATGGCCATGCTGCCCTGCTCGGGGACGTCCATGGGCGGCATGTAGACCTGGCCGCCGTGCTCCGTCGCGGCCTTGACAGTGGCGGCGGCATCCTCCGAGCGCAGGTACGTGGACCACATGTCCGGCCAGGCGGCCTGATCCGCCTGCTTCTGCATGAGCCCGGCCACGGACTTGCCGTCCTTCCAGGCAGTGATGTAGCCGCCGTATTTTTCTTCGTCGCCGGTCTGGTACGTCCAGCCGAACAGCGCGCCGTAGAACGACTTTGCCTTCTCGGCATCGGATGTCATGAGGTCGATACAGCACGGTGCGCCGTTGGAGTGGTCGGGTGTAGGCATGAGGGCTCCTGCTCTCTGTGGCGGCCCGGGCGTCGTTGTGCGGGCGCCGGACTCGGATGGGGTGGAGACTGGCTGGTAAGACTGGGTGGTGGAAACACAGAGAGACTATGACGGGGCACCGACAGTTTCAATGGGCCCGGCTAGGGGAGCTGCCTCTGGCGGGCACTGAGAACTGCCTCTGGCGGGCAGATCAGGGCGAATGCCTGGCCCGGATCCGCCCTGATCTGCCCGCCAGGAGAACGTGTACCATGCGGGCGCCCGTGGTGGGCCGCGCCTGTGGATAACCCGGAGCACGCTGCCTCCATGTGTGGCCTAATGGTCCAATGGCGACGGCCAAACCCCTGCCTCCCGCACTGTCGACAGCTTCGTTCACGATCGGCGAGGCGCGTCTCCACGGCCTGCCGCCGGGACGCATCAAGGCCCAGGACCTCCATGTGCCCAGCCGCGGCATCAGGGTCCCAGCAAACCAAGGGCAGTCCCTGCTTGCCCGTGCGCGGCCCTACACGCAGCTCGGCCCGCCGGACGTCGTAAGTTTCTATTCCGCGGCCCAGATTCACGCCTTCCGTATGCCCCTTCCGTCAGGATCCAGCCTTCCGCCGTCGGCCCGTCTCCTGCATTTGACCCGCAATGGGTCCTCCGCACCCCGCCGAAAGGGAGTGATCGGCCACCGGGCGGCCCTGGACCCGGGGGACATCGTGCAGCGTGCAGGAGTACCCGTGACGAGCGAGGCCCGCACGCTGCTCGATCTGGCCGGAACCGGCCACCTGACACTGGAGGATCTCGTGGTCATTGCCGACGGTCTGGTGTGCGAGCATCCCCGCTGGCAGCATGCGGCGACCGCACAGCTTCCCTTGGCGGAGCTCAGGGGCTACCTGGCGCGCCAACGCTGCGTGGCCGGTCTTCCGCTGCTTCGGAAGGCGCTCGCCCTGGTGCGGGCGGGCGTCGATTCGGAGCCCGAGACCCGGCTGCGCCTCCTCTTCGGCCGTTCCGGGCTGCCGCCCTTCGAGCCGGATGTCGTCCTGATCGACGCGCAGGGGATGCCTCTGTGGGCGGATCTGGGGGTGCCCGGAGTACAGGCTGGCGGTTGAGTACGACGGCGGACACCACCTGACGCCGGCCCAGCGACAGGCGGACGTCATTCGCGCCGAACGCACCATGAGCGCAGGGTGGCGGCAACTTGTGCTCAACAACGTAGATGTCACGACCGGTGAGGCGTGGGTGCTGGTGCGTGTGCGCCAGGCGCTGCGGGCGCAGGGGTGGTCCGGCTGACGTTCTCCGTGCTCCCTGCTCCTGGCTCCGTGCTCCTGGCCAAGGGCAGCCGATAGACGGCTGCAGGGCAGATCAGGGCGAATGCCGGGGATGGATCCGCCCTGATCTGCCCGCCAGGCTGCATCCGCCTCGAGTCCGCCCCCGCAACGGCCACAACGGCCGCACCCCGAGTCCGCCCCCGCAACGGCCGCGGCCACAGCGCAAAAATGCCCCCGCTTCCGGCATGAACTGCAGGAGGCGGGGGCATTGTCCGCGGAAGGTAAGAGATTCGAACTCTTGGTACGGGGTCACCGCACACTGGTTTTCAAGACCAGCTCCATCGGCCGCTCGGACAACCTTCCCTAACGAGTAGTCTTTCATAGGCAGTCGGCTGCCACAAAAACCAAAAACACCGTGCGCTTGCGGACGCGTGCAGCTCCCCGCCATATTCTGGGGAGTGATGTTGATCGGACCTGGCGATCGCGGCGAACGTGCGCGGAGCCAGTTAGGAATCGGGAGTACTCCATGAAGGCTGTCTATATCTCAGAGCCCGGCGGTCCCGAGGTCCTGGAAGTCCGCGACGTGCAGGCCCCCGTGGCCGGCCCCGGCGAGGTGCTGATCGACGTCGTCGCCGCGGGCCTTAACCGTGCCGACGTCCAACAGCGCAAAGGGTTCTACCCGCCGCCCCCGGGTGCCTCCGAGATCCCCGGGCTGGAGGTCTCCGGCCGGATTGCAGGGTTCGGCCCGGGCGTGACCAAGGCATTTTCCGTGGGGGACAAGGTGGTGGCGCTGCTCGCCGGCGGCGGTTATGCCCAGCAGGTGGCCGTTCCTGCCGGGCAGGTCCTGAGGATCCCCGACGGCGTGGATCTGGTCACGGCGGCATCGTTGCCTGAGGTCGCGGCGACGGTCTATTCCAACCTGATCATGACGGCGCAGCTGCAGCCGGGCGAAACTGTCCTCATCCATGGGGCCACGGGCGGGATCGGCACCATGGCCATCCAGCTGGCCAAGGCTGTTGGCGCCCGGGTGGCCACGACGGCAGGCAACGCGGAAAAGGTCGGCACCGCCAAGGCCTTCCTCGGGGCGGACATCGCCATCAACTACGCGGAGGAAGACTTCCCGGCGAGCCTGCGCGCACAGAACGGCGGCAAAGGCGCGGATGTCATCCTCGACGTCGTCGGGGCCAGGTACCTCGAGCAGAACATCGATGCGCTGGCCGACTACGGACGCCTCGTGGTGATCGGGCTGCAGGGCGGTGCCAGGGCGGAACTGGACCTTGGACAGCTGCTGCGGAAGCGGGCCGCCATCATCGCCACCGCGCTGCGTCCCCGCCCGGTCGAGGAAAAGGCCGTGATCATGAACGCCGTCCGCGACGCCGTGTGGCCGATGCTTACCGACGGCAGGATCAGGCCCCTCGTGGCCAAGACGTTCCCGTTGGCCCAGGTCGCCGCCGCGCACACTTACTTCGATTCCGGCGACCACGTCGGCAAGGTCCTGCTGGTCATGTAGCCGGGCGCCGGCCGGCTTAAAACCGCAGGTCGGAAGCAACTTATTCCGCCCGGAGCATGCGTTGTTTTGCGGGACGGGCGGCAAAGACGATAGCGTAGGTCCATACGCGGTATACACGCGTCTTGGGGCGCGTGTATGCTGTGTGGTTTCGTGACCTCCGGGAGCACCATGTCTATCCGCCACAGTCTCCTCGCCCTTTTGCAGGACCGCCCGCGCTACGGCTACCAGCTCAGGACCGAATTCGAGGACCGCACCGGTTCCTCCTGGCCGCTGAACATCGGGCAGGTGTACACCACCCTTGACCGGCTGGATCGCGACGGGCTGGTCCGCAACGACGGCGGCGACGGCGACGGGCACGTCATGTACACCATCACCCCGGCCGGCCGGACAGAAGTCAGCGGCTGGTTCGCGGCCCCGGTTTCCCGCGCGAATCCGCCCCGGAATGAACTGGCCATCAAGCTCGCGCTCGGCCTCACGATTCCCGGGACCGACGTCGGCGCCATCATCCAGGCCCAGCGGGCCGTGTCGATCCGGGCGCTGCAGGAGTACACCAAGTCCCGCCGCGACACAGCCGCGCTCCAGCGCCCGGCCGACACCGCCAGGCTCCTGGTGCTGGACTCCCTCATCTTCCAGACCGAAGCCGAAGTGCGCTGGCTGGACCTCTGCGAGGCCCGCCTCATGCAGCTCAGCAGCCTCCAGGGGTAGCCCGGCCGACCGCTCGTCGCGCGAACCACGCCGCCCGGCGCAGGAGCGCCGCCGGGGCGCGGCAGCATTGGTAGGGTGCGGGGGGCAGTTCTGCACCGGTGGACTGCCCAGCTGGGATTCTCGAGGAGGAGACATGGGCACAATGCCAGAGGGCACACAACGCGAAAGCACAAACAGCAGCATGCACGCCACCGCACAACTCGAGGACGGGATCGTTCCAGATCCGTCCCTCCCGCCGACATCGGTGGATGAGTCCGTCCGCGACTCCGCGGAACGCACTTGGACGCCCGCCAAGATCGCGCTGTGGGCCGCCATAGCGCTGCTGGGCGGCGTCGCCTGGTTCATGCTCGCAATCATCCGCGGCGAGACCGTCAACGCCATCTGGTTTGTGTTCGCGTCGGTCTGCACGTACCTGATCGGCTACCGCTTCTACTCCAAGGTCATTGAGCGCTACCTGCTCAAGCCCAACGACCGCCGCGCCACCCCGGCCGAATACAAGGCAGACGGCAAGGACTACGTCCGCACGGACCGCAACGTCCTGTTCGGCCACCACTTCGCCGCCATCGCCGGCGCCGGACCCCTGGTGGGCCCGGTCATCGCGGCACAGATGGGCTACCTGCCCGGCACGATCTGGATCATCATCGGCGTCGTCCTTGCCGGCGCCGTCCAGGACTACCTCGTCCTGTTCTTCTCCATGCGCCGCGGCGGCCGTTCGCTGGGACAGATGGCCCGCGAGGAACTCGGCGTGATCGGCGGTACCGCCGCCCTCGTCGCGACCCTGCTGATCATGGTGATCATCGTCGCCATCCTTGCCCTGGTGGTCGTCAACGCCCTGGGCGAAAGCCCGTGGGGCGTCTTCTCGGTCGGCATGACCATCCCGATCGCCCTCTTCATGGGCGTGTACCTGCGCTTCATCCGGCCGGGCAAGGTCATGGAGGTCTCCCTGATCGGATTCGTGCTGCTCATGGCCGCCATTATCGGCGGCGGTGCCGTGGCAGGCACCGAATGGGGTGCCGCGTTCTTCCACCTGGACAAGGTCACCATCGCGTGGGGCCTCATCATCTACGGCTTCATCGCAGCCATCCTCCCCGTCTGGCTCCTCCTGGCCCCCCGCGACTACCTCTCCACCTTCATGAAGATCGGCGTGATCGTGATGCTGGCCCTGGCCATCATCGTGGTCCGCCCCGAGATCACGGTGCCGGCGTTCAGCGAGTACGCCGGCCGCGACAACGGTCCGGTTTTCTCCGGCGCCGTGTTCCCGTTCCTGTTCGTCACGATCGCCTGCGGCGCGCTGTCCGGGTTCCACGCCCTGATCGCCTCCGGCACCACACCGAAACTGATCGAGAAGGAACGCCAGACGCGCCTGATCGGCTACGGCGGCATGCTCATGGAATCCTTCGTGGCAATCATGGCCCTCGTGGCGGCAATCTCCATTGACCGCGGCATCTACTTCGCCATGAACGCCCCCGTGGCGCTGACCGGCGGGACCGTCGAGACCGCGGCCGCGTGGGTCAACGGCCTGGGCCTGTCCGGCGTCAACATCACGGCCGGCGATCTCGCACAGACGGCCAAGGACGTGGGGGAGCAAAGCATCGTGTCCCGCTCGGGCGGCGCCCCCACCCTCGCCGTCGGCCTTGCCCACATCATGCAGCAGTTCATCGGCGGCACCGCGATGATGGCGTTCTGGTACCACTTCGCCATCATGTTCGAGGCCCTCTTCATCCTCACGGCGGTCGACGCCGGCACCCGCGTTGCCCGGTTCATGCTGCAGGACTCGATCGGCAACTTCGTCCCGAAGTTCAAGGAACACTCCTGGCGCCCGGGTGCCTGGCTCTGCACTGCCATCATGGTGGCCGCCTGGGGCGCGGTCCTGCTGATGGGCGTCACCGACCCGCTGGGCGGCATCAACACCCTGTTCCCGCTGTTCGGCATCGCCAACCAGTTGCTGGCCGCCATCGCCCTCTCGGTCTGCCTGGCCATTGCCGCCAAGCGCACGGCCTTGAAGTACCTGTGGATCGTGGCGGCGCCGCTGGCGTTCGCCGCCGTCGTGACCATCACGGCGAGCTTCTACAAGATCTTCTCGCCCGTTCCGGCGGTGGGCTACTTCGCCAACAATGCAGCCTTCGCCAAGGCTCTTGCGGACGGCAAGACCTCCTTCGGAACCGCCAAGACCCAGGCCGCCATGGAGGCCGTGGTCCGCAACACCATGATCCAGGGATGGCTGTCGATCATCTTCGTGGTGCTGAGCATCATCGTCATCGTCACCGCAGTGATGGCAACCATCAAGGCCCTGCGGAACACGGCCGCGGGGCTTCCCAACGCCGAGAACGAAGACCCCGCCCGGGCCTCCCGTGTCTTCGCTCCGGCAGGGTTTGTTCCCACGGCGGCGGAGCGCGACCTCGTGACCGAGTGGAACCAGCACCCGGCCGGAGAGCGGCTCGAAAAGTCCGGGCACCACTGATGCGGAGCCCGGACGTGAACGCGGTACTTGCCGGGTTCCGCGGGGTTGCCGGGTACCTCGGCGCAGTGCTGGGCGCCGATGCCTACAGGAAGTACCTGGAGCACCATGAGGCCTCTGGACACACCAGCCCTCCCCTGACTGAGCGGGAGTTTTGGCGTGACCGGACCGACCGGCAGGACACCAGTCCGCAAGGTCGGTGTTGTTGAGCCGGTGTTGCTGAGCGGGCGCTGCTGAGCAGCTGTCCGGCAGGGGCCGGGGGAGGGGCGGTGCCGGGCACGAGAGTGTCCGACGCCGCCCCCTCCGCTTCCGGCGGACGCCGGGTCCGCGTCGCCCGGCGCGTGAGAGTATGAAGCCATGAGCGATCAGCACGACACTCAGTCCGGCGCCCAAACTGCCGACGACGTGCCCGTCGAAGGCACGCCCCTGGACGACACCCTGCCCGGTACGCCTTTGGCACCACCGGCCACGGCCGGCCACGCCGGTGGACCCGGTTCCGGGCCCAGGCCGCCCCGGGGAAGCGAACTTCAGGACCTCGTGGACCAACCCGCGAAGGTCATGCGGATCGGCACGATGGTCAAGCAGTTGCTGGACGAGGTGAAGTCCGCGCCCCTGGACGACGCGGCACGCGTCCGGCTGGCTGAAATCCACGACCGCTCCATCAAAGAACTCGAGGACGGCCTGGCTCCGGAGCTTGTTGAGGAGCTCGAACGGATCAACCTTCCCTTTCCGGAGAACGCCACCCCTTCCGACGCGGAACTGAGGATCGCCCAGGCACAGCTGGTCGGCTGGCTTGAGGGACTGTTCCACGGCATCCAGACGGCCATCGCGGCGCAGCACGCCGCCAGGGAGCACTCTTACGCCCAGATGCAGTTGCGCCAACTGCCGCCCGGCACAGTGATCGCACCGGGCGTCATCATCGGCGAGAACGGCGAGCCGGTCCGGGCCGCAGCGCCGCGTCGCGGCGCGGATTCCTCGGAGCCGCCCGAACCCGCAGACCCGGACCACGGTCCGGGCCAGTACCTTTAGCGCGACCTTGGGCTTCTTCAGCGCAGCCCGGCAAGGCCGCAGGGACGACGCCGAACTCGGCAAAGGCCTCTGGCGGCGCGCCCATGACCGGTTCAACCGCGGACTTGACCGCTACCACCAGGTCCTCGAGGGGGTCGAGGACGAGGCGCTGTACGGCGAGCTCGTCGACATCGCCAACCAGCTCTCCGCGCTCGCGCCCCGGGTGCGGCAGGTCTGCGTGGAGGCCCAGCGGCGGTTTCCCAGCAATGGATTGGATATCCCGGGGCCGCTGGCTGGCGTTCACCGGGCCCTGTCGACGGCAGGCAATTCCCTGGCCATGACGGCTGAGGCGGCCGCGATGCTCCGGCTCGCCGTTGGGCCGGTCCCGGCGGGGGCCGCGTCGGTGCGGCGCCGCGCCGATTCCGTGCTGGAGCAGGTCCACGACGCAGAGCGGCGGCTTGCGGAGGCTGACGGCAACGCCCCCACGTCGACCTGAGTCGTTCCCCGCAAGAGCGCGCGGCGACGGCGAAGCTCCGCTTTGCCGGGGTTCCTGATTCCCTGTATTCCCGGGTATTCCCGGTTACGCGCCTAGCTTAGCTTCGCCCCTGACACTGGCCGGAGGGCGCCGATGTTGGCAGGATACTTATATGACTTTTTCACCGGAACTGACTTTCAATGACGGCAACACCATCCCCCAGCTTGGCTACGGGGTGTGGCAGGTTGAAGATGACGTGGCCGAAAAGGTGGTTGTCCAGGCGTTTGAGGCCGGCTTCCGCCACATCGACACGGCAAAGATCTACGGCAACGAGGCAGGCGTGGGCCGCGCCATTGAGCGTTCCGGCCTCAAACCCGAGGAAATTTTCATCACCACCAAGCTGTGGAACGCGGACCAGGGCTACGAATCCACCCTGAAGGCGTTCGAGGAGTCCATGGAGCGTCTGGGCCTGGAGACCCTGGACCTGTACCTGATCCACTGGATGCAGCCCAAGCAGGACAAATACGTTGACACCTGGAAGGCTCTCATCGAGCTCCAGAAGCAGGGCCGGGTCAAGACCATTGGCGTCTCCAACTTCACCAAGGAGGGACTGCAGCGCCTGATCGATGAGACCGGGGTGGTTCCGGCCATCAACCAGGTCGAGCTGCACCCGTTCTTCAGCCAGGCCGAACTGCGCGAATTCAACGCGTCCAAGGGCATCCTCACCCAGGCCTGGTCGCCGCTGGGCCAGGGCGGGGAGCTGCTCGAGAGCCCTGTCATCTCCGAGATTGCCGCCAAGCACGGCGCCACCCCGGCCCAGGTTGTCATCGCGTGGCACCTGGCCATCGGCAACGTGGTCATCCCGAAGTCGGTCACTGAGTCCCGGATCCGCGAGAACTACGCGGCCCTGGACGTCACCCTCGACAAGACCGACCTCCAGGCCATCAACGGACTGGACCGTTCCGCCGAAGACGCCGGCCGGATCGGCCCGGATCCGGCTGTCTCCGACTTCGCCTAAGCAACAGTCCCACGACGCCGGCAGCCAGCTGACGTTCGCACAGGGCCTCCACCCCGCACAGGGTGGAGGCCCTTCCTGCGCTCAGGCCCATACCCGCGGCCGCGCCCGTTCCTGCGGCCCCGCCTGCCGGGGCCGTGACACCCGCCGGGACCGTGAAGCCTCCGAAATAGGCGCCGCACCGGAGTCAGGCGGCGGCCCGGCGCTCTTTCGCCGGGATGGCATCGATGACGGCCCAGCCGTCCTCGCCCGCCACGCACCGGCTGGCGAAGCGGTCCGCGGCGGCAGCGTCATCGAAGCTCTCGGAACGGATCCGGCCGCAGTCGGTGTCCAGGTAGGTGACCTCGAAATACAGTGCGCCATCCTGTGCGCCGTTGAAACCCGGCTGGAACCTCTGTTGGAAATTCTGGTTGTTCTCCATGATTCCAGTGTGCAACCGACCTCCGACAGGAAGACTTCACCCCTCCGGCGTGTTGCCGAGCCGCAGCACCCGCTCCCGCGCCAGGACTTCCTTGCGGCGCTGCCGGTCCGCGGCCCGTGCCGTCTGCTGCGCAAGGGCCGCCGCCAGCTCGTGACGCTTCCGTGCTCCCTTGAGCTCGGCTTCAACTACGTCCAGACGCCGCCTGAGATCGCGCGCCTCATCGGCCAGCCGAGTGCTTTCCGCCGTCGCCTCCGCCAGCTCCGCGGCCGCGCGGCGTGCGTCCCCGTCGGCCTCAGCGGCGGCCTCTTCGGCCGCTTCCAGGCCGGTCCGCGCCCGTTCCACAGCCGACGGCGTGGGCGCCACATGTGCTTTCCCGACGGCCCGGAGGCGGGGTTGTTCCGTTGACTTTCCGCCGGCAGCCTCGCCGCGGTGCGCGGCCCGGGCCGCCGGTTCGCTCCCGCGGGCCCCGGGCGCCCCGCCGCCGGCCGTTCCGCGCGCGGCTCCGGTTCCCGGTGCGGCCGCCACCTGGCTCCCCGGGACAGCAACGGCGCCGGCGAGATCGACGACGTCGACCCCGTCCGCCGAGAGTGTCCGGAGCAGACAGCCGCTTTGCACGGCAGCCGCGGCCCCCGGGTCGGCGGTGGCGGCACGCAGGGTCTGCTCCACCTCCGTCGCCACGGCGGCGCTGATGGCCCTTCCGTGCTGGGCGGCCAGGGCGTGTGCTGCCTTTACCGCGCCGGCGAGAAGCTGGCGCCGCTGCTGCGCGAGGCGGCGGAGGTCGGCTGCATCCAGGGCGTCCTGCGCGGCCTGCATCGAGGTTCCCAGCCCAGCCAGCTCCCGCAGGATTTCGGGGCTGTGCGCCGCCAGCATGTTCACTGCCCACGCCGCCACCGACGGTTTGGGCAGGGCCCGGACTTCGGCTGCCAGGGCGCGCTGCTCGGCCGCGGTGAGGCCAACGGCGGCGACGTCTTTGGCCGCGGCCGTTCTTGCCGCCACGAACTCGCCGTACGGCAGTGCATACAGCGGCCCGGCAATGCCCTCGAGTTCCCGCGTTCCCATGCAAGAATCATAGGAGTCCGGCCCCGCCACGAAAGCCCAGCTCGTGGCACCGTCATGAGAGCAGGCGGCGCCAGGTTGCGGAGGAGTGTTCACTTGATCGAAATTGGCGGGCTGCCGGCCCACATCCTGCTCGTCCACGCCGTGGTGGTGCTCGCGCCGATTGCAGGTCTGGGCGCCATTGTCTATGCCGCGGCACCGCGCTGGCGGACCTACCTGGCGTGGCCCCTGGGCGTGTTGTCGTTGGGGCTGGTTCCGGTGACTCTGCTGACGGCGCAGGCAGGCGAGCAGCTGGAGAAGGCACGCCCGGCGTCGGCCCTGATTCACGAGCACGCCCAGCAGGGCGATGTGCTCAAGGTGGTTTCCGTGATCTTTTTTGTCCTGGTCGCGGCGATGCTGGTGGTCACCTATGAACCCTTCGGCCGGAGGCTGGCGTTCCTCGGTGGACTTCGAGACATCAGGAGCGTCCGAGTGGCGCTCCTGATCGCCGGCGTCGTGACAGGCGCCTTCTTCATCTACCAGAGCATCATCACGGGACATTCGGGCGCGGCGTCCGTCTGGGCGCGCTAAGTCCGCCCATCGGCGGGCCCGTGAGCCGGTGACGGGTGCCGGGCCCTGCGCAGCGTTACGACCAGAAGGACCAGGGCCGTTGCCTGGAGGGCGGCAACGGTAATGATGAGCGCCGGCCGCGCGCTGTAGAGCGACCCGTACAAGGCCCCGCCGACCAATGCTCCGGCCCCCTCGAACGCCGCGAACACCCCGTATGCCGTGCCCTGCCGGGGCTGGGGCACCAGATCTGCGACCAACGCCTTGACCGTGGAGTCCTGGATACCCATGGCGGTGCCCCAGACCAGGACGCCGGCCAGAACGAGCCCGGCGCTCGGCGCCAGGGCCAGTACTGGCACCCCTGCAATCAGCACGGGCAGCGCCAGGAGCACGGCCGCCCCGGCGCGATCGTAAATGACGCCACTGGCGAGGGCCCCGATGGCGGCGGCGCCCATGGCGCCGGCGTAGAGCAAGGGGACCACCGGGACGGGCACGGCCACGGCGGCCGTCAGATGGTAGGAGATAACGCCGAACGCCACGAGCCCGGCGCTCCAAAGGAATGCGGCAGCGGCAAACAGGATGAAGGGGCCGGAAATCGCCGACGGCGGCCGGCCGGCAGCCTTCCCTTGGGCTGGCGCCGTGCCGGAGTGCGAACCGCGCGGCGGCGCCGCGGGCGCGGCCTCCGGCCCCGGGAAGCCGGCGGGGTCGGCGTCGGGCGCTGGCGTGTCCGCGCCGGGTTCCTGGACGCGGCGACGCAACCAAACGAGAATCGCCAGCGCCGCCGCCGCCGGAATGACGAGCACCGCAAAGGCTGCCGGCAGCGAGCCGGTGGCAACCAGGACCGCCGAAACGAGCAACGGGCCCAGGAGCGCCCCGGCCAAGTCGAGTGATTTGTGGACGGCGAAGCCGCGGCCCCGGCCAACCGGCTGGACGGCGGCGGCGAGCAGCACGGTTTTCGCCGGGCTGCGGACAGCCTTGCCAACCCTGTCCCCGATGATGAGCACGGCCGCCAGGGCCAGTCCGGCGGTCCCGGCGAGGGGCGTCAACGCCAGCAGCGGTACGCACAGCGCCGTGAGGGCATACCCGGCCAACGTGAAGGTCCAGTACTTCCCGGTGCGGTCCGCCCAGGGGCCGAATACCAGCCGGAGTCCCTGGGACGCGGCCTCCGCGGCGCCGGTCACGAGACCGACGAATAGCGCGGACGCGCCGAGCTGGGCGAGCAGGGGACCTCCCAGGGGGCGGGCGCCGTCGGACACCATGTCAGTGGCGAGGCTGACCAGGCCGAATCCGACAACCGGGCCCCACAGCCGGCGCAGCCGATTGTGGGGTTGGCCTCCGGGCCGCGGCGGCGGGAATTCCTGCTGGCGGGCTGGCAGCCTGCGCCCGGGCCGTTCCATTCACTAAGGCTGGCGGACGGCCTGGAAAAAGACAATACGCAGGTCAGGTCCTTGTGGCCGGGTCGAGGCGCGGAAGGAAATTTTGACCAAAGTGGCTTTTTCTTGCCTGCGGCTTGGTACTTTTTGACAGCCGATCCGCACTGTGCGGGCCGGGGGACCCACAATGACGGATTGAAGGCTTCACAACCATGAGCTCACCCCAGTAACAGGGCTATGGCGGTATTGACGGTGGTCCGCGGGACTCACGTTGACCTCACTCCGCGACGTATTGACGACTGCCCGGCTCGGGCGTAGACCGTGCCGTATCAAACCAATCGCAGGCCGTTGCCTTGCGGCCTGCCGCCTGTGAGGAGAAGACAATGGCCGTCGCAGTCATCATGGAATTTGCCGGTGCCACGCTGGAGCAATACGACCAAGTCATCGGCAAGATGGGCCTTACGCCCGGAGGGCCCGCGCCGGTTGGCGCCCTCGGCCACTGGGTGGCCGCCACCGACGACGGGATCCTCGTTACCGACCTATGGGAGACGAAGGAGCTCTACGACGCCTTTGCGAAGGACCAGATCGGCCCGTTCTCTGCTGAAGTCGGTATCCCCGCGCCGCCTACGGTGAAGTATCTGGACGTCCACAATTACTTCACCCCTGGGGCCAGTGCCTGACCGAAGTGAGCGGGCGGAAACTGGGACCAGGATCCGGTACGCGCCGAGGACTACGACGGAACCCCCGGAAATCATTGATTTCCGGGGGTTCTTCTCGAACTGGTGATCTGGTCGGTTTCTCCGCCAGCCACCTGCCAGCCCGTTGTCCGCCGTGGCAGACATGAGTCCTTGCGCCGGCGGCTCCCGAGGAGGACGGCACCGGAGTAGCCTGACAGCAGAAGCGAGAAAGGCATGGACCATGCGCATTCTTCAGACATCCACCGACGCCCTCAACGTCACGCGGATCGACAGGATCGCCTATCTCAACGCTGAAGAGCGGACATTTCTGACCACAACAACCGGCCGGCCGGATTTCGCCACCCCCGGTCAGGGGGAAGTCATCGCCGACATGGGGCGGGCCGTTCCCGTCACCTTGGCCTACATCGATGACCCGCTCGAAGGGAGCCTCATCATCGCGCGCCTCACGGACTTGATTGCAAACTACGACTGGCCAGTCATCAGATTCTCCGACGTTCGGGAAGACGCCCGGAAAAAGGTCGCCGAAATCCGGTACAGAGAATCCGAGGATAACGCCGAGCCAGACCGCACTGACCCGCACGAAGACTAGTCCGGGCAGCGGCCCGCCAGCCCGGAGAATCCGGCTGGACCACCGGAGGATCAGCGGGTAGTTTATCGACTATCGTTATTAACGAATGTCGATATGCCTTGGGCGGAACGATGAAACTGACGAAAAATGACACCCGGCCGGACAACGGCGGGAAGAAGGTCGTATCCAGAGCGGACGCAGTCTTGTTCATGATCGCATCGGCGGCCGTTGCTGTGCTGACGACAGTGACGACTGTTGCCGGCATCATCGGCTACACCAGCGGTCCAGTGACGCTGGTGCTTCCGGTGGCCACGGCGAATCATGCCGCCACGGGCCTCCTGCCGGGGGTGACCGGACACTTTACGGCCATGGAAGCCACTCTTCCGACTCTTCCGTCAGGTCCCGGAGAGCTTTTGGCATGGGCCGATTCGCTGAACCAGATCGGCTTCCTGGTTCTCCTTGTTTTGGTGTTCCTGCTGGCCCGCCGGCTCGGGAGTGAGACTCTTTTCACTCCCGGATCAGCATGGATCGTCGGTGCCTGCGGCGCCGCCCTGACCGTGTTCGGGACCGTGGGGCAGATTCTTGACTCCATTGCACGCAGCCGGCTGGCAGAACTGATCGGTGCCAACGCGCGCACCCCGGGGGAGGCCTACAGCTTCTCGGCTGACTTCAACCTCGCTCCGTTGTTGCTGGGCCTGGTCCTGGTGCTCGTCGCCGGTGTCTTCCAGTTCGGCCGCCGTCTTCAGCAGGACACGGATGGCCTGGTCTGATGCCGGCAGACGACTCCACTGATATTCACTGCCGCCTCGACGAACTTATGGGGGCTCGGGGTATGACCCTGACGGAGCTGAGTAAGCAGGTCGGGGTGAGTCTGGTGAACCTGTCGGTGCTCAAAAACGACCGGGCGAAGGCGATCAGGTTCTCCACGCTGACGGCAATCTGCGAAGCGCTGGACTGTCAGGTGGGGGACCTGCTGGTGACCGCGCGGCGCTGACACCGGCTTCTACGCTTCACAGCAAAGAACCCCTATTTCCGCTGAATCAGCGGAAATAGGGGGTTCGTCTCGAGCTTCCTGCCAGAATCGAACTGGCGACCTTCTGCTCGGCACGAACCACAAGACGTCCCCGCCGATCCACCAGCGGGCCGCCGGCGTCCGGACCGCGACTTGCACCACACTGGAGTACCTCTACGCAGGCTCCTACACGCCACGGGACCCCCTGCCACTCGCAAGCAACCGCAACCTGACCACGATCAGAATGAAGGACCGTCCACGCCTCGAGTCCCTGAACGGGGTTGACGCGTTCGCCTCATTGGAGGAGCTCGGAATCTTTGGTGCCCCCCTGCTGAAAGATGTGACAGACCTCGGCTCTGCCTCTGCGCCTAAGACGCTGCGGAGACTGGCTCTGCAATCATGCCGTGGTGTGTCCACCCTCGATGAGATCGGCCTCCTCACCGGGCTGACCTACCTGAACATCGCTGAGTCCGGCGATATTGCATCATTCGCCCCGCTTGCCAACCTCCGCCACCTGAAGACGCTGCATGCTTACGGAACTACGCGGGTGGTCGACGGCGATCTGTCCGCCCTCACGGGGCTGACGGAACTTACCGATCTCCGCCTGAAGGGCAGGCGCGACTACCATCCGTCACTGAAGACCATCGAGGACCAAATTCAACGCCGGGTCCTGGCGAGCCACGCCAGCTGACAATGGTTTCGGGGACGACCCGTCCGCGCCGCGGGGAGGCAGGGCTTCGCAACGAATGAGCGGACTGCTGTCAGAGCTGGCCGGTGCAGGCTACCCGGTCGCCTCGGTCTCGGAAACTGCGGGACTCGGGATTGCGGTACGCCGCTCTGACTGGTTCCTGAGTCTCACAAACTCTAGTTTGGTGCTACACGATCGGAACACCGGGGCCCTATTCCCTCACCTTGAAGTCACAGCGCCCGGGCCGGGTGAGACGCTCGCCTAGAATCCCCGCGCGCAGAACAGAGTGCGGGGATTCGTTTGCCAGGGTCTCATACGGCCATCTCGCCGCAACCAACAAAAAACCCCGTATCCCTGCTGAATCAGCGGAGATACGGGGTTCTTCCCGAGCTTCCTGCCAGAATCGAACTGGCGACCTTCTCATTACGAGTGAGACGCTCTACCAACTGAGCTAAGGAAGCAACCACATGAATGCCCGGCGAACCGGGCGGATCATGCAAGAGACAACTGTAATAGAGTCCCGGCGTCCGGGTCAAAATGAGCGGCAGAAGCCGCCTTGCGGCCCCATCGCGGTCCTAGCAGACAGTGTTGTCCGCCGGGGCTTTGCCGTCCACCAGGTAGTCGTCGACGGCGTTGCCGATGCAGCTGTTGGAGCGGCCGTAGGCCGTGTGGCCCTCGCCCTTCCATGTCAGCAGCGAGGCGTTGCCGAGCTGCTTGCGCAGGGCGCTGGCCCATTCCACGGGGGTAGCCGGATCGCCTGTGGTCCCAACGATAACAATCGGGGCCGAGCCCTTGTACTCAGCCGCGGCAGGGGTCCGGGCGTTCTTGTACGGCCAGTCCTTGCAGTTGCTTCCGCCGTAGGCGAAGTAGTAGCCCAGCGTTGGCGACAGCTGGCGCAGCTTCTGGTCCTCGGCCCGCATGGAAGCGGTGTCGGACACCATCGGGTAGTCCAGGCAGTTGATGGCGTTGAAGGCGAAGGTGCTGTTCGACGTGTAGGTGCCGCTGGGGTCCCTGTCGGCGCCGAAGTCGGCCAGCTGGAGCATGCCCGTGCCGTCGCCGGCCAGGGCGGTTGCGAGCGCCCGTGTGAGGATCGGCCAGTTGTCATTGTTGTAGAGCGGGATGATGAGGCCGCTGACAAACGTCGAACCCGAGACCTTCCGGCCGTCCTTCGCCGGCAGCGGGTTCGCCTCCGCCGCGGTGATGGCGTTGTGGATCTGCTGGACGCCTTCCTCGGTGCTTCCCGTGAGCGGGCAACCGCTGCTCTGCTGGCATTTTGCGACGTAGGCGTGGAGGGCCTTCTCGAAGGCCACGGCCTGCCCGCTGGTCAGTTCCTCGTAGCTCAGGGACGGGTCAATGGCGCCGTCCAGGACCAACCGGCCCACGTTGTCCGGAAACAGCGACGCATAGGTGGAGCCCAGGAGGGTCCCATAGGAGTAGCCGAGGTAGTTCAGCTTCGCGTCGTTGGCCACCCCGCGGAGGATGTCGAGGTCCTTCGCGGCGCTGATCGTGTCGATGTGGGCCAGGACCGGGCCGGTCTTCTCCACGCACTTGGCCGCGATGGCCTTGTTGTCGGCGAGGGCCGCGTCCAGTCCGGCGTCGGTGTCCAGAGCGTAGATCTTGGCGCGGGACGCGTCGCGTTCCTTGTCTGTCAGGCACGTGACCGGGGCGGAGCGCTTCACGCCGCGGGGGTCGAAGCCCACGATGTCATAGGCGGAGCGGACCTTGTCCGAGATGTTGGTGTTGGCCGCGTCCCGGACGAAGTCGTAGCCCGAGCCGCCCGGGCCACCCGGATTGACCAGCAGGGTGCCCTTCTTGTCGCCATTCGTGGCTAGCTTGATGGCGGCAAGCTCGATGCGGTCGCCGTCGGGCTTGCTGTAGTCCAGCGGAACCTTGACCTTGGCGCACTGGAAGCTGCCCTCACACGGCTTCCAGTCGACCTGCTGGGAGTAGTAGCTGCGCAGGTCCTCGGGCGCCGCCGCCACGATTGATGGGTCCGCCTGCCCCGGTGTCCCCGATTTGGCGGCACTCGGCCCGCCGTCGCCCCCGCCGCCGAAAAGAGTGCACGAGGCCAGTGAGAGGGCCAGGGCCGCGGCACCGACGGCCCGCATGCCGATCGCCAGGGATCGGGATCTTGCGGACTGGGGTCGAGCAGGCTTCATGCGGTTCTCCTTGGAGGATAGGAACGGAGCGAAGATGTTCGTTGGAGCGGCCGGGACCGTCAAATAAGGCTGGACGCCATGGACTCGATCGTCAGCAGCGGAGCCACGTTGGTGGTGGTGATCCGCGTGCGGGCCTTGTTGACGGCGTCCATGCGGGCAAGGGTCACTTCGGCGGTGGAGCGGGAGGCGAAGTCTTCGAGTTCGCTTCTGAGTTCAACGTTGACGAGCTCCACGGCGTTCCCCATCTGGATGATCAGGACATCCCGGTAAAAGGACAGCAAATCCGTCAGGGTGCGGTCAAGGGAATCGGTGATGGAGCGCTTGGCCCGGCGCTTCTGGTCGTCCTCGAGCTGCTTGACCTGGCTCCGCATGGCCGGCGGCAACGTGCCGCTCTCGGGCGCCCCGAGGGTGGCCAGCAACGCGGTCTTCTCGGCGGCGTCGCGCTCGTCATTGGAGCTGTTGGCTTCCTCGGTGGCGATCTTGACCAGCTTTTCGGCCATCATGACCGCCGCGGTGACGCCGCGAAGGGACAGCGGAAACCGCACCGTCTCAAGGCGGCGCTCCCGGGCCTCCGGGTCCCGGGCCAGGCGGCGGGCGATCCCCACGTGGCTTTGCGCGGCGCGGGCCGCGCGCTCGGCAACCGCCGGGTCCACGCCGTCGCGCTTAACCAGCAGGGCCGCGACGGCGGCGGCCGGTGGAAGCCGCAGCGCCACCGGCCGGCAGCGGGAGCGGATCGTCACGAGGACATCGGCGGGGGAGGGCGCGCAGAGCATCCAGACGGTGCGGGGAGTGGGTTCCTCGATGGCCTTGAGCAGCACGTTGGTGGTCCGCTCGGCCATCCGGTCCGCATCCTCCACCACGATGATCCGCCACCGGGCCGACGAGGGCCGGTTCCCGGCGGTGGACACGAGTTCGCGTGCCTCATCGATGGTGATAGTGACCTTCTCCGTGCGCACGAACGCGACGTCGGAATGGGTCTCGCCGAGGATGGTCAGGCACGCCGGGCATTCGCCGCAGCCGCGCAGGCTGACGTCCTCCTGGTCACAGTTCAGGGCCGCAGCGAAGGCCTTCGCGGCGTTGGAACGGCCGGAGCCGGGCGGGCCGGTGAAAAGCCACGCGTGCGTCAGCCCCTCACCCTGGGCCGCCTGGCGCAGCTGGGCCACGACGGCGTCCTGGCCCTGGAGATCGTCCCAGACGGTCATGCCATGCTGCTTTGGGTGACGGCCAGCAAGGTTTCGACGCGCTCGAAGATCCGGGCCGCGAGTTCGGCGACGGGCAGGCGGGCGGGCAGCACCAGATAGGCTTCGGGCCTTGCCGCTGCCAGGTCCAGAAAGGCCGCCCGGATCTTGGCGTGGAATTCGTCGGCCTCGGACTCGAGGCGGTCTTCGGGGGCTTCGCCGGCTGTGCGCCGTTGCCGGCCAACGGCGGGCTCGACGTCGAGAAGTACCGTCAGGTCCGGCTCCAGGTCCGATGTCGCCCAGGCATTGATGTCCCGGACCGCCTCCGTCCCGAGGCCGCGGCCGGCGCCCTGGTACGCGACCGAAGAGTCGATGTACCGGTCCGTGAGGACGATCTCGCCGCGTTCCAGGGCGGGCCGGATGACCTGGCTCGCGTGCGCGGCACGGGACGCCGCGAAAATAAGGGCCTCGGTATGGGCGTCGATGTGGCCGTGGCCGTGATCCAGCACGAGGGAACGCAGCTTCTCGCCGATCGCGGTGCCGCCCGGTTCCCGGGTCCGCAGCACTGTGAAGCCCCCTGATTCCAGCGTTTTGGCGAGTTCGGCCGCCTGCGTGGACTTGCCGGCGCCGTCTCCGCCCTCGAAGGCAATAAACAGTCCGGGCAACGGTCGGCGGGCCGCTCCGGGGCTCTGGGTAGTCACCGTTCAAGAGTACCGACAATCACCGACACTTCAGTGCCCGGCGTAACGCCTTGGGTACCCTGCGGGGCGCCCACGTACCCTGTCTCCATGAGTCTTTCTGAACAACAGGCCGCCGCGCTTTCGCCGGATTCCTTGGTTGTGGCGGCAGGGCGCCCGCCGCGCACCCGCGACGAACCCGTCAACCCGCCGCTTGTGCTGTCCTCGACCTACTTCGGCACCGGACCGCTGGGGGGCGGCGATCGCGGCTACGGCCGGTATTCCAATCCCACGTGGGACCCCTTCGAAGAGGCGCTGGGCCAGTTGGAAGGTGCGGAGCTGCCGGGGCTGCTCTACGCCTCTGGGCTCGCCGCCGTGAGTTCGGCACTGTCCCTGGTGCCCGCCCAGGGCGTGCTCGTGATGCCCTCGCACAGCTACGCGGGCTCGGTCACCATGGCCACCGAACTGGCGGCCAAAGGCTTCCTCGAGTTGCGGACGGTGGACATCGCGGACACCGACGCCGTCGTGGCCGCAATTGCCCCGGCCGGCGGCCGCGCCGCCAGCATGCTGTGGCTGGAGAGTCCCACCAACCCCATGCTCGGCGTCGCGGACATGCGGACCCTGACCGCCGCGGCGCATGAGGCCGGTGCGATCGTCGTCACGGACAACACCTTTTCCACGCCCTTGGTGCAGCAGCCCCTGAGCCTGGGCTCCGACGTCGTGCTGCATTCGGTGACCAAATACCTCTCCGGCCATTCCGACGTCGTGCTCGGTGCGCTGGTGACCTCCGACGCCGGTCTCCGCGCCGCCCTGCTGCACCACCGCACCATTCACGGCGGGATCGCCGGACCGTTCGAGGCGTGGCTGGCGCTGCGCGGGCTCCGCACCCTGGCGCTGCGGATCGAGCGTTCGCAGGCGTCGGCCCAGGTCCTAGCCGAACGGCTCCACGGTCATCCGCGGATTGCCGGCATCCGGTTCCCCGGACTGGCCTCGGACCCCGGCCACGTGCGGGCTAAGGAGCAGATGAAGGGGTTCGGGTCCATCCTGTGCATTGAGGTTGCCCCCGTAGTTGGGCGGGACGGTGGCATCAGCGGCGCCGAGGCCGCGGACCGGATGATCCGCGCCCTGCACCTCTGGCTCCCCGCCACGTCCCTGGGTGGGGTGGAATCCCTGATCGAACGCCGGCGCCGGCACACGGCCGAGCCGGAGAGCGTACCGGACAACCTGGTCCGGATGAGCGTGGGCATTGAGAACGTGGAAGACCTTTGGGCCGATTTGGAGCAGGCGTTGGGCACTCTGGACGGCTAGGCTGGGGGAGTGGACGGACGCATGCTGATTTACTTTGTCGAATCCGGGGTTTACCTGGTCCTTGCCGTAGTGGCCTTTGCCTTGGAGGCGTGGGCGTTTTTCGATTGCCTCCGGCACAAGGCCAATGCGTTCGAGGCCGTATCGAAGCGGACCAAGACCTTCTGGCTGGCCCTGACCGGCGGCGCGTTCGCCGTGGGCCTGTTCTCCCTGCTCTCGCAGCTGGGCAGCGGTGGCGGCGCCAGTTCGCTTGGCATTTTCGGCCTTGCGGCGGTGACGGCCGCGTCCGTGTACCTCGCCGATGTCCGCCCCGCGGTCAAGGACGCCGGCCGCGGCCGCGGCAGCAACATGGGCCCCTACGGCCCCTGGTGATCCCCACCAGCCCCCTCAGCTCGCAGGCTCGCTGAGGGAACCCTGCCGGCGTGGGCCCAGCACCAGCCCCCTCAGCTCGCAAGCTCGCTGAGATCCGGAACCGGCTAGCTTCCCGGGGCCACGGCTTCCCAGCTGACCGTTACTTCGCCCAGCCGCCAGCGGGACGGGCCGTCCTGGATGGGCCAGCCGGCGTCTAGCAGTGCACGGCACATTGCTGTGAAGCGCTGCCGGCTGCCGAACGACGCCAGCGGCGCCGCTTCCAGCCAGGCCTTGTCCATTGCCTGCAGGTAGGCGTGGATCTTCTCGCCGGGCACGTTGCGGTGGATCAGGGCCTTCGGCAGCCTTTCGGCGACGTCTGAGGGCAGCGCGAAAGCACCGAACCGCATGGACACGCTCAGGCTCAGCGGCCGCTCGACGTCGAGCGCCACCCAGGCCGCTCGGCGCCCGATTTCATCGCACGTGCCGTCGATGAACAGCCCGCCCGGAGCGAGACGGTCCTGCACCAGCTGCCAGATGCCGGCCACGTCGGCTTCCTCGTACTGCCGCAGCACGTTGAAGGCGCGGACCAACACGGGATTTCCGGTCACCGGCAGCTCGAAGCCGCCCAGCTGGAACATCAGGCCGGGCCGTTCAAGAGCTTGGGCCTGCCGGACACGCTCCGGTTCGATTTCGATCCCCACCATCTGCATGTCCGCGCGGACCCCCGCGAGGCGTTCGAAGAGTTCGACGGCGGTGGCCGGCGAGGCGCCGTAGCCGAGGTCGACGGCGAGGGGATGGGCCGCGGCGCGCAGCCGCCACGCCTGCGGCCCGGTCAGCCAGCGGTCCACCCGGCGCATCCGGTTGGGGTTCGTGGTGCCACGGGTCACGTTGCCCACGGGCCTGCCGCCGCGCGCGCCGCTTCTCGTTCCGCCCTGGTTCCGGGGGGACAGCACCCGTTCAGCCTTCTGCACCACCGCCCAAGCCTATCCTCCAACGCGGGGTCACTTGTGGCCATGGTGAGCCGCGGGATGGGCGCGAGGTGACCGTGCATTGCGGTGAGGGCGTGGTGAAACCCGGCCGTCAACCGCGCGGCGTGTAACGCACGGCACCGCCGCCGACCGCTCGGCTAGGATGAAAACCATGACTTACAAGCTGATTCTGCTGCGCCACGGCCACAGCGACTGGAATGCCAAGAACCTCTTCACCGGCTGGGTGGACGTTGACCTCAACGACCAGGGCCGTGCCGAGGCCGTGCGCGGCGGCGAGCTGCTCGTGGAGAACAACATCCTCCCCGACATCCTCTACACCTCACGGTTGAAGCGGGCCATCAACACGGCGAACATGGCACTGGAAAAGGCCGACCGCGGCTGGATCGACGTCAAGCGTGACTGGCGGCTCAACGAGCGCCACTACGGCGCACTGCAGGGCAAAGACAAGGCCCAGACCCTCGCCGAATTCGGCGAGGAGCAGTTCATGCTGTGGCGCCGGTCCTACGACACCCCGCCGCCGCCCCTGGCCGACGATTCCGAGTTCTCCCAGGTGGGGGACCCGCGCTACGCGGACCTCGGCGACGCCGTCCCGCGCACCGAATGCCTCAAGGATGTCCTGATCCGGCTCATGCCGTACTGGGAATCGGACATCAAGGAAGACCTCAGGGCTGGGAAGACCGTCCTGGTCACTGCCCACGGCAACTCGCTCCGCGCCCTCGTCAAGCACCTTGACGGGATCAGCGACGAGGACATCGCCGCACTGAACATCCCCACCGGCATCCCGCTGGTCTACGAACTGGATGAGGACTTCAAGCCGCTGAACCCGGGCGGCACCTACCTCGACCCCGAGGCCGCCGCCGAGGCCATCAAGGCAGTTGCCAACCAAGGCAAGAAGTAGGCGGTTCCCGCCCCGAACGGCGCCAAGCGCAAAGGATACAAACAACGGCGTCCGGCCACCCCCAAGGTGACCGGACGCCGTCGTTGTGTCAGCGCAGTTGCCCCAGCGCGGTTGTGTCAGCGCGGGGCCGGCGTCAGATGTGTTCGATGCTGTTCGGCTGCCACGCGCCGGTGACGAGGTACGTGACCTTCTGGGCAACCGAGACGCCGTGGTCGGCGAAGCGCTCAAAGTAGCGGCTGGCCAGGGCAACGTCCACCGTCGTGGCCGGCGACTCCTGCCAGTCGCTGCGCGCGATCGCCTTGAAAACGCTCAGGTGAAGGTCGTTGACCTCGCTGTTGGCCTTCATGATTTCCCGGGCCACGCCGAGGTCGCGGGTTGCCAGCAGTTCCGTGAGCTTCTGGGCGATCAGCAGGTCCAGTTCCGCGAAGCTCTTGAAAGTCTCCCGCAGCTGATCCGGAACCACTGACTCCGGGTAGCGCAGACGCGCCAGCTGGGCCAGGTGGCGGGCGAGGTCGCCCATGCGCTCCAGCGAGGCGCTCATCCGGAGCGAACCAACCAGCATGCGCAGATCGCTCGCCACCGGACCCTGGAGGGCAAGGATGTCGATGGCGCGCTCGTCGAGGCTGTTCTGCAGGAAGTCGATGCGGGCATCGGCGGCAATCACGTCCTCGGCGAGGTCGATATCGGCGCCCTCGAAAGCTGTCGTGGCCTTGTCGATGGCCTCTGTGACCAACGCTGAGATCTCGACGAGCTGTTCCCTTACCTGGGCGAGCTCCTCCTGAAAAACCTTACGCACGTGTGCGTCCTTTCCTCGGAAATATTGCCTGCAGTCGAAGCGGCGGGCCTATTTCGGTTCACCTACCGGCGCTCCAACTGTCAACTCTTTCAGTATCCGGTGAACTGTTACGCCCCAATAGGTGAACGTTAGCTGAACCGGCGCCCGAATCGCAGGAGATTTCGGTTTCGGTCGTGTGGCAGAGCATAAGCTGGAGCCGTGGATCCAATGCTCATCGGCGTGATCGCCGGCCTGATCGGCCTCTCGTTTGGCATGTTCGGCGTACTCGCGTTCCGGGTGAGTGAGCAGCAGCGGCACATTGTGGACGTCGACGTCGACGACCCCTCGCTGCCCGAGGGTGCCGCGGAGGTGCTCGCCGTCCTCGGCCGCGCTTTCGTGGTGGTTGACGCGATCGACGGCGTGGTCCGCGCCAGCCCGGCCGCATACGCCTATGGCTTGGTCCGCGGGCACACCGTGGTGCACCAGCAGTTGCTGGAGATGACGGCCAAGGTGCGGCGGGACGGTGTCATCCTCGAAAAGCAGCTGGAGCTGCCGCGCGGCCCGCTCGGACAGGGAACGATCGTGGTCCAGGTCCGGGCCGCCGTCATCACGGAGGAATACATCCTCCTGCTGGCCGATGACCGGACGGAATTCACCCGCACGGAGGAAGTCCGCAACGACTTTGTCGCGAATGTCTCCCACGAACTGAAGACACCGGTCGGGGCGATCTCGCTCCTGGCCGAGGCGCTCGAGTCGTCCGCCGACGACCCCGAGGCGGTCAAGCGGTTCGCCAAGCGCATGCATAAGGAATCGACCCGGCTTGCGGCCCTGGTCCAGGACATCATCGAACTCTCCCGGCTCCAGGGCGCCAACGTCGCGCAGCAGGGCCGCCCGGTGGACATCAACACTGTGGTCAGTGAGGCCGTGGACCGCTCCCAGCTGCCGGCCGAGAGCAAGAACATCCAGCTGGTGGTCGGCGGGCACGCCGACGCCATGGTCTACGGCGACCAGGACCTCCTCGTCACCGCCCTGCGCAACCTGATCGACAACGCCATCCGCTACTCGCCGGAGAACACCAAGGTGGGTGTGGGCATCCGGGCCAAGGACGGCCTCGTGGCGGTCTCGGTGACGGATCAGGGCGACGGGCTCAGCGCCGAGGACCAGGAGCGCGTCTTCGAGCGCTTCTACCGCGTGGACGCTGCCCGCTCCCGGCAGACCGGAGGCACGGGGCTTGGCCTGAGCATCGTCAAGCACGTCATTTCCAACCACGGCGGCGAGGTGACCCTGTGGTCCCAGCTCGGCCAGGGTTCCACGTTCACCATTCGACTTCCCGAGATGGAAGGGCAGGACGACGGCGACGCCTCTGATGCGGGCAAGCCCGCGGCCCACACCTCCAGCCGGGACCCCAGACCGCAACGACGTGACGCCGCCGGCGTCCATGAGCAAGGAGCTACCGCTTGAGCCGGATTCTGATTGTCGAGGACGAGGAGTCCTTCAGCGACCCCCTGTCCTATCTGTTGGGTAAAGAAGGGTTCGAAGTCGAGGTGGTGGACAACGGACTGGACGCCATCACCGAATTCGACCGCAACGGCGCCGATCTCGTACTCCTGGACCTGCAGCTGCCGGGCCAGTCCGGCACGGAGGTCTGCCGCCAACTCCGGCAGCGCTCCGGTGTGCCCGTGATCATGCTGACGGCCAAGGACTCGGAAATCGACAAGGTGGTGGGGCTGGAACTGGGTGCCGACGACTACGTCACCAAGCCCTACTCCTCGCGGGAACTCGTGGCCCGGGTCCGTGCCGTCCTGCGGCGCCAGAGCGAGCCGGAGGAACTCGTCTCCAGCACGGTGCAGGCCGGTCCTGTCCGGATGGACATTGAACGCCATGTGGTGAGCGTCGGGGGCGAGCAGATCGCCTTGCCGCTCAAAGAGTTCGAGCTGCTGGAAATGCTGCTGCGGAACTCCGGCCGGGTCCTGACCCGCGGTCAGCTGATCGACAGGGTCTGGGGCTCCGATTATGTGGGGGACACCAAGACCCTTGACGTCCACGTCAAGCGGCTGCGCAGCAAGATCGAGCCGGATGCCTCCGCGCCGCGGTACCTGATCACGGTCCGCGGGCTGGGTTACAAGTTCGAGCCCTAAAGCCGGACGAAGCTGCCCGGCGGCCCGGCCGGGCAGCTGGAAGTCCACGCAGCGGGACGTCGACGCAGTTGGACGTCCCGGGCAGCAAGTCCAGGGACATGCAAAAGGAGGGGCACCGGCAGGTGCCCCTCCTTTTGCATAGGTCCAGCCGCTGGGCTAGTGGCCGGCGGTGCTGCTCGGCGTCGGCGTGGCCGTCTCGGTCGAGGTTGCCGTCTCGGACGACGATGCCGTGCTGGCGGCGGTGGGCTCCGGCGTCGGCAGGTACGTCTTGTAGTCGACGATCGTCCCGTCCAGGACCGGAACCTTGAACATGGCGTCCTTGTTGGTGCCGTCCTCGGAGATGGTGACTTCCGCCATCGCGCCCGGCTTGGCTCCGGAGGTGCTCAGGATCGCGGCGTCCGTGGAATCGTTGAGCATGGTGTAGGAATTCTGCTTGACCGGAACCTGGGTCTGCGAGCCCTCCGCACCCTTAATGGTCAGCACCACGTCGTTGGAGGACGTGTTGTACACGGCGCCGATCACGCGGCCCGGTTTGTCCTCGCCATCGGAGATGATGATGAAGTTGCGCAGCTGCAGCGCACCGAGATCAGTCCGGGTTCCGTCCGAGGCCGAGTACTGCGCCGTGGTCTGCTGGGCGTTGAGGTAGCCGCAGCCGGTCAGGGACAGCAGGCCGATGCCAAGTGCCGCCGTTGCCATTGCCAGCTTGCCGCGCTGGCCCCGGTTCATCGCAGTGAAACGCACGTCACGCACTCCTTGAGAGTCTTGAAACATTATTCAGCCATAGCCTAGCCGCAATCGGCCTCAAACAAGGATTCGGCGCCTACACACAAGCGCGGGTAGCCGTGCGTCTCCGGCGACGAGACCCGGCTTGGCGGGGGCCGGAAACCTCTTGGCAGTTAAGGCTGCAGGCACTATTATCCGCATTCGTCAAGGGGTTTGAGGGGGTGGATTGCGGCCATTTTCCCCGGATTCATGCGGTTTCCGGCACGTTTAGATGCCAGTTGTATGCCTTAATCGTGATAAACTGGTCTGCGGGAAAGGGGAATGTCCACATGGTTTTTGAGGTCGGCGAGACAGTAGTTTACCCTCACCACGGTGCAGCGAAAATTGAAGAAATCAAGATGCGCACCGTCAAGGGCGAAGAGAAGATGTATCTCAAGCTCAAGGTGGCTCAGGGTGATCTGACCATTGAAGTTCCAGCAGAAAACGTTGACCTGGTTGGGGTTCGGGACGTAGTGGGCAAAGAAGGCTTGGAGCATGTGTTCGATGTGCTGCGGGCCGAGTTCACTGAAGAACCCACCAACTGGTCGCGTCGTTACAAGGCAAACCTGGAAAAGCTTGCTTCCGGTGACGTCATCAAGGTAGCCGAGGTCGTTCGCGACCTCTGGCGCCGTGATCACGACCGGGGTCTCTCCGCAGGAGAGAAGCGCATGCTGGCCAAGGCCCGCCAGATCCTGATTTCGGAACTGGCACTGGCTGAAAAGACTGATGAAGAGAAGGCTGCAAGCGTTCTCGACGAGGTCCTGGCTTCCTAACACAGGGCCGGCCCCAGCAGGGCCGGCGCAGATAAGAATCGAACCCCGGTGGCGTAAGGCCGCCGGGGCTTCTTTTTGCCCTTTTTCAGCCGCCGCCCCTCGGTTGCGCTATCAGTTGTGGCTGCCCTGGGTGCCCCGGAACAGCCACAAGTGCTAGCGCAACGGGATGCTCCGAGGCGCGGGGACGTAGTCTTGTGCCCATGGATACTGCACCGACGAAAACGTCACCGGCCGGTCCCGCCACTGCGGTCATTGTGGTGGCCGCCGGCTCCGGCCAGCGCCTGGGCTACGGCATGCCGAAAGCTAAAGTGCCTCTCGGCGGGGACAGCATCCTCACCCACGCCCTGCGCGGCGTGGCAGCCGCGGGGATCGCGCAGCAGATCTGCATTGCGATCCCCCCGGGAGACACCGAGCTGCGGGCGCTGTGCGAGGCCTTCACGCAAGAGCTTGCGGCCGGGCAGGTGCGCACCGCGGAGTCCCCTTACGGCGTCCAGGTTCCGGTCGTGACTGTCGTCGACGGCGGTGCGAACCGCGCCGATTCGGTCCGTGCCGCGATGGCGGCCCTGCTGCCTGGTACCGAATCAGTCCTGGTCCACGACGCCGCCCGGGCACTGGCTCCGGAGGCGGTCTTCCACCGGGTGGCAGCGGCGCTTGGCGCCGGCGCCTCGGCCGTCATTCCGGTGATACCGGTTGTCGACACGGTCAAGACCGTCGAACCGACCACCGGCGACGGCGCCGCGGTGGCCCCCGAACTGGTCACCGGGACAGCGCCCCGGGAGTCGCTCCGCGCCGTGCAGACGCCGCAGGGATTCGCCTTCGCCACCCTTAAGCGCGCCCACGAGGCTGCCGCCGGGTTCGACGCCGGCCAGGCGGCCCTCGTCACGGACGACGCGATGCTCGTGGAGCTCATCGGCGTCCCCGTCCACGCCGTTCGCGGCGCCAGCCAATCCCTGAAGATCACCACGCCCCTGGACCTGATCCTGGCCGAAGGCCTCCTCGAAGGCCCCTTGGGCGCGCGCTGGGTGGAGGGATGAGCATGTCCACCAATGCGCCGCTGATCCCCAGGACCGGGATCGGGATCGACGTCCATGCCTTCGCCGCCGAAGACAAGCCCCAGCCGTTGTGGCTCGGCGGCCTCTTCTGGGAGGGGGAGCGGGGACTGTCCGGCCATTCCGACGGTGACCCCGTGGCGCACGCCGCGGCCGACGCGCTCTTCTCGGCCTGCGGGATCGGGGACCTGGGCACGCATTTCGGTACGGACCGGCCCGAATATGCCGGGGCGTCCGGCGTGACCCTGCTGGCCGAGGCCGCCAGGATTGTTCGCGCCCACGGATTCGAAATCGGCAATATCGCCGTCCAGTTCGTGGCCAACCGGCCCAAATTCGGCCCGCGGCGGGAGGAATCCCAGCGTGTCCTCAGCGACGCTGCCGCAGCGCCGGTCAGCGTCACCGCCACCACGAGCGACGGACTCGGATTCACCGGCCGGGGCGAGGGGATCTCGGCCGTCGCAACAGCGCTCGTCTATCCGGCCAGCTAACCACCGCAGGTTAGTCACAGGAAGTTAAACACCGCAGGCCAGCCACTGCAGGGTTAAACGCTCCCAGCCCCGGTCCCCTAGGCTTGAGGGTGAAGACCAAGCCTGACCGCCAGTTCCAAACAGCCAGGAGACCTGCCGTGAAAAAGCTGCTGACCGCCGTCGTACTCGTGGCAGGGACCATGCTGAGCGGCTGTGCCGGCTCGACGGCGACGCCCAGCCCCACGCCAAAGATGAGTGTCGAGGAAAGCTGCAAGTTCCTCAACACCGATACCTTCGTGCCTACCGGGAACGCGAAGGAGCAGGCCGGGCAGATTGGCCAGCACTACCAGGAAGTTGCGGACAAGGTGGCGCCGGAAGTGGGCGCCCCCATCCAACAGATGGCCGAGATCATGAAGCAGGTCGCGGCAAGCCCCACGGGAACCAAGACCGACGAACAGACCGCCCAGCTCACGGAGCAGATCAACAAGATCGGGCAATACTGCAAGTAGGTTGCCGGAGCGGTGGTTCCAGATTCCCGGTCGCCAGCAAAGCGTCAGTAACGCCGCCAGCAATGCCGCCGGTAAGGCCGCGGAGCGCCATCGGCTAATCTGGAGCGGTGACCCTGCGCTTTTACGACACTGCATCCGCCGAAGTCCGCGACTTCGTCCCCCTGGTACCTGGCCACGTGAGCCTGTACTACTGCGGAGCCACCGTGCAGGGCATGCCGCATGTCGGCCACATCCGCTCAGCCATCGCGTTCGACCAGCTGACCCGCTGGCTGCAGTACCGCGGCTTCCGCGTGACGGCGGTCCGCAACGTCACCGACATCGACGACAAGATCCTCGCCAAGTCCGCCGCGTCCTTCGGCCCCGATTTTGAGGACGAGCCCGGAGCCCAGCGCAACGAGGAATGGTGGGCCCTCGCCTACCGCTACGAGCAGGAATTCCTCAAGGCCTACGACACCCTGGGCGTCTCCCGTCCCACCTATGAGCCCCGCGCCACCGGCCACATCCCGGAAATGCATGCCCTCATCCAGCAGCTGATCGACCGCGGCCACGCCTACCCGGCCCTCGACGACTCCGGCGACGTCTACTTCGACGTGCGTTCCTGGTCCAAGTACGGCACCCTGACGCGCCAAAAACTCGACGACATGCAGGGTGCCGCGGACGCCGACCCGCGCGGTAAGCGGGACCCGCGCGACTTCGCGCTGTGGAAGGGCTACAAGGACGGGGAGCCGACGACGGCGAGCTGGTCCTCCCCGTGGGGCCCCGGCCGCCCGGGCTGGCACCTCGAATGCTCCGCGATGGTCACCAAGTACCTCGGCACCGAGTTCGACATCCACGGTGGCGGACTGGACCTGCGCTTCCCGCACCACGAAAACGAAATGGCACAATCCCAGGCGGCCGGCCACGGCTTCGCCAACTTCTGGATGCACAACGGCATGGTCACCTACGCCGGCGAAAAGATGTCCAAGTCCATCGGCAACACCGTCAGCCCGGCCGAAATGCTCGAACTCGCCCCGCCGCGGGTTGTCCGGTACTACCTCGGGCAGGCGCAGTACCGCTCCGTGCTGGACTACCAGCCGACCTCCCTGCAGGAAGCCGCCGCCGCCGTCGAACGCATTGACGGGTTCATCAGCCGCGCACTTCGGAGCGCGACGACGCACGACGGCGCCGTCGGCTTCTTCAGCTACGGCACAGTTCCGGATGCCTTCGCGGCCGCCATGGACGATGACCTCAACGTGCCGCAGGCCCTCGCCGTCCTGCACGACACCGTCCGCGCCGGCAACACCGCGCTCACCGAAGGAGACCTCGACGCCGCGGGGCAGGCACTCGCCAGCGTCACCGCCATGGTGGACGTTCTCGGCCTCAACGCCACCGCGACACCGGCCGCCGACGAACAGGCCAACACCGCCCTTGGCGTTCTGGTCGAGGCGCAGCTGACGGCGCGGGCCCACGCCCGGGCGGCCAAGGACTGGGCCGCCTCGGACGCCATCCGCGATACGCTCGCCGCCGCCGGCGTCGTCGTCGAGGACGGCCCGGACGGGGCGAGCTGGAGCCTCAAGCGCGGCTGATCCTCGTTGACGGCGGCCGGAGAAGTGGGCCGTCGTCGTCCCTTCCGGTCGAGGATTTTACTCGAGTCAGTAGACTGGAGGTCAGACTTATCAACGAATCGCGTATTTAAAGGGTGAAACTCATGGCCAACAACGGTCGCCGCTCGGTCAAATTGAAGAAGGGCCCCTCCGTCGGAACCGGCGGTCACGGCCGCAAGGCACTTGAGGGCAAGGGCCCCACGCCGAAGGCGGAGGACCGCCCCTACCACAAGGCGTTCAAGAACAAGCAGCTCTCGGAACGCTCCGAAGCCAAGCGCGCCAGCGGAAGCCGCACCACCAGCGCCGCCGCCCGCACCGGCCGCTCCGGACCCAAGGGCCGCGCCACGGAAGAGGTCGTCACCGGCCGCAACTCCGTGGTCGAAGCCCTGCGTGCCGGCATCCCGGCCAAGGCCCTGCACGTCGCCGTCCGCATCGAAATGGACGACCGCGTCAAGGAATCCCTGAAGCTCGCCGCCGAACGCGGCATCCCGCTGATGGAAACCGGCAAGCCCGAGCTCGACCGCATGACCGACGACGCCATCCACCAGGGCCTCGTGCTGCAGATCCCGCCGTACGAATACCAGGACGCATACGAGCTCGCCGAAGAGACGATCGAGGCCTGGAAGAAGGGCCACGTAGCCAACGCCCCGCTCTTCGTTGCCCTCGACGGCATCACCGATCCCCGCAACCTCGGCGCGATCATCCGCTCCGTCTCGGCCTTCAGCGGCCACGGCGTCATCGTCCCGGAACGCCGCTCCGTGGGTGTCACGGCCTCGGCCTGGAAGACCAGCGCCGGCGCGGCCGTCCGCGTCCCCGTCGCACGCGCGGCCAACCTGAACAACACGCTCAAGGCCTTCAAGAACATGGGCATCTACGTCCTGGGTCTCGACGGCGACGGCGACGTCTCGCTGCCCGAGCTCGCCCTGGCAACCGAACCGGTGTGCATTGTCGTTGGTTCCGAGGGCAAGGGCCTGAGCCGCCTGGTCCGCGAAAACTGCGACCAGATCGTCTCCATCCCGATCGACTCCGCCATGGAATCACTCAACGCCTCCATGGCAGTCGGCATCTCCCTCTACGAAATCTCCCGCCAGCGCGCCGCAAAGTAATCAGCGTTAGCTCGGTATCGGGCCCGCCGCAGCGCTCGTTGCGGTTGGGTCCGCCGTAACCGGAGTCGTGGCTGGGTCCGCCGCAACCAAAGTTTTGCCGTCGCTTAGCGGTCAGCCCCTTCCCAAACTTCGCAAGCTCAGTTCGGGGCCCTCGGGGCTGTCCTTCCTCCCTGCACCTCGTGCGGCCGCTGGCGGCCTTACGCGGTTCCGGTCGGCGATGCGCTCCTTAGCAAAACTCCGGTTCCGGCGATGAGCCTCGCTCACCTTTCGTCGTAAAACGTCAAACGCTGCCTCACGTTTCGTCGTAGGTCGGCCAACGCTCCCTCACTTCTTGAACTGCTCCCCGGAAGTTGGACTGAGATATTCAGTTCCAGCTTCTGGGGAGCAGTTCATCTCGTGAGGGAGCAGTTGCCTTTAATGCTCAGAATCGGGGTTCTCCTCGGTTCTGATGTTCCTCCGAAGTACATCGACGCAGGACGCACGTTCCTTCCTGCGACGCGCATTTCCCTCTGCGACGCGCTGATCTCTTCCCGCGACCCGAATACCCCTAGCACCAGGGCGTTTGCGCGTCGCCAGGCTGAATAGGCCGCGGAAGTCGTTGTGAATACCGAAGTGCTAGACGCGGGTTGGGCTGAATTCGAGCGGGCAGCGGTGTCTTGCTAAGGAGCGCATCGCCGACCAGAGCCGAATGAAGCCGGCCGCGGCCGAAGTAGGCGGCGGGAGGAAGGGGGCTGACCCCTAAGCGACGGCAGGGCGCCGTTGCCTGCGGAGGTGACCACGGGAAAGGCGCCGGTGACCGCGGGACGTAACCACGGAAGACCTGACCACGGCGAACCGTAGCCGAGTTCTTAGAACTTGTGGCGGTTGACTAGGACCGGGAGTTTGGTTCGGGCTTCCTTGACGGTGGCGGTGTCGAGGTCGGCGAACAGCAGGCCCGGGGCGCCGTCGAGCTCTTGCAGGATGTCGCCCATGGGGGAGACCACCACGGAGTGCCCGACGCCGGTGGGGGCGGAACCCTTGACCGGGTGACCGACGCTGGCGGGGTCGCCCTGGCCGCAGGCGAGGACCAGAGTGGTGGAGTCCAGGGCGCGGGCGCGGGCCAGGAGCTTCCACTGATCGGCCTTGCCGGGGCCCGAACCCCAGGAGGCGCACACAATGTTGACGTCGGCGCCGCGATCTGCGTTTTCCGTGAACAGGTCCGGGAAGCGGACGTCGTAGCACGTGGCGAGGCCGAAGGTCACGCCGTCGAGCTCGAACGTGACGGGGGCGGTGCCAGCGTCAACCGTGTCCGATTCGGCGAAACCGAAGGCATCGAACAGGTGGATTTTGTCGTAGCTGGCCTCGAGGCCGGGGCCGGTGACCAGCAGGGTGTTGCGCACCTTGGAGCCGTGACCGGCCGTGCCCGGGGTGAACATCCCGGCGACGATCACGATGCCGAGTTCCGCGGCGAGGGCGCGCACGCGTGCAGCCCATGGGCCGTCCAGAGGCTCGGCGATATCCAGGAGCGAATTGCCGAAGGCCCGCATGGTGGCTTCGGGGAACACCACCAGGTCCGCGCCGCCGGCCTTGGCCTGGCGCGTGTAGGCGTCCACGAGGGCCAGGTTCGCGGCCAGATCGCGGCCGGTGATGATTTGGGCTAATGCAACGCGCACAATTACCTCCAACTCGGCGCTCCATTACAGTATGCAGTGCGGCGGTCCGTACACTGCAAAACGTCATGAAAACGAAAACGGGGGCCATTTGTCCGGCCCGGCTAAGCTTTAAGCAATGGTTATGTCTTACATAGATACAGCTTCCACCGTAGACGCTTCGCGGGCGTTTCCGCTGGGGATCAGCATTCCGCACACCGGCTCACCGGCAGTGGACGATCCCCGGGGTGAGTTCGCCAACGTGGCCGTCTACGCGCCCGGCGTGACCACCCTGGAGATCGCGTATCAGGCGCCCGGGGGTACCTGGCAGGTAAAGACCCTGCCCAATTACACCGACGGCGTCCACCACGGCATTGTGGAGGGCATTCCCGCCGGTTCGCGCTACGGTTTCCGGTCCTCCCCGGAACACGAGGCCCTGCCGCTGTCCATGCCCGCCACCGATTTTGATGCCGTCGGCGAGCAGCCGCTGTTGATGGACCCTTACGGGCGGGCCGTCGACGAACGTGAGGGCCTGATCACCAGTGTCCGGGTCGGCAGCGACTTTGACTGGGGCCTGGACCGCAGCCCCCGCGTCCCGTGGCGCAACACCATCGTCTACGAGGCCCACGTCCGCGGCCAGACGAAGCTTCACCCGGATATTCCGGAGGAATTGCAGGGGACCTACGCCGGGATGGCCCACCCGGCCATGATCGAGCACCTGATCTCGCTGGGCGTCACGGCGATCCAGCTCCTGCCCGTCCATTTCCACGTGGATGAGCCGCACCTGCAGCAGCTCGGGCTGACGAACTACTGGGGCTACAACACGGCCGCCTTTTTCGCACCGCACCCCGGCTACGCCACCGAGGCCGCCCAGGCCGCCGGCGCCCATGCGGTCCAGGACGAGTTCAAGGGCATGGTCAAGCTGCTGCATGCCGCCGGGCTCGAGGTCATCCTCGACGTCGTGTACAACCACACCGCCGAGGGCGGCACGGACGGTCCCACCCTGAGCTTCCGCGGCCTGGGCGAGATGCAGTACTACCGCAACGACGGCCACGGCAAGTATGTCGACACCACGGGCTGCGGCAACAGCCTGAACTTCGGCGAACCCCGCGTGGTGCAGCTCGTGCTGGATTCCCTGCGCTACTGGGTGAGCGAGTTCCACATCGATGGCTTCCGCTTTGACCTTGCCGTCACGCTTTGCCGCAACAGCGCCAACGAATTCGATCCGCGGCACCCCTTCCTCGTCGCGGTGGGCGCCGATCCTGTCCTGTCCGGCGTGAAGTTGATTTCCGAACCCTGGGACGTTGGCTACGGCGGCTGGCAGACCGGCCGGTTTCCGGCAGGATGGGTGGACTGGAACGACCATTTCCGCGACGCCGTCCGCAGCTTTTGGCTGGCTGACCGCGCCGCGATCGACGGCGGCGGCAGCGGCGGGCCGGTGGCCCGCCTCGCGGACGCTCTCTCGGGTTCGGCCCGGCTGTTCGAGTCTTCGGGCCGGTCCCGGCTTGCCTCGCTGAACCTGGTCACGGCCCACGATGGCTTCACCCTGGCCGATCTGACGGCGTACGACCGCAAGCACAACGAGGCCAACGGTGAGCAGAACCGGGACGGCCACGGCGACAACCGTAGCTACAACCACGGCTTCGAGGGCCCCACGGAAGACGGCGACATCCTCGCCCGGCGCGCCCAAAGCCGGCGGAACCTGATGGCCTGCCTGATGATTTCCCAGGGCGTGCCCATGATCACCGCCGGGGACGAGATCTGCCGGACCCAGCAGGGCAACAACAACGCCTACTGCCAGGACAACGCCCTCACCTGGATCGACTGGACCAGCACCACCGAATCCCACGCGATGCTGCGCACCACCAAGCGCGTCATCCGGCTTCGCAAGGAGTTCCTGGCCAGCCAGCCGCATGATTATCCGGCGCGTGACAACCAGTCCTACTTCCACTGGTTCGATGTGGACGGCAAGCCCATGTCAGCCGACACGTGGCATGACCCCGGCCACCGCGTAATCCAGCTCCTGCTCGGCTCCGACGACGGGCACATCGACGGCCTCGTGGTGGTCAACGGCGGCGCCGACGACGTCAAGGTCACGTTGCCGCCACAGCTCAGTAACGAGGACGGCACCGGACACCGGCTCTTCGAGCTTCGCGTGACCACTTCCGAACTCCATGACCGGCGTCAGGGCGCCCGAGTTGCCTCCGGTGAGCGGGACCTCGTCCAGGCCAACACCATCAATATTTACCGCACCTAATTATTTCGAGATTAAGGACCCCATGAAGATTTACTCGGCTGAGACCTGGACCATCGAAGAACTCACGGCGCAAATCGACGACGCCGGCCGCCGCGCCCTGGTGGTCCCGGCCGCCGATACCAAGCAGGCGGTCCTGGACACGTTCGGCGAGCTCCTGGACGTCCCGGACGACTATGGCACGGACCTGGATGCCCTGCACGATTCGCTGCACGACGTCGCGGATGCCGTGACGGACGACGGCGAGGCCCCCGTCACCTTTATCTGGCAGGTGCCTGCCGCCCTCCGAGCGGACCGCTCCTTCGCCGTCATCTGCGAAACGCTGCAGGACGCCGAAGGCTACGCCGGCAAGAGCCTGGACGTCATCGCCGTCTGCCTCTAGCCGACATCAGGCCTTGACGATCAGGCGCTGACGATCAGGCGTTGACGATCAGGCCAAGTTCCGCTTTGGACGCCAGCGCCTCATTCTTGGGGAGCACGCGCACGGTGTAGCCGAAGGACCCCGAACGGTCGATCACCAGCGTGCCGCTGAAGAGGTGCCGGCCCTTGCCGAGGTCTTCGGCGGCCTTCAGCTCCGCGACCGTGATGTCCGTCAGCTCGTCCGTGTCCTCGGCCCGGCCGTAGGCCACTTCAACATAGACGTCGTCCGGGGAGAGCTCACGCAGGGCCACGTACGCATTGACCTGCAGCAGGTCGCCGATCTGCGGGTCCTCGGAGACCCCCACCGAGTCGACGTGTTCCACCTGGATCTGCGGCCAGGCGGCCCGGATCCGAGAGGTCCACGCCGCCAGCGCCTTGGCCTGGGCGTAGCTATCGGCCACCGCGCGGCGTCCTGCGATCGCGGCGGGCCGGTACAGCACGTTGACGTAGTCCCGGAGCATCCGTTCCGCGGAAACCGCCGGGCCAAGGTGGGACATGGTGTGCTTGATCATGGAGACCCAGTGGGTGGGAACCTTCTGCGGGCCGGGCTGGGACGGTCCCGCGGCTCCGGCCGCGTCGGACACGGTCAGCCCGTAGAACCGCGGTGCCACCTGCGTCTCGAGCAGCTCGTACAGTGCCGCCGCCTCGATGTCGTCACGTTCTTCCGGGGAAGCGTCGTTGTTGGCGGTCGGGATCGCCCAGCCGTTCTCGCCGTCGTACATCTCGTCCCACCAGCCGTCCATGACCGAGAGGTTCAGCGAACCGTTCAGGGCAGCCTTCATGCCGGACGTTCCACAAGCCTCCAGGGGGCGCAGCGGGTTGTTCAGCCACACATCACAGCCGGGGAACAGCGTCCGGGCCATGGCGATGTCGTAGTTGGGCAGGAACGCGATCCGGTGCCGCACAGCGGGATCGTCGGTGAACCGGACGAGGTCCTGGATCATCTTCTTGCCGGCGTCGTCGGCCGGATGCGACTTCCCGGCGATGACCAGCTGGATTGGGTGCGTCTTGTGCAGCAGCAGCGCCTTGAGCCGTTCGGGGTCGCGCAGCATCAGGGTCAGCCGCTTGTAGGTCGGCACGCGGCGGGCAAAGCCAATGGTCAGGACGTCCGGGTCCAGGACGGAGTCCGTCCACGCCAGCTCGGCGTCGGCCGCGCCGCGCTTCTTCCAGGCGGCCCGGAGCCGGCGGCGTACATCATCCACCAACGAGACCCGCATCTCGCGCCGCAATGCCCAGAGATCCTCGTCGGTGACGTTGTAGGCCAGGTCCCAACGGCCCTGCGCCTCCGCTTCGGTGCCGAACTGGTCCCGCGCCAACGCGGAGATCCGGGGGTCCACCCAGGTGGGGACGTGCACGCCGTTAGTGACGGACGTGATGGGGATTTCGGAGTGGTCGAAGCCCGGCCAGAGGGCGGAGAACATTCCGCGGGAGACTACGCCGTGCAGTTTGGCCACACCGTTGGCCCGCTGGGCCAGCCGCAGTCCCATGACGGCCATGTTGAACACGAACGGGTTGCCGTCGGCGAAGTCCTCACGGCCCAGATCCAGGATCTTTGCGACCGGGACGTCCGGGGCGAGTCCGGCTTCGAAGAAGTGCTGGATCTGGGAGATCTCGAAACGGTCGATGCCCGCCGGGACCGGCGTGTGGGTGGTGAACACCGTGGACGCCCGCCCGGCGGCCAGGGCTTCCTCCCAGCTGAGCGGCTCCGGGCCGGACATCAATTCCTGGATCCGCTCGACGCCGAGGAACCCGGCGTGGCCTTCGTTGGTGTGGAAGACCTCCGGCGCGGGGACGCCCGTGAGCCGCTGGAACTCGCGCAGCGCCTTGACCCCGCCCATGCCCAGCAGGAGTTCCTGCTGCAGCCGGTGGTCACCGCCGCCGCCGTACAGGCGGTCGGTGATGCCGCGGGCGGATTCGTCATTGCCCGGAACGTTGGAATCCAGCAGCAGCAGCGGAACGCGTCCGACGTCGGCCCGCCACACGTGCGCCAGCAGGCGCCGGCCGTTGGGGAGGGGAAGGGAAATCTGGATCGGTTTGCCGTTGCCGTCCGGGGCGGCCTCGCGCAGGAGCGTCAGGGGGAGCCCGTCCGGGTCGAGGACCGGGTAAGTTTCCTGCTGCCAGGCGTCCCGGGACAGCGACTGCTTGAAGTAGCCGGCCTGGTACAGGAGGCCGACGCCGATCAGCGGCACGCCAAGATCCGAGGCCGCTTTCAGGTGGTCTCCGGCCAGGATGCCAAGGCCGCCAGAGTACTGCGGCAGGACCTCGGTGATGCCGAATTCGGGCGAGAAGTAGGCGATGCACGCCGGTGCGCCGTCGCCCAGGCTCTGGTACCAGCGCGGCTGTTCCAGGTACTGGTCGAGGTCGTCGGCTGCGGCATGAACACGCTGCACAACGTCCTGGTCCGCAGCGAGGCGCTGCAGCTCTTCCCGGCTTACCAGGCCGAGAAAAGTCACCGGGTCGTGGGCGCTCTCCGCCCAGATCCCGGGATTGAGCCCCTCAAAAAGCTCCCGGGTGGGCCGATGCCAAGACCACCGGAGATTGGTGGCGAGCCGGGCCAGCGGCCGGATCGACTCCGGGAGAACGGTTCGGACAGTAAATCTGCGGATTGCCTTCACCTGCGAAACACTAACGGACAAGTCGTTGCCCCGGAACCGCTTTAAGATTCTTTCCTGTAAATGACGAATATCGGTCCGACCAGAACCGGAAACCTCCGGAAAACGTTCGAGGGCTTAGCATTCTGGCCGTTTTGTAGATAACGTCGAGGCTGTGACGAATAACTCGCGAACCAGCGCCGTGTCCAAGCAAAAGCCCAAGGCCCTGATCACGGATGGCCTTCGATTTGGCCGCTTTCCGATCACCGCCGTGCAGCCTTCGGTGGACGGCGGAAAGTTCCCCGCCAAAGCCGTCGAGGGCCAAACCATTGTCGTGGGAGCCACCGCGTTCCGGGAGGGACACGACCAGCTCGGCGTCAGCGCCGTCCTGCTCGACCCCCGCGGCAAAGAGCGGCAGCGGGTCCGCCTCGCCCCGCCGCGCGGACCGCGCGGAATGGGCACGGACCGCTGGGAAGGCCTCCTGACCCCGCCCGCCACCGGCAACTGGTCCTTCGTCATCGAGACCTGGCACGACCGCTACGGCACCTGGCACCACAACGCCGAGGTCAAGGTGGAGGCCGGCATCGACGTCGAGCTCATGCTGGCCGAAGGTGCCGCACTGCTGGCGGAGGCCTCCGAGGACGCCTCGCGCCCCTCCGGTGACCGCCGGACGCTGCGGATGGCCGTCGTCGTCCTCTCCGATACTTCCCGGACACCCGAGGAGCGCCTCGCCGCCGGCTTCGGCGCCGACGTGGCTGCCGTCGTCGAACGCCAGCCCATCCGTGAATTTGTGACGGTTTCCGAGCCCTACCCGCTGCTGGTGGAGCGAACGCTTGCCGGGTCCGGCGCCTGGTACGAATTCTTTCCGCGTTCCGAAGGTGCCGTGCGCAACCACGAAACGGGGGAATGGACCTCCGGTAACTTCCGCACCGCCGCGCAGCGCCTCGACGCCGTCGCCGCCATGGGTTTTGACATCATCTACATGCCGCCGATCCACCCGATCGGTGTCCAGCACCGCAAGGGACCGAACAACACCCTGATCGCCGGGCCGCATGATCCCGGTTCGCCGTGGGCCATCGGGTCCCATGAGGGCGGCCACGACGCCATCCACCCGGATCTGGGCACCTTCGAGGACTTCGACGCCTTTGTGGCGCGGGCCGGCGAACTGGGACTGGAAGTGGCCTTGGACCTGGCGCTGCAAGCTGCGCCGGACCACCCGTGGGTGCAAAGCCATCCGGAATGGTTCACCACGCGCGTCGATGGGACTATTGCCTACGCAGAGAATCCGCCGAAGAAATACCAGGACATTTTCCCGCTGAATTTCGACAACGACCCCGCCGGGCTGTCCAACGAAATTCTCCGGATCGTCATGCTCTGGGTCAGCCACGGCGTCAAGGTTTTCCGGGTGGACAATCCGCACACCAAACCCGTGTGGTTCTGGGAATGGCTGATTGGAAAGGTCAATAAGAAGCACCCCGACGTCGTCTTCCTGGCCGAGGCATTCACCCGCCCGGCCATGATGCACGCTCTTGGCCGGGCAGGCTTCCAGCAGTCCTACACGTATTTCACCTGGCGGAACACCAAGGAAGAACTGGAGAAGTACTTCCAGGAGGTCAGCCACGAATCGGCGGCCTACTTCCGGCCGAACTTCTTCGTCAACACCCCGGACATCCTCACCGAATACCTGCAGTTCGGCGGCCCGGCGGCCTTCAAGATCCGTGCCGCCCTGGCCGCGACGGCAAGCCCCATCTGGGGCGTGTACGCCGGCTTTGAGCTCTACGAACACGTGGCACGTCCCGGCGCCGAGGAGTACATCGACAACGAGAAGTTTGAGTACAAGTCCCGCGACTGGGACGCGGCGGCCGAATCCGGGCGCACCCTGGCCCCGTACCTGACCCGGCTCAACGCGATCCGCCACGCGCACCCGGCCCTGGGAGATCTGCAGAACCTGACGGTGCACCAGAGCTCGGACAGCTCCACCGTGGTGTACTCCAAGCACAAGACCCTCCCTGACGGGACCAAGGACACCCTGATCATCGTCGTCAACGTGGACCCGCACAGCACCCGGGAGAGCACCGTATCCCTGGACCTGCCAGCGCTGGAACTGGATCCGGAGAACTTCACGCACAACGGCCGTTTCATGGTTGATGACCTGCTGACCGGCGAGAGTTGGGAATGGGGGGAATACAACTACGTCCGCCTGGACCCGCACGTCGAGCCCGTTCACGTTCTTAGCATCCGGAGGTAGTGCCAGTGAGTTTCAGCCCGCAGAACCCCAGCCAGCACTTCAGCCCGAGGGGGAGCTTTGAACTGAACGCTCCAGGGCTCCAGCATGATCCCCTCTGGTACCGCAAGGCGGTCTTCTACGAGGTGCTCGTCCGGGGCTTCGCCGACGGAAACGGAGACGGCTCGGGCGATTTCCACGGCCTGATCGACAAACTGGACTACCTGCAGTGGCTGGGCGTGGACTGCCTCTGGCTCCCGCCGTTCTTCCAGTCACCGCTGCGCGACGGCGGCTACGACATCTCGGACTACAACTCCGTGTTGGACGAGTTCGGCACCATCAGCGACTTCAAGCGGCTAGTGGCGGAGGCGCACGCCCGCGGCGTCCGGGTGATCATCGACCTTCCGCTGAACCACACCTCCGACCAGCACCCCTGGTTCCAGGAGTCGCGCAAGGACCCCGACGGTCCCTTTGGCGACTTCTACGTCTGGAGCGATACGGACGAGAAGTATGAAGACGCCCGCATCATCTTCGTGGACACGGAGGAATCCAACTGGACCTTCGACCCCATCCGCCGGCAGTTCTTCTGGCACCGGTTCTTCAGCCACCAGCCCGACCTCAACTTCGAGAACCCCAAAGTCATTGACGCGCTCTTCGACGTCGTGCGGTTCTGGCTGGACCAGGGCATCGACGGCTTCCGGGCCGACGCCATTCCGTACCTGTTCGAGGAGGAAGGCACCAACTGCGAGAACCTGCCCCAAACCCACGAATTCCTGCGCCAGCTGCGCCGGATGGTCGATGAAAGCTACCCGGGCCGGGTAATCATTGCCGAGGCCAACCAGCCGCCCGCCGAGGTGGTGGAGTACTTCGGCACCGAAGAGGAACCGGAGTGCCACATGGCGTTCCACTTCCCGATCATGCCGCGCCTCTACTACGCGCTGCGTGACCAGAAGGCGGCCCCCATCATCGAGACGATGAAGGACACCCCTGACATCCCCGAAGGCGCCCAGTGGGGCACGTTCCTGCGCAACCACGACGAACTGACGCTGGAAATGGTCACCTCCGACGAGCGCGCCGCGATGCTCGGCTGGTACGCGCCGGATCCGCGCATGCGCGCCAACATCGGCATCCGACGCCGGCTGGCCCCGCTGCTGGACAACTCCCGCTCCGAAATCGAGCTCATCAACGCCCTGCTGCTGTCCCTGCCGGGCAGCCCGTTCCTGTACTACGGGGACGAGATCGGGATGGGGGACAACATCTGGCTCGAGGACCGCGACGCCGTCCGCACCCCGATGCAATGGAACCCCGACCGAAACGCCGGGTTCTCCGGTGCGGACCCCGGCAAGCTGTACCTGCCAGTGATCCAGTCGCTGGTCTACAACTACAGCATGGCGAACGTGGAAGCCGAGGCCGCCCATTCGGGGTCACTGCTGCGCTGGACCCGGCAGATCCTGAGCGTCCGCAAGAACCACCCCGCCTTCGGACTCGGCGCATTCAAGCACGTGGAGGCTGACCACGACGTCGTCCTCGCTTACCTGCGTGAACTCCCGGAAGGCAACGCTGCAGGCGCGGACGCCGAGACCATCCTTTGTGCCTTCAACCTCTCCCAACACCCTGTGGCGACCACGCTGCGCGTGCCCAGCTTCGCCGGCAGGGGCCTCCGGGACGTCTTCGGCGGCCAGGCGTTCCCGGCCATCGGCGAGGACGGAGCGCTGACGCTGACCTTGGGCAGCCACGATTTCTTCTGGTTGCGGATCCGTTCCGCCGCCTCCAACCCGGCATCCCCGTTCACGCAGGCGATGCCTATCCTGTCCATCGAGGGTTGAAAAATGACTCGACCGAACCTTGCCCCGGCCTTGAGCGGACTGCTCGGCGCCTGGCTGCCGCGCCAGCGATGGTTCCCCGTCAAGACTGCCGAGTTCACCTTCGAGCCTGCGGGCGGCCTGCGCCTTGAGACCGCCACGGGCGAGGGTACCCCCGGCGGGGCAGAATTTGAGGTGTTGCTGGTTGCGGTGTCCTACCCCACACCCGGTGGCAGCCGGACCGACATCGTCCAAGTGCCGCTGAGTTTCCGGCCAGAGCCCCTGCCGGGTGCAGAGCGCGCGCTGATCGGCGAACTTCCTGGCACGCGCACGGATGCCGCCCACCGGTGGGTCTACGACGGCGTCCATGACGCCTCCTTCGTCGCCGCCTGGCTGGAGCTCATGCGCCATGGCGGGAGTACCCCGTCGGGGAACGCCACCGGCCACCTGGTGGACTCCGGCTACCGCCTGCCGTTCGCAACGGGCAACGTAAAGGTGCTCGCCGGCGAGCAGTCGAACAGTTCGGTAATAGTCGACGACGACGACGGCGGCACAGTCGCCATTGTGAAGTTCTTCCGCGTGCTGTCCGAAGGCCAGAACCCCGAGGTTGAAATCGGTGCGGCGCTGACGGCAGGGCGCACCGAGGAGGTCCCGGCAACCCTTGGCTGGGTAACCGGCGAGTGGGAGACTCCGGCCGCTGCACTCGGGGCGGAGCCGTCCGAAGCCGCCCGTCCTGCCCGCGGCGAGCTCGCTGTGGCGCACGAATTCCTCGCCGGCGGACTCGATGCCTGGCGGCTCGCCGTGGATGCGGCCAGCCGGGGGATCGGGTTCGCTGCCGAAGCCCACGCTCTGGGCGCGGCGACGGCCACCGTGCACAGGAGGCTCGCCGAGGCACTAGGCACAGCCGCCGAATCTGCGCCGGGGCAGGACATCGCTCCGGGAGTAGCCCAGCGCGTCCGCCAGTCCTGGGCTCAGGCGTCCAACGCCGTCGGGCCGTACGAAGAAGCGCTGGACGGTCTCCTCGGCCGGCTCGAAGGCGCCAGCGCCGGGCCGCTCCAGCGTATCCACGGCGACCTCCACCTCGGGCAGATCCTGCAGGTCCCGGGCAGTACCGTCCCGGGCGAGCCCGGGGCGCCGCGCTGGGCCATCCTCGACTTCGAGGGCGAACCTCTGCGCCCCATCTCCGAACGCAGCTTCCCCGACGTCCCACTTCGCGACGTCGTGGGCATGCTGCGGTCCTTCGACTACGCCGCCGGTGCCGCGGTCCGCGAAAATCCCGGTGCCGTGGTGCCGGGGACCTGGGTGGACGACTGCGCTGAGGCCTTCCTGGCCGGCTACGCCGAAGTAATCCCAGGCAGCATCGACCGCGACTCGCCGCTCTTTGTGGCGCTGTGGCTCGACAAAGCCCTCTATGAAGTCATCTACGAACTAAGGAACAGGCCGGACTGGCTCCCCATTCCGGTGAATGCATCGCGTCGTCTCCTCGGCAGTACAGGTTCCGGCGTCGCCGCCGAAACCGCATCGGAAGGTATAAAAATGACAGGATCAGCACGTATCGATCGGCCCGGCGCACCACTGCCCGTGGACGTTGAGACCTTGGCGAGGGTCGCGACCGGCGAACACCATGCGCCCCACTCGGTCCTTGGTGCCCACCTTGATGACCACGGCCACGTCACGATCCGGACCGTGAAGCACCTTGCGGAAGCCGTCTCCGTCGTGACCTCGGCAGACACGGTGCCCATGACGCACGAAGCGGACGGCGTGTGGGTGGCAGTGATGCAACCGATCGAGCGCGGCCACGTGCCGGACTACCGCCTCGAGGTGACGTACAAGGACCACGAACCGCAGGTCATGGACGATCCCTATCGCTACCTGCCGACCATCGGCGAAGTGGACCTGCACCTGATCGGTGAGGGCCGGCACGAGCGCCTGTGGGATGTTCTCGGCGCGCATGTCCAGCACTACAAGTCCTCGCTGGGCGACGTCGACGGCGTGTCCTTCGCCGTCTGGGCCCCGAACGCCCAGGCAGTGCGCGTCAAGGGTGACTTCAACGGCTGGGACGGCCGGGAACACTCCATGCGCTCGCTGGGTTCCAGCGGCGTCTGGGAGCTCTTCATCCCAGGCGTTGTAGCAGGGGCGTGCTACAAGTTTGAAATCAGGACCCGGCACGGATACTGGGTGGAGAAAGCGGACCCGCTGGCCTTCGGGACCGAAATCCCGCCCCTGACGGCTTCCCGCGTGGTGGAGCCCTCCTACGTCTTCAAGGATGCCGAGTGGATGCAGGCCCGCACCGAGCGCGATCCCCACAACTCGCCCATGAGCGTCTACGAGGTCCACCTTGGCTCGTGGCGAATGGGGCTGGGCTACCGCGAACTTGCCAAGGAACTCGTGGAGTACGTCAAATGGCTCGGCTTCACCCACGTGGAATTCATGCCTGTGGCCGAGCACCCCTTCGGCGGCTCCTGGGGGTACCAGGTCACCTCCTACTTCGCGCCGACCTCGCGCTTTGGGCACCCGGACGAATTCCGGCACCTCGTCGATGAACTCCACCAGGCCGGCATCGGCGTCCTCCTTGACTGGGTTCCGGCACACTTCCCCAAGGACGAGTGGGCCCTGGCCCGGTTCGACGGCGAACCCCTGTACGAGCACGCCGATCCGAACCTCGGCGAACACCCGGACTGGGGAACGCTGATCTTCGATTTCGGCCGCACGGAGGTGCGCAACTTCCTGGTGGCCAACGCGCTGTACTGGCTCGAAGAGTTCCACATCGACGGGCTGCGCGTGGATGCCGTCGCCTCCATGCTGTACCTCGACTACTCGCGCGAAGAGGGGCAATGGCAGCCCAACCGCTTTGGCGGCCGCGAAAACCTTGAGGCGATCTCCTTCCTCCAGGAGGTCAACGCCACGGTCTACAAGACCCACCCTGGTGCCGTCATGATCGCCGAGGAATCCACCGCATTCCCCGGTGTCACCGCACCCACGAGCGGCGGCGGCCTGGGCTTCGGCCTCAAATGGAACATGGGCTGGATGCATGACTCGCTCCAGTACATGGCCGAGGACCCGTACAACCGCAGGTGGCACCACGGCACCATCACTTTCTCGATGGTCTATGCCTTCTCGGAAAACTTCCTCCTGCCGATCAGCCATGACGAAGTGGTGCACGGCAAGGGCTCCATGCTGCGCAAAATGCCAGGGGACCGGTGGCAGCAGTTGGCCAACCTGCGCGCGTTCCTGGGCTATCAGTGGGCCCACCCGGGCAAGCAGCTGATCTTCATGGGCACCGAATTCGGCCAGGAAGCGGAGTGGTCGGAGCAGTACGGCCTGGACTGGTATCTCGCCGACATCCCGGCACACAACGGCATGCAGCTGCTGACCAAGGACCTCAACGAGCTGTACCGTTCCACGCCGGCCCTGTACCAGCAGGACAACCAGCCCGAGGGCTTCCAGTGGATCAACGGGGGAGACTCGGACCGGAACGTGCTGACGTTCATCCGCCGCGATGCGGACGGCAACCCGCTGGTCTGCGCCGTGAACTTCTCCGGCGGCCCGCACACGGACTACATCCTGGGCGTCCCGGCGGCCGGCGAATGGCAGGAAGTGCTCAACACCGACGCCGCCAGCTATGGCGGTTCCGGGGTGGAGAACACCGGAACCCTGACTGCTACGAAGGACGGCCTCGACGGACAGCCGGCCGCGCTGGTCGTGACCTTGCCTCCGCTCGGGGCGGCGTACTTCAAGCCGCTGGGTTAGGCGCACTCGGGTTAGGGCGCACCGCCCGGACAATCTTCCGGGCGGGCGGCGATGAGGAGCTCCTGTGAGAGGCCCGGAATCCCCGTGATTCCGGGCTTTTCTGCACCGTCTTTCAGGTCGCTTTGTCAGCAGAGCCAAGTGGTGGTAGAGTTTACTTCCGCGCTGCTCCCCGGAGTTGAACGGCCACCAAGACCCAGAAGCCTATGGCAAGACTGAGTTTGGATCGCCGATTTGACTAGGGTGAAGCGGCCGGGTAAGTTTGAAAAGTTGCTCCGGAGCGATCCTCGACCGAAATGTGGTTGTGGTGGTGCCGGGTGTGTCTGTTGTTTGAGAACTCAATAGTGTGCCAAGTTTGTTGATACCAATTTATTGTATATGGATTGGTTGAATTGACTGGATTGCGCCACCCCGTGGTGTGGTCTGGTTTTTACAGCTGGTTTCAAATTTTGTGCAGTGCGTGCATCCCGTTTTCCCGGGGGCGCGTGTTGTGTCTGTTTTACTTCAACGGAGAGTTTGATCCTGGCTCAGGATGAACGCTGGCGGCGTGCTTAACACATGCAAGTCGAACGATGACCCGGTGCTTGCACCGGTGATTAGTGGCGAACGGGTGA
>NZ_CAKKMF010000012.1 GCF_918697925.1 Arthrobacter sp. Bi26
CCGTCGTACCTCATCGAGCAACTCTCCCTGCCCGCCAGCCTTGATGCTGACGCAGCGGAGTTCCTGGAATTCATGGAACTCTGCGACGAACTCGAGTTGCAGACCTGGGGCAACCTTGACCGGGCTTCGTCCGCGGCGGCACGCCTTCAGTACTGGCGGGACACTGCCTACACCCGCACGCGGCTCTTCTTCGTCCGTGTCGAGGGGCGCATGGCGGCCAGATCCTGGGTCCGCTGCGAATTGCAGGAGAATCTGGGCAGTGCGCTCCTGCACGTAAGCGTCTTGGATTCCTTCACCGGCGCAGGGATCGGCCGGGCCCTGCTGGAGCACGCCGAGGCGCTGGCCGCCGCCGACGGGCGGACCATACTGCAGACCTTCACTGAGCACCCGGCCGGCTTCGACGTCGACGCCCCGTTTCTCATCAAGCCCGCCACGGGAACCGGAGCGCTGCCAGCCGGCGCGCGCGGCGTCCGCTTCGCCGGTCTGGCCGGCTACCGGCTGGAGCAGGTCGAACGGTTTAGTTCGCTCGACATCCCGCCGGTTGCGGACCTCGACAGCCTGGAACGGGACGCCCTGGCCAGGGCGGGGGAGTACGAACTGCTGCACTGGACCGATTCATGCCCGGAAGACCTTGCCGCCCAGCTCGCGGTGCTGATGTCGCGCATGAGCACCGATGCCCCCGTTGGTGCCCTGAGCTATGAGCCGGAGATCTGGGACGTCGCCCGGGTCCGCCACGTCGAGGACACCTGGCGTCGGGCCGGCCTGTCCGCCCTGGTGGTCGCGGCACGGCACCTGGCCACCGGTGAACTTGCCGCCTATACCGTCCTCCAGACAACAGCCGACAAACCATGGTTGGCCAGCCAGGACGACACCCTCGTCGCGGCGGGCCACCGCGGCCACCGGCTCGGCATGCTTATCAAGATCCTCAACCTGCGCCTGCTGCGGGAGGCTTACCCGGCTGTGCGGCGCGTCCTGACCTATAACGCCGCCGAAAACGATCACATGCTCAGCATCAACATCGCGCTGGGCTTCAAGCCGGCGGGCTACGACGGCGAGTGGCAGCGGACCGCGGCCGGTGACGGCACCGTGAGCGACGGCACCGTGAACTGACGGCAACGTGACTGACGGCCCTGTGAACTGGCGACCGTGTGAACAGGCGCCGGCGGCGCCAGGGCGCCGGACGGGGCGGAAACTGCCCGGCGTCACCAATGGAACAGCGGCCCAAACCAGCATATGCTGGCGGTTGAAAGCCCGGTTTGAGCCGGGCCGTACCGACGGTGGGTGGCACAACGGCTGGAATGATGCCCTCTATGGCAAACGATGTACGGATTGAGCAGGTGTGGATCCCCGATTCCCTTGACGCGCCCGACGCCGCCGATTTCCTCGCCGCCATCGAAGTGGGGCGACGGGTCCGGATGCAGACCTGGGGCACGGACGACCTTGCCTACGCGCCGCAGGAGAAGCTACTTGAGATGGCGGACCCCTACGAACGCCAGGTGATCCTGGTGGCCAAGATCGACGGCGTGATTGTCGGGACGGCAGACATTGCCTTGCCGCTCGTGGACAACCTCGACCTCGCCGAATTCACGCTCGACATCCTTCCGGAATTCCGGCGCCAGGGCGTGGGCAGGCATCTGCTGGAGGCCGCGGAGCACTTCGCCCGGGACGAGGGCCGCCACACCATCCTGATCGACACCAACCATCCGGGATCAACCCTGACGGACCCGGATGCCGAACAGCTCGTGCCCGGCAGCGGCGTCGGGTTTGTTCCGATGGGAAGCCGTGACGTGGAATTTGCCCGCCACGCCGGCTACACGCTCCAGCACATCGAACAGTTCAGTTCCTGCGCACTGCCGCTGGACACCAAACTCGTCGCCGAACTTGAGGCCGAGGCCGAGGAAGCCAATGCCGGCCGCTACCGTCTGCACCACTGGACGGACCGGTGCCCTGACCGGTGGCTGGAGGCCGTCGCCGCCCTGGAGAACCAGGCAGGCGAGGACGAAGTGCCGGGGCCGGATGCCCAGGAAATGGTGTTCGACGGCGGCATCCTCCGGGAGGCGGAGGAGGTCACCATTGCCCAGGGCCGGCGCACGGTGGTCACCGCCGTCGAGCACATCGCCAGCGGAACGCTCGCGGGCCTGACCACCATCAGTGTCCTTGCCCTGCGCCCGGACGTCGTCTTCCAGGACGACACCGTGGTGCTGCAGGAACACCGCGGCAACAAACTCGGGCTGCTGATCAAGGTCGCCAACATGGAACGGCTGAGCGAACAGTTCCCGGACGCCCGCGTCCTGTACACCTGGAACGCCCCTGAGAACCGCTACCTCCTGAAGGTCAACCAGCAGCTCGGATTCACCACAGCGGGCGTGACGGGTCTCTGGCAGAAAGAACTCCCCAACTTCGGCCCGGCGGTCAGCTGAGGGCTGTTCGCCTAACCCTGCCCGCTGGGCCCGATTTGGAACAGGCGCGCCGCGTCCCGTAAGCTTGAAGGACCAAAGACCGTCGGTTGTTGGAAATCCACTCTCCCAAGCAAGACTCACTTCTGCAGTCGCGCCGGGAGAGCGCAGTGGATTTCCGGACGAAGGACCCTGAACATAGGGCGGCCGGCGCAGGTGAACGAAGCAAAGCTCCGCGGTCATGGACCGCGTCGAGACAAGCCCCGTGCATCTGCGCGGGGCGTTTTTTAGTTTTAGCTCTTTTTGAGCGGGGACCCGGACACACCGGCACTATCCCCGGAAGGAGGGTTATGGCAACGCCTAGCAAGGTTTCAGCAGTAGCTGAGATCACTAACGATTTCAAGGAATCGAACGCCGCTGTCCTGACCGAATACCGTGGGCTCACCGTTGCACAGCTCAAGCAGCTGCGTGTTTCTCTCGGCCAGGAAACCAAGTTCTCGGTCGTCAAGAACACCCTGACCGCTATTGCAGCCAAGGAAGCTGGTGTCGAAGCATTCGACGGTCAGCTCGCCGGCCCCACTGCAATCGCGTTCATCAAGGGTGACGCAGTTGCCGCTGCCAAGAGCCTGACGGATTTTGCCAAGGCTAACAAGCAGCTGGTCATCAAGACCGGTTACTTCGAAGGCAAGGCACTGAACGCCAGCGAAGTTGCTGCCCTGGCAGCACTCGAGTCCCGTGAGCTGCAGCTCGCTAAGGTTGCAGGTATCCTCAAGGCTCCTGCTGCCGCTGCTGTACGCATCATCGACGCACTGCGCCTGAAGCTTGAAGAAGAGAACGGTGCCCCGGCAGCAGCCGAAGCACCCGCCGCTGAAGAAGCTCCCGCAGCAGATGCAGCAGCCGAGGCCGAAGCACCGGCCGAAGCCGCAGCCCCCGAAGAGAACTAGTCCTCTTCTCCATAAGACTCCGGTGCGACAGCGAGCCTCAGGGCCGCCGCGCACCACTATAGGAAGGACGCCACACCATGGCGAAGCTCACCAACGAAGAGCTCATTGAAGCTTTCAAGGAACTGACCATCATCGAGCTCTCCGAGTTCGTCAAGCTCTTCGAAGAGACCTTCGAAGTTACTGCTGCTGCTGTTGCCGTTGCCGGCCCCGCCGCTGCTGCAGAAGAAGCTGAAGAGAAGACTGACTTCGACGTCATCCTCGAAGCTGCTGGCGACAAGAAGATCGCAGTGATCAAGGAAGTTCGCGCCATCACCTCCCTGGGCCTCAAGGAAGCCAAGGACCTGGTTGACAGCGCACCCAAGGCTGTTCTCGAAGGCGCCACCAAGGAAGCCGCCGAGAAGGCAAAGGCTCAGCTCGAAGAAGCTGGCGCCCGCGTTACCCTCAAGTAACTCTCGCCGTCCGGATCCATCGCGATCCGCACTGCTCGAAGGAAACCCCGTCCACTCAGGTGGGCGGGGTTTCCTGCGTTCCCGGGACCGGAAACCCGAAACCCCCGGACCGGAAGGCGGCGCCGGTGAACGGTACCCAAGGATTCGGCAAAGTTTTTCTGATACCCCTGTCGCACTTGATGGCGCGACCCTAGACTTTGGATTTGTGCCCACCGGCCCCCAACGTTCAGGAGTTCACCCACAATGATGGACCCAAACACTTCCCCCTCCCGCCGCGCCATGCTCGCGGCAGCCCTCGTGGGCGGCGGCGCGGCCGCCGCCGCGCTGGCCGGAGCCCCGGCGGCGCAGGCCATCCCCGGCGAAGCCAGTGGCAGGGCAACCGCCAAGAAACAGTTCACCCTGACGGTGCTCGGCACCACGGATCTGCACAACAACGTCTTCAACTGGGACTACTTCAAGAACGTCCCCTATGCCGACGCCGCCGGGAACAAGATCGGGATTGCCCAGGCCGCGACCCTGATCAACGCCATGCGGGCCGAGCGCGGCGCGGCCAGCACCCTGACCATCGACGCCGGGGACACCATCCAGGGCACGCCCCTGGCCTACTACTTCGCCAAGATCAACCCCATCTCGGCAACCGTGAAACACCCCATGGCGCTGGCCATGAACGCGATCGGCTACGACGCCGTGGGGCTGGGCAACCACGAGTTCAACTACGGCATTGGGCTCCTGCGCACCTGGGAGCGGCAACTGGACTTCCCGCTGTTGGGCGCCAACGTGCACGACGCCGTGTCGGGCGGGCGCGCCTTCACCCCCTACGTCCTGAAGCGGATCAAGACGGACAACGGCTGGCTGACGGTCGGCCTGGTCGGCCTGGTGACGCCGGGCTGCGCACTCTGGGACCGGGACAACGTCCAGGGCAAGCTCGATTTCAACGGCATCGTAGAAGAGGCCAAAACCGTCATCCCTCAGGTGAAAGCGGCCGGGGCAGACGTCGTAATCGTCACGAGCCATTCGGGGGCGACTCCCGGGTCCTCCTACGGTGACGCCCTGCCCTTCCCCGAGAACGCGTCCACCCAGCTGGCAGAGGAAGTCCCGGGCATCGACGCCATCCTGGTCGGGCACGCCCACCTGGAGATCCCCGAGCGCTTCGTCACGAACAAGGCCACGGGCAAGCAGGTGCTCCTGACCGAGCCGCTCAAGTGGGGCATGCGCGTCTCCGTCATGGACCTCGATCTCGTCAAGGAAAAGGGGCAGTGGACCGTCACCGCGGCGCATTCGCTCCTTTTGGACGCCAAGACCGTCGACCCCGATCCCGCCGTCGTCCGGGCCGTTCAGGCCGGGCACGAGGCCACGGTGAACTACGTCAACGAGGTCATCGGAACTTCCACGGCGCCGCTCAGCACGGCCACCGCCTGCTGGGAGGACTCCGCCGCGATCGACGCCATCAACTACATCCAGGCCAGCACCGTCAAGGCCGAGCTGGCCAACACTCCCGCGGCAGGGCTGCCCGTATTGTCCATTGCGGCGGCGTTCTCCCGTGCTGTGGACGTCAAGGCCGGACCGCTGACCATCCGCGATGTCGCAGGACTGTACATCTTCGACAACACCCTGCTCGCCATCAAGGTCACCGGCGCGCAGGTCAAGGCATACCTGGAGTGGTCCGCCCAGTACTTCAAGCCGGTGACCGCCACGACGGCCAGGGCCCAGGACGTCACCAACGCTGTGACGGCCACGGCCCCGAACGGCACGCCCGACTACAACTACGACGTCGTCTACGGACTCGACGCGCCGCTGAACTATGAGATCGACCTCGCCCGGCCGGCGGGGGACCGGATCGCCAAGCTCAGCTACGGCGGCCAGCCGCTGGCGCCCGAGCAGGAATTCGCTTTGGCCATCAACAACTACCGGCAGAGCGGCGGAGGCAACTTCCCGGCCGTGAAGAGCGCGCCGGTGCTCTCGAACAGCCAGCAGGAGATCCGGCAGCGCATCATCGACTATGTCGTGGACCGCGGAACCCTGGACGTCGCCGTGTTCAGCCAGGCCAACTGGCGGCTCACCGTCAACGGGACGCCACTGACGGTCACCGCCTAACCCAACTCCAACAACAACGCGGGCAACAACAAAGACGGGGTCACTCAGGGCCCATCCCGGCCGTCGGGATGGGCCGGGGAGTGAGTCCGCGTTGCTTTTAACCCGGGCGGGCTAGTTTGGTTCGGTGATGTCGGCGACGACGGCGCCCAGGGCCGCCGTCAGGGCGTCCGCGTCCACGAACGCGCTGTAGCCATGTTCCCCGGCGCCCATGGAGATCCGCCGGCCTGTGATGGTCTGGTCGGCGTAGACAGGCCAGGGGCGGGTGCTGCCGAGCGGCGTGATGGTCCCGCGCTCGTACCCGGTGGCCTCGAAGGCGGTATCCGCCGCGGGCAGCGAGAGCTTGTTGACGCCCAGCAGCGCCCGCAGCTTGGGCCAGGAGATCTGACGGTCGCCCGGGACCAGGGCGAACAGGAAACTGCCGTCCTTGTGCTTGACCACGAGCGACTTCACGATGTCCGCGGGCCGGATCCCCAGGATTCCGGCCGCCTCCTCCAGGCTGCGGGCGGCGAGGCGTTCCACGATCTCGACGTCCAGGCCGCGGGCCGCGGCGTCGGCCAGGAACCTCTCGCGGCCGCCGCTGGTTGCTCCCTGCTCCGTCATCCCCGTCAAACCTTTCCCTGGCTCCTCGTGGCAGCTCCTCGTTCCCTGTGTCGCGCGGTCCCCCCGATTTCCTGTGTCGCGCGGGTTCCGCGGTTTCCCGGTTCGCCGGGTGCCGGTTCAGTCGCGGTACAGCAGCAGTGCCTCGCCCTGGCCGCCGCCGCCGCACAGGGACACGGCCGCCTTGCCGGTGCCCCGGCGTTTGAGTTCGTGGGCCGCGTGCAGGGCCAGGCGGGCGCCCGAGGCCCCGATCGGGTGGCCCAGGGCGATGGCCCCGCCATGGATGTTGCACTGCTCCAGCGGATAGTTGAGGTCCTTCAGGGACTGCACCGCGACGGAGCCGAAAGCCTCGTTGATTTCGATGAAGTCCAGGTCCGCGGCGGACCAGCCGGCCTTGTCCAGGGCGTTCTTGATGGCGTTCGACGGCTGGGAGTGCAGTGAGTTGTCCGGCCCGGCGACCTGGCCCGGCTTGCCGACAACCGCCAGGTACTCGAGGCCGTTGTCCTCGGCGAACTGCCGGCTGGCCAGCACCAGGGCGGCGGCGCCGTCGGACAGGGGAGAGGAGTTGCCCGCGGTGATGGTTCCGTCCGTGACGAACGCGGCTCGCAAACCGGCCAGCGATTCGACTGTCGTGTCCGGCCGGATGCCCTCGTCGGAGGTGACGGCGATCGGATCGCCCTTGCGCTGCTTGACGCTCATTGCGGCGATCTCGCCGTCGAAGACGCCGTCCTTGGCAGCCCGGGCGGCACGCTGGTGCGACTGGGCCGCCACCTCGTCCTGGGAGGCCCGGTCGATGCCGAGGGTCAGGTTTTTGGTCTCGGTCGACAGTCCCATGGACTGCCCGTCGAAGGCGTCGGTCAGGCCGTCGTGCGCGGCCACGTCGAGGGCCTGGACCGTGCCGTACGCCCAGCCCTGCCGGGAACCGGGCAGCACGTGCGGTGCGCGGGTCATGGACTCCTGGCCGCCGGCGACCACCACCGTGGCGTCGCCGCTGCGGATCATCCGGGCGGCGTCGATCACCGCGGTGAGGCCGGAGAGGCAGACCTTGTTGATGGTCACCGTGGGAACGTTCCAGCCGATGCCGGCGCCGATGGCGCTCTGGCGCGCCGGGTTCTGGCCCGCTCCGGCCTGCAGGACCTGGCCCATGATTACGCTGTCCACCTGGTCGGCTTTGACGCCGCTGGCGGCAAGGGCCGCCCGGATGGCGTGGGTGCCGAGTTCGACGGCGGTGAAGCTGGCCAGCTGTCCGTTCAGGCGCCCCTGGGGGGTACGGGCGGCTGCGAGGATGACAACATCGTTGTTGTCCGCGGGATTGCTCATGGTGTTTTCTTCCGATCTACTTTCGACTTATGTCTACGTTATCGTGAGCCCCGTCACCTATCCATTCGACGGCCCCGGTCACGGTCTCGGTCAGGTTCCGCCCACTGTCTCGGGCGCCGTCCGGCGGGACTTCGCCAGTAGTCCAGCAGAACTCCGGCAGAACTCCAGAAAAACCCCGGCAGAACTTCGTGCTTGCAATCCCGCCGGAAGTGGGGTAGACAAGTAGGTTGCTTTGCCGTATCGTAGATATTTGCGTCTTCCCTGTTTACCTTCAGCCTTCATATAGCGGTGGGCTTAGCCTGACAGCTGTTCCATCAATGTGCCGTCTACAACGTGCACCAGCATGGACAGCGCGGGTCCCGGGTCATATAGCGGAACCGGACTGGTAGCGCTGCGGAGTCATTCTGCAGAGTGCATAACGGGGGAGATCTGACAACGCCTGAAGGTCTGTGGAAGGATCCCTCTTGGTCGCCTCGAGCACCTCTAATGTAAACAACGCTACCGCTATCAATGCCGACAGCACCGACGGTGCAACCCGCCGGCTCTCATTCGCAAAGATTCACGAACCTCTTGATGTTCCGAATCTGCTCGCCCTGCAAACCGACAGCTTTGACTGGCTGGTCGGAAACGAACGCTGGCAGGCGCGCGTTGCGAAGGCCGTCGAAGAAGGCGACCTCAGCGTCGCCACCTCCTCGGGTCTGTCCGACATCTTCGAAGAGATCTCCCCGATCGAAGACTTCCAGGGCACCATGTCCCTGAGCTTCTCCGAGCCGGAGTTCGCTGACCCCAAATACACCATGGCCGAGTGCAAGGACCGGGACGCAACGTACTCCGCTCCGCTGTACGTCAAGGCCGAGTTCATGAACAACAACACGGGCGAAATCAAGCAGCAGACCGTGTTCATGGGTGACTTCCCGCTGATGACCGAGAAGGGCACCTTCGTCGTCAACGGCACCGAGCGTGTCGTCGTCTCCCAGCTGGTCCGCTCGCCGGGCGCCTACTTTGAGCGCACCGCCGACAAGACCAGCGACAAGGACATCTTCACCGCGAAGATCATCCCGTCCCGCGGCGCCTGGTTCGAACTCGAAATCGACAAGCGCGACCAGGTCGGCGTCCGTCTTGACCGTAAGCGCAAGCAGTCCGTCACCGTGCTGCTGAAGGCCCTCGGCTGGACCGAAGGCCAGATCCTCGAGGAATTCGGCCAGTACGACTCCATGCGCGCCACGCTGGAGAAGGACGCCACCGAGACCCGCGAAGACGCGTTGCTAGACATCTACCGGAAGCTGCGACCGGGCGAGCCGCCCACGGTTGAGGCTGCCCAGTCCCTGCTGGACAACCTGTACTTCAACTCCAAGCGCTACGATCTGGCCAAGGTTGGCCGTTACAAGATCAACCGCAAGCTTGGCATCGATCGCTCCCTTGGCGACAAGGAAGCTTCGGTCCTGCACGTTGAAGACATCGTGGCCATGATCAAGTTCCTGGTTGCACTGCACGCCGGCGAGAAGACCCTCACGGGCAAGCGCGACGGCCAGGACCACGAGCTGCGCGTCGAGATCGATGACATCGACCACTTCGGCAACCGTCGCATCCGCGCCGTCGGCGAGCTCATCGAGAACCAGGTCCGCACCGGCCTGTCCCGCATGGAGCGCGTTGTCCGCGAACGCATGACGACCCAGGACGTCGAGGCCATCACGCCGCAGACCCTGATCAACATCCGTCCCGTCGTGGCAGCCATCAAGGAGTTCTTCGGAACTTCCCAGCTGTCCCAGTTCATGGACCAGAACAACCCGCTCTCGGGTCTGACCCACAAGCGCCGCCTGTCCGCGCTTGGTCCGGGTGGTCTGTCCCGTGACCGTGCCGGCATGGAAGTTCGTGACGTGCACCCGTCCCACTACGGACGTATGTGCCCCATCGAAACTCCTGAAGGCCCGAACATTGGTCTGATCGGTTCGCTGGCTTCCTACGGACGCATCAACCCGTTCGGTTTCATCGAGACCCCGTACCGCCTGGTCGCCGAGGGTGTCGTCTCCGATGAGGTCAAGTACCTCACGGCCGACGACGAGGCCGAGGTCCTGATCGCTCAGGCCAACGCCCCGCTCGACGAGAACAAGCGTTTCGCGGAAGAGACCGTCCTGGTCCGTGCCCGCGGTGGTGGAGGCGAGCCCGTGCTGGTTCCCGCCGCCGACGTCGAGTTCATGGACGTTTCCCCGCGCCAGATGGTGTCCGTGGCTACCGCCCTGATCCCGTTCCTCGAGCATGACGATGCCAACCGTGCACTCATGGGTGCCAACATGCAGCGCCAGGCCGTGCCGCTGGTCCGTTCCGAGGCACCGTTCGTCGGTACCGGCATGGAGCGCGCCGCTGCTGTCGACGCCGGTGACGTCACCATCGCCAAGAAGGCCGGTGTGGTCACCGAGGTCTCCGCTGAGCTCGTCATCATGCTTAACGACGACGGTACGGAAACCAACTACCGCATCAACAAGTTCGCCCGCTCCAACCAGGGCAACTGCTACAACAACCGTGTCCTGGTGAACGAAGGCCAGCGCCTGGAGGTCGGCGGCATCATCGCTGACGGCCCGGCAACGGACCAGGGCGAGCTCGCCCTCGGTAAGAACCTCCTCGTGGCATTCATGTCATGGGAAGGCCACAACTTCGAGGATGCCATCATCCTGTCCCAGCGCATCGTGGCCGAGGACGTCCTGTCCTCCATCCACATCGAGGAGCACGAGATCGATGCCCGCGACACCAAGCTTGGTGCCGAGGAAATCACCCGTGACATCCCCAACGTGTCTGAGGAAGTCCTGGCAGGCCTGGACGAGCGCGGCATCATCCACATTGGTGCCGAGGTTGAAGCCGGTGACATCCTGGTCGGCAAGGTCACCCCCAAGGGCGAGACCGAACTGACCCCGGAAGAGCGCCTGCTGCGCGCCATTTTCGGTGAGAAGTCCCGCGAAGTGCGCGACACCTCCCTGAAGGTGCCGCACGGCGAGTCCGGCACCGTGATCGGTGTCCGCGTCTTCGACCGCGACAACGACGACGAGCTGCCCCCGGGCGTCAACCAGCTGGTGCGCGTTTACGTGGCTGCCAAGCGCAAGATCACCGACGGCGACAAGCTCGCCGGCCGTCACGGCAACAAGGGTGTTATCTCCAAGATCCTTCCGATTGAGGACATGCCCTTCCTTGCCGACGGTACCCCCGTTGATATCGTCCTGAACCCGCTGGGTGTTCCGGGCCGTATGAACGTCGGCCAGGTGCTGGAAACGCACCTCGGCTGGGTTGCCAAGACCGGCTGGAAGATCGAGGGCGAGCCCGAGTGGGTCAAGCAGCTGCCGAACCTGCCGCGCGAGAGTGGCCAGACCACTGTGGCGACGCCGGTCTTCGACGGTGCGCGTGAAGAGGAAATCACGGGCCTGCTCGATTCCACCAACGTCACCCGCGACGGCGACCGCCTGATCAACTCCTCCGGCAAGACCCGTCTGTTCGACGGCCGCTCCGGCGAGCCGTTCCCGGATCCGATCTCGGTCGGCTACATGTACATCCTGAAGCTCCACCACCTGGTGGACGACAAGATCCACGCCCGCTCCACCGGCCCGTACTCCATGATCACGCAGCAGCCGCTGGGTGGTAAGGCACAGTTCGGTGGCCAGCGCTTCGGTGAAATGGAAGTGTGGGCGCTCGAGGCTTACGGCGCCGCTTACACGCTCCAGGAACTGCTGACGATCAAGTCGGATGATATCCACGGTCGTGTGAAGGTCTACGAAGCCATCGTCAAGGGCGAGAACATCCCCGAGCCGGGCGTTCCTGAGTCCTTCAAGGTCTTGATCAAGGAAATGCAGTCGCTGTGCCTGAACGTGGAAGTGCTTTCCACGGACGGAACCACAATTGAAATGCGTGACTCTGATGACGCAGTCTTCACGGCTGCGGAAGAACTGGGCATCGATCTGTCTCGTGCAGAGCCCAGTTCCGTAGAAGAGGTTTAGCAGGGGCCCGGAGAGAAGCAGGCGGCCCACCGGCCCAACCTGCTTTTCTCCGGCTCCTCCCTCTTCCCGTAACCCAAGACTTCAGAATTTAGAGAACAAGAGAGAACAGGGACCATATGTCCAGCGAATCCTCCTTCGGCCTCATGCAGATCGGCCTCGCCACCGCGGAAGACATCCGTGGCTGGTCGTACGGCGAGGTTAAGAAGCCGGAAACCATCAACTACCGCACGCTCAAGCCCGAGAAGGACGGCCTCTTCTGCGAGAAGATCTTCGGCCCGTCCCGCGACTGGGAATGCTACTGCGGTAAGTACAAGCGCGTGCGCTTCAAGGGCATCATCTGCGAGCGGTGTGGCGTTGAGGTCACCCGCGCCAAGGTCCGCCGTGAGCGCATGGGCCACATCGAGCTCGCCGCCCCCGTTACGCACATCTGGTACTTCAAGGGTGTTCCCTCCCGCCTGGGCTACCTCCTTGACCTGGCACCGAAGGACCTCGAAAAGGTCATCTACTTCGCCGCCTACATGATCACGAGCGTCGACGCCGACAGCCGCCACGAAGAACTGCCCAACCTCCAGGTTGAGCACGACATCGAGAAGAAGCAGCTGATCGACAACCGCGACTCCGACATCGCCACGATCGCCCGCGACCTTGAGAACGAGCTCGCCCGTCTCGAAGGCGAAGGCGCCAAGGCTGCCGACAAGAAGAAGGCCCGCGACTCCGCTGACCGCCAGATGGCGAACGTCCGCAAACGCGCCGACGCCGAAATCGAGCGCCTCGAGCAGGTTTGGGACCGCTTCAAGAACCTCAAGGTCGCTGACCTCGAAGGTGACGAAGGCCTGTACCGCGAACTGCGCGACCGTTACGGCATGTACTTCGAAGGCTCCATGGGTGCCGAGGCCATCAAGAAGCGTCTTGAGAACTTCGACATGCAGGCCGAGTCGGACATGCTGCGCGACATCATCGCCAACGGCAAGGGCCAGCGCAAGACCCGCGCCCTGAAGCGGCTCAAGGTGGTCAACGCGTTCCTGACGACCAACAACAGCCCGCTCGGCATGGTGCTGGACGCCGTCCCGGTGATCCCGCCGGAACTGCGCCCGATGGTCCAGCTGGACGGTGGCCGCTTCGCGACCTCCGACCTCAACGACCTCTACCGCCGCGTGATCAACCGCAACAACCGCCTCAAGCGCCTGCTTGATCTCGGTGCTCCGGAGATCATCGTCAACAACGAGAAGCGCATGCTTCAGGAAGCTGTTGACAGCCTCTTCGACAACGGCCGCCGCGGCCGTCCGGTCACCGGACCGGGCAACCGTCCGCTGAAGTCCCTGAGCGACATGCTCAAGGGCAAGCAGGGCCGTTTCCGCCAGAACCTCCTTGGCAAGCGCGTCGACTACTCCGGCCGTTCGGTCATCGTCGTCGGCCCGCAGCTGAAGCTGCACCAGTGTGGTCTGCCGAAGCAGATGGCCCTGGAGCTCTTCAAGCCGTTCGTGATGAAGCGCCTGGTTGACCTCAACCACGCCCAGAACATCAAGTCGGCCAAGCGCATGGTGGAGCGTTACCGTCCGCAGGTCTGGGACGTCCTCGAAGAGATCATCACCGAGCACCCGGTGCTGCTGAACCGTGCACCTACCCTGCACCGTCTCGGCATCCAGGCGTTCGAGCCGCAGCTCGTTGAAGGCAAGGCAATCCAGCTGCACCCGCTGGTTTGTGGCGCGTTCAACGCCGACTTCGACGGCGACCAGATGGCAGTTCACCTGCCGCTGAGCCCCGAAGCCCAGGCCGAGGCCCGCATCCTGATGCTGTCCTCGAACAACATCCTGAAGCCGTCCGACGGCCGCCCGGTGACCCTGCCGTCGCAGGATATGATCATCGGTCTTTACCACCTGACCACCAAGCGTGTCGGTTCAGCTGGCGAAGGCCGGATCTTCTCCTCGGTCGCGGAAGCCATCATGGCCTACGACCTCCACGAGCTGCACCTGAACTCCAAGGTCAAGATCCGCCTCGAGGGCTTCGTGCCCTACGCAGGCTGGGAAGCCCCGGAGGGCTGGGAGCCCGGTCAGACCGCACTGGTCGAGACCTCCCTCGGCCAGGTCATCTTCAACCAGACGCTGCCCGCGGACTACCCGTGGGTTGAGGATGTTGCCGACAAGGGCGAGCTGTCCCGGATCGTCAACGACCTCGCCGAGCGCTACCCGAAGGTGATCACGGCGGCAACGCTGGACAACCTGAAGGATGCCGGTTTCTACTGGGCCACCCGGTCCGGCGTCACCGTTGCCATCTCCGACATCGAGGTGCCCACGGACAAGCCGCGGATCCTCGCCGGTTACGAGACCATGGCCGCCAAGATCCAGGGCCAGTACGACAAGGGCCTGATCGACGACGACGAGCGTCGCCAGGAACTGATCGAGATCTGGAACAAGGCAACCAACGAGATCGCCCAGGCGATGCGTGACAGCCTCTCCCCGATGAACACCATCAACCGCATGGTGTCCTCGGGCGCACGTGGTAACTGGATGCAGGTCCGTCAGATCGCGGGTATCCGTGGCCTGGTGGCCAACCCTAAGGGTGAAATCATCCCGCGTCCGATCAAGTCCTCCTACCGTGAGGGCCTCTCGGTGCTGGAATACTTCATCGCCACGCACGGTGCCCGTAAGGGTCTGGCTGACACCGCCCTGCGTACCGCCAACTCGGGTTACCTGACCCGTCGTCTGGTGGACGTTTCGCAGGACGTCATTGTCCGCGAAGAGGACTGCGGCACCGAACGCGGCCTGATGACCGCCATCGCGGTGGCCGACGCCAACGGCGTCCTCGTCCTGGACGAGAACGTCGAGAACAGCGCCTACGCCCGCACCCTGGCCGTGGACGTCGTCGACTCCAAGGGCAAGGTCCTGGCAGCGGCCGGCACCGACTGCGGCGACGTCGTCATTGCCGAACTGTTCGCAGCCGGCATCACCGAGGTCAAGGTCCGCTCCGTACTCACCTGTGAGTCCAGCGTCGGCACCTGCGCCCTGTGCTACGGCCGTTCGCTGGCCACTGGCAAGACCGTCGACATCGGTGAGGCCGTGGGCATCATTGCCGCGCAGTCCATCGGTGAGCCGGGCACCCAGCTGACCATGCGTACGTTCCACACCGGTGGTGCTGTTTCCGCCAGCGGCGGCGACGACATCACCCAGGGTCTGCCCCGTATCCAGGAGCTCTTCGAAGCCCGTACTCCGAAGGGTGTCGCACCGATTGCTGAAGCAGCCGGCCGCATCACCATCGAAGAGTCCGAGCGCCAGATGCGCCTGGTCATCACCCCGGATGACGGATCCGAAGAGATCGCTTACCCGGTGCTGCGCCGTTCACGTCTCCTCATCGAAGACGGCGATCACGTCAGCGTCGGCCAGAAGCTCATCAACGGCCCGGTCGACCCCAAGCAGGTGCTGCGCATCATGGGCCCCCGTGCCGCGCAGAAGTTCCTGGTGGACGAAGTCCAGGGCGTGTACCGCAGCCAGGGCATCGGTATCCACGACAAGCACGTCGAGGTTATCGTCCGCCAGATGCTGCGCCGCGTCACGGTCATCGAGTCCGGCGAATCGGATCTGCTGCCCGGCGAGCTCGCCGAACGCAGCCGCTTCGAAGAGGCCAACCGCCGCGTTGTGTCCGAGGGCAAGACGCCGGCCTCCGGCCGTCCCGAGCTCATGGGCATCACCAAGGCGTCCCTGGCGACCGAGTCCTGGCTGTCCGCAGCTTCCTTCCAGGAAACCACCCGCGTCCTGACGCAGGCGGCCATGGAAGGCAAGAGCGATCCGCTGCTCGGCCTCAAGGAAAACGTCATCATCGGTAAGCTCATCCCGGCCGGCACGGGTCTCCCGCGCTACACCGAGGTCACCGTGGAACCCACTGAAGAAGCAAAGGCCAACCTGTTCACCGGCCCCAGCGCATTCAGTGACTTCTCCTACGACACGCTGGGCGGCGACGGAGCTCCCGAGTTCCACGCCATCCCGCTGGATGACTACGATCTCGGCAGCGACTTCCGCTGAACTGAGTGACTGACAGGCCCCGTTCCCACCTCGGTGGGGGCGGGGCCTTTCCAGTGGTAAACCCCGCCGATTAAGGGCTGGGAGCCGTCCGTGTTAGACTTGAGACTAATTGTTATTGTGGCAGTGGATGAGTGCGCCGGTTGCAGCTGAAAGGTTCAACCAGGACGACGTTTCCGGTTTGCAGGGTTCTTGTGCAACGTATGCCACATTTTCGCATGCCTAGGGGCAATTCAGGTCGAAAGTCCTTGGACCCCGGCGTGCGGTCCGACTATTAAGGCTTCGCCTCAGCTGCTCTGGAGAGAACTTCAAAGCTCGGGCGGCGAGGCGCAGCGACAAGAGAGCGGCCGCCAACGGCCGCTCCGGATAAAACGGAGAACACGAGAGTGCCTACGATTAACCAGCTGGTCCGCAAGGGCCGCACGCCTAAGGTCAAAAAGACCAAGGCTCCCGCGCTTAACGGCAGCCCGATGCGCCGCGGTGTTTGCACCCGCGTTTACACGACGACCCCGAAGAAGCCGAACTCGGCTCTGCGTAAGGTTGCTCGCGTGCGCCTCAACGGCGGCATTGAAGTCACCGCATACATCCCCGGTGTAGGCCACAACCTGCAGGAGCACTCCATTGTGCTCGTCCGCGGCGGCCGCGTGAAGGACCTTCCGGGTGTCCGCTACAAGATCGTCCGTGGCGCCCTCGATACCCAGGGTGTCAAGAACCGTAAGCAGGCTCGCAGCCGCTACGGCGCAAAGATGGAGAAGAAGTAATATGCCTCGCAAGGGTCCGGCCCCCAAGCGGCCGCTAGTTCTAGATCCCGTTTACGGCTCCCCGCTGGTCACCCAGCTCATCAACAAGGTGCTGGTTGACGGCAAGAAGTCCACCGCAGAGCGCATCGTTTACGGTGCACTCGAGGGTGCTCGCGCCAAGTCCGGCGGCGACCCCGTTGCAGCCCTCAAGAAGGCCATGGAGAACGTCAAGCCTTCGCTTGAGGTCCGCTCCCGCCGCGTTGGTGGCGCCACCTACCAGGTTCCCGTTGAGGTCAAGCCGGGCCGTTCCACGGCCCTCGCCCTCCGCTGGCTGGTTGGCTACTCCAAGGCCCGCCGCGAAAAGACCATGACCGAGCGCCTCCAGAACGAAATCCTGGATGCCTCGAACGGTCTCGGTGCCGCTGTGAAGCGTCGCGAAGACACCCACAAGATGGCCGAGTCCAACAAGGCCTTCGCACACTACCGCTGGTAATACTTCCCGGACGCCGCCGGCTCGACTGAGCCGGCGGCGAACGTGCAGTCCATCCGAAAGGGAGACACCGTGGCACAGGACGTGCTTACCGACCTTAGCAAGGTCCGCAATATCGGCATCATGGCCCACATCGATGCCGGCAAGACCACTACTACCGAGCGCATCCTCTTCTACACGGGTGTGAACCACAAGATCGGCGAAACGCACGACGGCGCTTCGACGACTGACTGGATGGAACAGGAAAAGGAACGCGGCATCACCATCACGTCTGCCGCCGTGACCTGCTTCTGGGAAAACAACCAGATCAACATCATCGACACCCCCGGCCACGTTGACTTCACGGTCGAGGTTGAGCGCTCCCTGCGCGTCCTCGACGGCGCAGTCGCAGTGTTCGACGGCAAGGAAGGCGTGGAGCCGCAGTCCGAGACTGTTTGGCGCCAGGCCGACAAGTACAACGTTCCGCGCATCTGCTTCGTCAACAAGATGGACAAGCTCGGCGCTGACTTCTACTTCACCGTCGACACCATCATCGGCCGCCTCGGTGCCAAGCCGCTGGTCATGCAGCTGCCGATCGGCGCCGAGAACGACTTCATCGGCGTAGTCGACCTTCTCTACATGCGCGCGCTGGTCTGGCCCGGCGACGCCAAGGGTGACGTCACCATGGGTGCGAAGTACGAGATCCGCGAGATCCCGGCTGACCTCCAGGCGAAGGCCGAAGAGTACCGCGCAACTCTCGTTGAGACTGTTGCCGAGGCCTCCGAAGAACTCATGGAGAAGTACCTCGAAGGCGAAGAGATCAGCATCGGTGAGCTCAAGGCCGGCATCCGCAAGATGACGATCAACTCTGAGCTGTACCCGGTCTTCTGTGGTTCCGCATTCAAGAACCGCGGCGTCCAGCCGATGCTCGACGCAGTCGTGGACTACCTGCCGAACCCGCTCGACGTCCCGCCGATGATCGGTCACGATCCCCGCGACGAAGAGAAGGAACTTACCCGTAAGCCCTCCTCTGAAGAGCCCTTCTCCGCACTGGCCTTCAAGATCGCCGCGCACCCCTTCTTCGGCCAGCTCACCTTCATCCGCGTGTACTCCGGTCACGTGGAAGCAGGCTCGCAGGTGGTCAACTCCACCAAGGGCAAGAAGGAGCGCATCGGCAAGCTGTTCCAGATGCACGCCAACAAGGAAATGCCCGTCGAGGGCGCTACCGCCGGCCACATCTACGCAGCGATCGGCCTGAAGGACACCACTACCGGTGACACCCTGTGCGATCCGGCCAACCAGATTGTCCTCGAGTCCATGAGCTTCCCGGAGCCCGTGATCTCGGTTGCGATCGAGCCGAACACGAAGGGTGACCAGGAGAAGCTCTCCACGGCCATCCAGAAGCTCTCCGCTGAGGACCCGACCTTCCAGGTCTCCCTCAACGAAGACACCGGCCAGACCATCATCGCCGGCATGGGCGAGCTCCACCTGGACATCCTGGTGGACCGCATGCGCCGCGAATTCAAGGTTGAGGCGAACGTTGGCAAACCGCAGGTTGCTTACCGCGAAACCATCAAGCGTGCTGTAGAGCGTCACGACTACACGCACAAGAAGCAGACCGGTGGTTCCGGCCAGTTCGCAAAGATCCAGATCGCGATCGAGCCGCTGGACACTGCGGAAGGCGAGCTGTACGAGTTCGAGAACAAGGTCACCGGTGGCCGCGTTCCGCGCGAGTACATCCCGTCGGTTGACGCCGGCATCCAGGATGCGCTGAACGACGGCGTCCTGGCCGGCTACCCGGTTGTCGGCATCAAGGCAACGCTGATTGACGGCGCCTACCACGATGTTGACTCCTCGGAAATGGCGTTCAAGATCGCCGGCCGTATGGCTTTCAAGGAAGCCGCACGCAAGGCGAACCCTGTCCTGCTCGAACCGCTGATGGATGTCGAGGTCCGCACCCCTGAGGAATACATGGGTGAAGTTATCGGTGACCTCAACTCCCGCCGTGGCCAGATGCAGTCCATGGAAGATGCCCAGGGCGTCAAGGTTATTCGCGCACACGTCCCGCTGTCCGGCATGTTCGGCTACATCGGCGACCTGCGCTCGAAGACCCAGGGCCGCGCTGTGTACTCCATGACGTTCAACAGCTACGCCGAGGTCCCGAAGGCAGTTGCCGACGAGATCATCCAGAAGAACCGCGGCGAGTAGTCCCTAGGACGCATCGCAGCAGCAAGAACTCGGATGCGTCTCCGCCAACGGAGATTCATCTGGTGCAAGTGGCCGGGCTCCGGTCCAGACCGAAGTCCGGCCGCCTGCACGAACAGGCTCTAGGCACTAGCATTAGTACCTGAATCTGCAATTTCACCAATCCAAAGCCCCCCAAGTAGACTTACTGGAGTTTCTGCCGCGACAAGCGCGGCCGAAGGGTAAGTCATTTGAAAACGTTCTAGGAGGAACCTGTGGCAAAGGCAAAGTTCGAGCGGACTAAGCCGCACGTTAACATCGGTACCATTGGTCACGTTGACCACGGTAAGACGACGCTGACGGCCGCCATTTCCAAGGTGCTGTACGACAAGTACCCGACTCTCAACGAGAAGCGTGACTTCGCGTCGATTGACTCTGCTCCCGAAGAGCGTCAGCGCGGCATTACCATCAACATCTCCCACGTTGAGTACCAGACCGAGAAGCGCCACTACGCACACGTAGACGCTCCGGGTCACGCTGACTACATCAAGAACATGATCACCGGCGCTGCTCAGATGGACGGTGCAATCCTCGTGGTTGCCGCCACTGACGGCCCGATGGCTCAGACCCGCGAGCACGTTCTGCTCGCCCGCCAGGTTGGCGTTCCCTACCTGCTGGTCGCGCTGAACAAGGCTGACATGGTCGATGACGAGGAACTCCTCGACCTCGTCGAAATGGAAGTTCGCGAGCTGCTCAGCTCGCAGGGCTTCGATGGCGACGAAGCACCGGTCATCCGCGTTTCGGGCCTGAAGGCTCTGGAAGGCGACCCGGAGTGGGTCAAGTCCATCGAGGACCTCATGGAAGCTGTCGACAACTCGGTTCCGGACCCCGTACGTGACCGTGACAAGCCCTTCCTGATGCCGATCGAAGACGTCTTCACGATCACCGGCCGTGGCACCGTTGTTACGGGCCGCGCCGAGCGTGGAACCCTCGCCATCAACTCCGAGGTCGAGATCGTCGGCATCCGTCCGGTCCAGAAGACCACGGTTACCGGTATCGAGATGTTCCACAAGCAGCTCGACGAAGCATGGGCCGGCGAGAACTGTGGCCTCCTGCTCCGCGGTCTGAAGCGCGACGATGTCGAGCGTGGCCAGGTTGTCGTCAAGCCGGGTTCCATCACCCCGCACACCGACTTCGAGGCTAACGTCTACATCCTCTCCAAGGACGAAGGCGGACGTCACAACCCGTTCTACTCCAACTACCGCCCGCAGTTCTACTTCCGCACCACGGACGTAACCGGCGTTATCACCCTGCCGGAAGGCACGGAAATGGTTATGCCCGGCGACAACACTGAGATGACCGTTGCGCTCATCCAGCCGATCGCAATGGAAGAGGGCCTCGGCTTCGCTATCCGCGAAGGCGGCCGCACCGTTGGTTCAGGACGCGTCACCAAGATCGTCAAGTAATTACTTGCTGATCTGATGCTTGACCACTGATCGGCCGGCCGTCTGGCAGCTGTTCAGAGGACCGGGAACAGCCCCGCTGCACTTGCAGCGGGGCTGTTCTTTTTAAGTTCCTGATACCTTTGCAGGAAGGGAAAGGAGCTCACTATGGGCTGGTTCATTTTTCTACTGATCGTCGTGGCGGTTGTCGTCGCATTCTTTTGGGCGAAGAGGCACTTCCGCCAGGAGATCGAGCGCGCCAAGCGCATCAATCGGGCAAACCGGAACCAGTAGGCCCGGGCCGGGCGGGACTCAGGGCCGCCGGGCACGCGCGAGGGCCTGGTACCAGTAGTACGAGTCTTTCGGCGTGCGCTGGAGGGTCGTGAAATCCACATGTACCAGGCCGAAGCGCTGGGAATAACCGGCCGCCCATTCAAAGTTGTCCATGAGCGTCCAGACGTAGTAGCCGAGCAGATCGACGTCGTGGGCCACGCCCCCGGGGGCGGTGGCCTCCACCGCCTGGCTGAGGTGGGCGGCGAGGTAGCTGATCCGCCCGGCGTCGGGAATAGGACCGCTGACGTGGTCCGGTTCGGGGAAGCTCGCCCCGCTCTCGGTGATGTAGAGCGGGGGCAGTGACTCGCCGTACCTGTCCTTCAGTTCCCGGAGCAGGATCCCCAGATGGTCCGGGGCAACCGGCCAGCCGAATCCCGTGAGTTCGTACTCCGGGAACGCGGCCATGTGGAACGGGACTTTCAGCATCGCCGCCGCGGTTGCGGCAGGGCTGTCGATGCCGCCCCCCGTGGCCACCTTCACGGGGTAGTAATAGTTCAGGCCGTAGAAATCCAGCGGTTGGTGGATCGTGGCCAGGTCCGCGTCGGTAATCCTGCCCAGCGAACGAAACCATGGCCGGGCGATCAGAGGCGGCCGGGGAAAGCGGCCCAGGAGGATCGGGTCCGCGTAGAGCCGGTTCAGCACGAGGTCGAAAACCCCGGCCAGCAGCCTGTCGGTTAGCGAGCCGGACGCCGGGCGGACGGGGGAATGCAGGTTCGAGACGCCAACGGCGCCGGACACGCCCGCCGCCCGCAGCGCCTGCACCGCCAGGCCGTGACCCAGGAGCTGGTGGCGCACCGACGGCAGGGCCTCGAAGAGCAGGCCATGGCCGGGCGCGTGGACGCCCAGGGCGTAGCCGTTGAGGGTGACCGAGGCGGGCTCGTTCAGCGTCACCCACTGCGCCACGCGATCGCCGAACCTCTTGCCGGCGGCCGCGCTGTACTCGGCAAACCGTTCCGCCGTCGAACGGTTCATCCAGCCGCCGCGCTGCTCCAGGGGGAGCGGCGTATCCCAGTGGTAGAGAGTGGCCATGGGCGAGATGCCGGCGGCGAGCAGCCGGTCGATCAGGCGGTCGTAGAAGTCCAGCCCCGCCGCGTTGAAGCGGCCGGTGCCCTCAGGCTGGACCCGCGGCCACGAGATCGAGAACCGGTAGGAATCGATCCCGAGCTCGCGCATGAGCGCGATGTCTTCCTCCGCGCGGTTGTAGTGGTCGCAGGCCACTGCGGGGGAGTGTCCGTGCAGGATGTTGCCCGGCTTTTCGGCGAACGCGTCCCAGCCGGAGGGCCCACGGCCGCCGGCCGCGAGGTTCCCCTCGATCTGGAACGCCGCGGAGGCCACGCCGAGGGTGAATCCGGGGCTCAGGCGTGCGGCGAGGGCCTGAACTGTTACAGAGTCCTGCACAGTCATGCCCTAATCATCCATTCGACGGCGATTCAGGACAATGGGCCCACCGGCCCCTTCGGTGGGCTGATTCGCTTCTGCCCGCAAATTCCGGCATACTAGATGAGTTGTTCAAGCGCTCTTTCGCGTCCCGATCCGGATAATGCCGGGTGCCAGGGTCCAAGTGAGAGACCAAACATAACCCACTCCCCATGGAATTGCGGACGCGTACGTGTGAAAACGTACGACACGCCCGACCGCGGGGGTCGGTTACGTCGGCAGGTTGAGGAACCCGGATCCTTCCGGATTCAGCTTGTGCGGCGGGTGGTAGTCACGACTTCAAATGCTTCGGCAGCCACATACAACAGGCAAGTAAACAGAGCAGCATTTACTGAAAGAGAGTCAGGCGACATGGCGGGACAAAAAATCCGCATCCGGCTGAAGTCATACGACCACGAGGTCATTGACGTTTCAGCACGGAAGATCGTTGAGACGGTCACGCGCGCAGGCGCAACTGTAGTTGGCCCCGTGCCGCTGCCGACGGAGAAGAACGTTTACTGCGTTATCCGCTCTCCGCACAAGTACAAGGACAGCCGCGAGCACTTCGAAATGCGCACGCACAAGCGTCTTATCGACATCATCGATCCCACGCCCAAGGCTGTTGATTCGCTCATGCGTCTCGACCTGCCGGCCGACGTGAACATCGAAATCAAGCTGTAGGGAGGTGCTGAGAGACTATGACCGCAACCCGTAACGTAAAGGGCCTGCTGGGCACGAAGCTCGGCATGACCCAGGTCTGGGACGAGAACAACAAGCTCATCCCCGTCACTGTGGTCCAGGCTGACTCGAACGTCATCACGCAGCTGCGCAACGCAGAAACTGATGGCTATGTCGCCGTTCAGATCGGCTACGGCCAGATCGATCCCCGCAAGGTCACCAAGCCGCTGGCTGGTCACTTTGAAAAGGCAGGCGTCACGCCTCGCCGCCACGTCGTAGAACTGCGCACTGCAGATGCTGACTCTTACGAGCTGGGCCAGGAGCTCTCCGTAGAGCTCTTCGAAGCCGGCCAGAAGATCGACGTCGTTGGCACCACCAAGGGTAAAGGCTTCGCCGGTGTTATGAAGCGTCACGGCTTCCACGGCGTTGGAGCTTCCCACGGTGCCCACAAGAACCACCGTAAGCCCGGTTCAATCGGTGGCGCATCCACCCCGAGCCGCGTCTTCAAGGGCATGAAAATGGCCGGCCGCATGGGCGCCGTTCGTCACACCACGCTGAACCTCACGGTCCACGCGGTTGACGTCGAGAAGTCGCTGCTCCTGATCAAGGGCGCCGTCCCCGGCGCCCGCGGCCAGGTCGTACTCGTACGCACCGCCGTGAAGGGAGCCTAGTTCAATGACTAGCACTGTCAAGGTTGACCTGCCTGCAGAGATCTTCGACGTACAGACCAACGTGCCGCTGCTGCACCAGGTTGTCGTTGCCCAGCTCGCTGCTGCTCGCCAGGGTACCCACAAGACCAAGACCCGCGCCGAGGTTTCCGGTGCAGGTCGCAAGCCGTTCAAGCAGAAGGGCACCGGCCGCGCCCGTCAGGGTTCCATCCGTGCTCCTCACATGACCGGTGGTGGCGTTGTCCACGGCCCCACGCCGCGTGACTACAGCCAGCGCACCCCCAAGAAGATGATTGCTGCTGCACTGCGCGGCGCACTCTCGGACCGCGCCCGCAACGGCCGCGTCCACGTCATTGCTGACCTGGTTGCCGGCTCCAAGCCGTCCTCCAAGGAAGCACTGGCGACCCTGCGCGGAGTCTCCGAGCGCAAGAACCTGCTCGTTGTCATTGAGCGCGCCAACGATGTTGCTGCACTGTCCGTGCGCAACCTCGAGGAAGTTCACGTTCTGTACGCAGACCAGCTGAACACCTACGACGTTCTCGTTTCCGACGACGTAGTCTTCACCAAGGCTGCCTACGAAGCATTCGTTGCTGACAAGGTTGCAAAGAACGAGGAGGATGCCAAGTGAGTGCAGCCACCATCAAAGACCCGCGCGACGTCGTGCTTGCACCCGTCGTCTCGGAAAAGAGCTACGGCCTGATCGATGAGGGCAAGTACACCTTCCTGGTGGACCCCCGCTCGAACAAGACCGAGATCAAGCTGGCCGTGGAGAAGATTTTCTCCGTCAAGGTCGAATCGATCAACACCATCAACCGTGCCGGTAAGCGCAAGCGCACCAAATTCGGCTGGGGTACCCGCAAGAACACCAAGCGTGCCATTGTGAGCCTCAAAGAAGGCACTATCGACATCTTCGGCGGTCCGCTTTCATAAGCGGAGACCACTTTAACGAGGAAATAAATTATGGGAATCCGTAAATACAAGCCGACTACCCCGGGCCGTCGCGGCTCGAGCGTAGCGGACTTCACTGAAATCACGCGGTCGACGCCGGAAAAGTCGTTGGTACGTCCCCTCCCGAAAAAGGGTGGCCGTAACAACTCCGGTAAGATCACGACCCGTCACAAGGGTGGTGGACACAAGCGCCAGTACCGTCTGATCGACTTCCGTCGCCACGACAAGGACGGCGTCAACGCCCGCGTTGCCGAAATCGAGTATGACCCGAACCGTACGGCTCGGATCGCGCTCCTGCACTACGTTGATGGCACCAAGCGTTACATCATCGCCCCGAACAAGCTGTCCCAGGGCGACTTCGTAGAGGCCGGCGCCGACGCTGACATCAAGCCCGGCAACAACCTTCCGCTGCGCAACATCCCGGTCGGTACCGTAATCCACGCAGTCGAACTGCGTCCGGGTGGCGGCGCCAAGATGGGCCGCTCCGCCGGCGCATCGATCCAGCTCGTTGCAAAGGAAGGCCGTTTCGCCCAGCTGCGTCTGCCTTCCGGCGAAATCCGCAACGTTGACGTGCGCTGCCGCGCAACCGTCGGCGAGGTCGGCAACGCCGAGCAGTCGAACATCAACTGGGGCAAGGCCGGCCGTATGCGCTGGAAGGGCGTTCGCCCGACTGTCCGTGGTGTCGCCATGAACCCGGTTGACCACCCCCACGGTGGTGGCGAGGGTAAGACGTCCGGTGGACGTCACCCCGTCAACCCGAACGGTAAGCGCGAAGGCCGCACCCGCCGTCCCAACAAAGAGAGCGACAAGCTTATTGTTCGTCGCCGTCGTACTGGCAAGAACAAGCGATAGGAGCCTGGACACATGCCACGCAGCCTGAAAAAAGGTCCTTTCGTTGACCAGCACCTCTTTGTAAAGGTAGCCAGGGAAAACGAAAAGGGCACCAAGAACGTCATCAAGACCTGGTCCCGCCGTTCGATGATCGTCCCCGACATGCTCGGCCACACGATCGCCGTACACGACGGACGCAAGCACATCCCCGTGTTTGTCACTGAGTCGATGGTCGGGCACAAGCTCGGCGAATTCGCTCCCACGCGGACATTCCGCGGCCATGTCAAGGACGACCGTAAGGGCAAGCGCCGCTAGGCGCCTGCACTTACGTCAAAGACGAGAGAAGGAAAGCAATGGAAGCCAAGGCAATTGCGCGTCACATCCGCGTAACGCCTATGAAGGCCCGGCGCGTCGTCAACCTTGTTCGTGGTAAGCAAGCGAATGAGGCTCTGGCAATTCTGAAGTTTGCCCCCCAGGCAGCTTCGGAGCCGGTATTCAAGGTAGTTCAGTCGGCAATCTCCAACGCCCGGGTCCTCGCGGACCGCGACGGCGTTGCGTTTGACGAAGGTGACCTCATCATCAGCGAAGCGTTTGTTGATGAAGGCCCGACCATGAAGCGGTTCCAGCCGCGAGCCCAGGGTCGTGCATTTCAGATCAAGAAGCGCACGAGCCACATCACCGTGGTAGTCGCTACCCCGGAGAAAGAGGAGGCTCGCTAAGTGGGACAGAAAGTTAACCCGCACGGGTTCCGACTCGGCATCACCACCGATCACGTATCGCACTGGTTTGCTGACAGCACCAAGGCCGGCCAGCGGTACAAGGACTTCGTTCGCGAAGACATCCGTATCCGCCAGCTCATGTCCACGGGCATGGAGCGCGCCGGTATCGCCAAGGTCGAAATCGAGCGCACCCGCGACCGTGTCCGCGTGGATATCCACACGGCACGTCCGGGCATCGTCATCGGCCGCCGCGGCGCTGAAGCAGACCGCATCCGCGGCGAGCTTGAGAAGCTCACGGGCAAGCAGGTCCAGCTGAACATCCTCGAGGTCAAGAACCCCGAGATGGAAGCCCAGCTTGTTGCCCAGGGCGTTGCAGAGCAGCTGACTTCCCGCGTGGCGTTCCGCCGTGCGATGAAGAAGGCCATGCAGTCCGCACAGCGTGCCGGTGCCAAGGGCATCCGGATCGCTTGCTCGGGTCGACTGGGCGGCGCAGAAATGTCCCGCTCGGAGTTCTACCGCGAAGGCCGTGTGCCCCTGCACACCCTGCGTGCGAACATCGACTACGGCTTCTACGAGGCCAAGACCACCTTCGGCCGCATCGGCGTGAAGGTCTGGATCTACAAGGGCGACGTCACTGCCAAGGAACTGGCTCAGCAGGCAGCTGCTGCTCCGTCCCGCGGCCGTGCCGGCGACCGCCCGGGCCGCCCGGGTGGCGCCGACCGTGGTGACCGCCGCCGTCGTACCGACCGCCCCGCAGCTGAGGCAGCACCTGCTGCTGCCGAAGCTCCGGCTGTCGAAGCAGCTGCACCGGCAGTAGAAGGAGGACAGGCTTAAATGCTTATCCCACGTCGAGTCAAGCACCGTAAGCAGCACCACCCGGGTCGTTCCGGCGCTGCTACGGGCGGCACCCAGGTCTCCTTCGGTGAGTGGGGCATCCAGGCTCTGAGCCCGGCCTACGTCACGAACCGTCAGATCGAATCTGCCCGTATCGCGATGACCCGCCACATCAAGCGTGGCGGAAAGGTCTGGATCAACATTTACCCGGACCGTCCGCTGACGAAGAAGCCGGCCGAAACCCGCATGGGTTCCGGTAAGGGTTCTCCGGAATGGTGGGTCTCAAACGTCAAGCCGGGCCGGGTTCTCTTCGAACTCTCCGGTGTCAGTGAAGAGGTAGCTCGCGAGGCCCTGCGCCTGGCAATCCACAAGCTGCCGTTGAAGGCACGCATTGTGCGTCGCGAAGGTGGTGAGTAGAAATGGCAGTAGGATCCAAGGAACTTGCATCCGCACAGCTGGACGGTTTCGACAACGAGCGACTCGTTGAAGAACTCCGCAAGGCCAAGGAAGAGCTGTTCAACCTGCGTTTCCAGTCCGCCACCGGTCAGCTGGAGAACCACGGTCGTCTGCGCGCGGTAAAGAAGGACATCGCCCGCATCTACACCGTTCTCCGTGAGCGCGAGCTGGGCATTCGTGCCGAGGTTGCCGCACCGGTTGTGGAAGCCAAGGAAGAGAAGAAGTCCAAGAAGGCTGCAACCAAGAAGGCCGAGAAGGCTGAAACGGTTGAAACCGAGGAGGATGCCAAGTGAGTGAAAAGGACGAGAACGTGACGGAAACTGTTTCCGACGCAGCCAAGGCTGACGAGCGCGGTTACCGTAAGACGAAGCGCGGCTACGTCGTCTCGGACAAGATGGAAAAGACCATCGTTGTCCAGGTCGAAGACCGCGTGAAGCACGCCCTCTACGGCAAGGTCATCCGCCGCAACGCCAAGATCAAGGCTCACGACGAAGAGAACAGCGCCGGCATCGGCGACCTCGTGCTCCTCGCCGAGACCCGCCCGCTCTCCGCTACCAAGCGGTGGCGTCTGGTCGAGATCCTCGAGAAGGCCAAGTAACACCTGCACTTGTTGCCTGGTGATACAGCAGAAGCCCTCGTTCCCCTTTGGGGGAGCGGGGGCTTCCGCGTTGCCGGCAGCCGTACCAGCGGCGTCGCCCGTCACGCAGAGCAGTCTTTGGGGAGTCCTTCGACGCCGGCCGGCCGGGTTCCGCAGGTGCCCGGCGGCAGGCGGGCCCACAGCCTGTCCTGAGTGACGCCGCCGCCGGGAGATGCGGTCAAGTGGTGCGTGGCGCCGCCGTGTGATGCCACCGCGGGCGCGGGCTAACGTGTGCTGGCGCCAGGGCTGTGATATGGGTATACGCCCAAAACGTGCTAAGATTTTGAGTTTGTATGGCGCCTTTAGCGCGCCGTCATCAACCTCGTAAACAATCGTGCCACGGCATAGTGCCCCCTTGCGCCCCGACCCGTCGGGAACCGCCTGGGAAGCAAATGTTTTTGGCACGGGCGTTTAGGCCTGGTCTGGCAAAATCCAGGCAGGTCAAGAGACACCCCGATCAACCGTTCCGCAAGGCTCATTCCGTAGGAAGATTTTCGGTCTGAGAACCAGCGCGACGCAAGGAGTAAATAGTGATTCAGCAGGAGTCGCGACTCAAGGTCGCCGACAACACGGGTGCTAAGGAAATCCTTACCATTCGCGTTCTCGGTGGATCTGGCCGTCGCTACGCAGGCATTGGCGACGTAATCGTCGCTACCGTCAAGGACGCAATTCCGGGCGGCAACGTAAAGAAGGGCGACGTCGTCAAGGCTGTCATCGTCCGTACCAAGAAGGAACGCCGCCGTGCGGATGGTTCCTACATCAAGTTTGACGAGAACGCAGCCGTCATCCTGAAGAACGACGGTGACCCCCGCGGTACCCGTATCTTCGGACCGGTTGGTCGTGAACTTCGTGACAAGAAGTTCATGAAGATCGTTTCTCTGGCTCCGGAGGTGCTCTAGTCCATGGCTAAGATCAAAAAGGGTGACCTCGTTCAGGTCATCACTGGCGCCAAGGCTGAGCGCGGCGGCGACAAAGGCAAGCAGGGCAAGGTTCTGCGCGTATTCCCGGAGACCAACCGCGTGTTGGTTGAAGGCATTAACCGCGTAACCAAGCACACCAAGGTCGGTCAGTCGCAGCGCGGCACCAAGACCGGTGGCATCGAGGTCGTCGAGGCTTCGATCCACATCTCCAACGTGGCTCTGGTTGACCCGTCCACCAAGAAGCCCACCCGCGTCGGTTTCCGCACCGAGACCGTTGAGCGCGATGGCGTGAAGCGTGAAGTGCGCGTCCGCGTGGCCAAGAGCTCAGGGAAGGACATCTAATGACTGAGACTCTCGAGACTCCGGCAAGCAAGATCGTTCCTCGTCTGAAGACCAAGTACGCCGATTCCATCAAGAACTCGCTGACTGAGGAATTCAACTACCAGAACGTCAACCAGGTTCCCCGCCTGGTCAAGGTCGTTGTGAACATGGGTGTTGGAGATGCCGCCAAGGACTCCAAGCTGATCGACGGCGCTGTCCGCGATCTGACCCTGATCACCGGCCAGAAGCCGCAGGTAACCAAGGCCCGCAAGTCGATCGCACAGTTCAAGCTGCGCGAAGGCATGCCGATCGGTGCACACGCAACTCTGCGTGGGGACCGCATGTGGGAATTCCTGGACCGTCTGGTCACGCTGGCTCTGCCGCGTATCCGTGACTTCCGTGGCCTCAGCGGCAAGCAGTTCGACGGCAACGGCAACTACACCTTCGGTCTGACCGAGCAGGTTATGTTCCACGAGATCGACCAGGATTCCATCGACCGCGTTCGCGGTATGGACATCACCGTCGTGACCACTGCCAAGACCGACGACGAAGGCCGTGCGCTGCTCAAGGCGCTTGGCTTCCCGTTCAAGACCGAAGACTAATCTAGCTACGTAAAAGGTCCGCCCGCTGGTTCCGAATTCTGTTCGGGACAACCGGCACGGCGGAAACCGTTATGAGGAAGGGCAAGAGCCCACATGACAATGACAGATCCCGTCGCAGACATGCTTACGCGTCTGCGCAACGCTAACTCGGCATACCACGACTCCGTGACCATGCCGTACAGCAAGCTCAAGGCACGCGTTGCCGACATCCTGAAGGCTGAAGGTTACATCGCCTCCTGGAAAGAAGAAGACGCTGAGGTTGGCAAGAAGCTGACCCTCGAGCTCAAGTTCGGTCCGAACCGCGAGCGTTCAATCGCTGGCGTTCGTCGTATTTCCAAGCCGGGACTGCGCGTTTACGCAAAGTCCACCAACCTGCCGCACGTGCTCGGTGGCCTGGGTGTCGCAATCCTGTCCACCTCTTCCGGCCTCTTGACTGACAAGCAGGCCGGCAAGAAGGGCGTGGGCGGCGAAGTCCTCGCTTACGTCTGGTAACGGGAAAGGAAGAGAATAATGTCACGTATTGGACGTCTCCCCATCACCGTTCCTGCCGGCGTTGAGGTCAAGGTTGACGGCTCTGTCGTCAGCGTCAAGGGTTCCAAAGGCGAGCTGAGCCACACTGTGGCCAGCCCGATCGAGGTTTCCCTGGAAGATGGCACCCTGACTGTCGCCCGCCCGAACGACGAGCGCGCCTCACGTTCGCTGCACGGCCTGACCCGCACCCTGATCGCCAACATGATCCAGGGTGTCACCGCAGGCTACGAGAAGAAGCTTGAGATTGTCGGTACTGGTTACCGCGTCCAGGCCAAGGGATCTGACCTGGAGTTCGCTCTGGGCTACAGCCACCCGGTCAACGTCTCGGCACCGAACGGCATCACCTTTGCAGTTGAGACCCCGACCAAGCTCTCTGTTTCAGGTATCTCCAAGCAGCAGGTCGGCGAGGTTGCTGCCAACATTCGCAAGCTGCGGAAGCCGGACCCCTACAAGGGCAAGGGCATCCGTTACGCAGGCGAAGTCATCCGCCGCAAGGTCGGAAAGGCTGGTAAGTAACCATGGCGATCGCAATTAACAAGAAGCGTACGAACAAGAGCAAGTCTGCCCAGCGCAGCCGCCGCCAGCTTCGTATCCGCAAGCGCATCTCCGGTACGGCTGTACGCCCGCGTCTGGTCGTCAACCGCTCCGCACGTCACGTATTCGTCCAGGTTGTCGATGACACCAAGGGCCTGACCGTGGCAAGCGCCTCCACACTGGAAGCCGACCTTCGTGCATTCGACGGTGACAAGACCGCCAAGGCCAAGCGCGTTGGCGAACTGGTCGCCGAGCGTGCCAAGGCTGCCGGTATCGAAGCAGTTGTCTTCGACCGCGGTGGTAACAAGTACCACGGCCGGATCGCCGCCGTCGCTGACGGCGCACGTGAAGGTGGGCTGGCACTGTGACCGAAAATAACGAAAAGGACATTCAGGTGACTGAAGCTGTAGCTGCTCCGGCAACTGAGACCGCTGCGCCTGCTACCACTGACGACCGCCGTGGTGGCGCCCGTCGTGGCGAGCGTGGCGACCGCGGCCAGGGCCGTGGCGACCGTGGCGGCCGTGGTGGCCGTGACGGCGGCCGCGAAGCCGAGAAGAGCCAGTTCGTAGAGCGCGTTGTAACCATCAACCGTGTTTCCAAGGTCGTCAAGGGTGGTCGTCGCTTCAGCTTCACCGCCCTCGTCGTCGTCGGTGACGGCAACGGCATGGTCGGCGTCGGCTACGGCAAGGCCAAGGAAGTTCCCGCCGCCATCGCGAAGGGCGTTGAAGAGGCCAAGAAGTCCTTCTTCCGCGTTCCCCGCATCGGCAGCACCATCCCGCACCGCGTTCAGGGTGAGGCCGCCGCAGGCGTCGTCATGCTGCGTCCGGCTTCCGCCGGTACCGGTGTTATCGCCGGCGGCCCGGTCCGTGCAGTACTTGAGTGCGTGGGCATCCACGACATCCTCTCCAAGTCGCTCGGTTCCTCCAACGCCATCAACATCGTTCACGCGACCGTTGATGCCCTGAAGCGCCTCGAAGAGCCGGCAGCAGTGGCAGCACGCCGCGGCCTCCCGCTCGATGAGATCGCTCCGCCGGCAATGGTGAAGGCTCTCCTGAACCAGAAGGCAGGTGTCTGAGTCATGGCTAAGAACGTGCTTGTCTCCGATGCAAAGTTGGAGATCACTCAGATCAAGTCCGCCATTGGCGGCAAGCAGAACCAGCGCGACACCCTGCGGTCCCTCGGCCTGAAGCGGATTGGACACACCGTTGTCCGCACCGCCGACGCCGTGACCGTCGGGATGCTCAACACGGTTCCGCACCTGGTAAAGGTAGAGGAGGCGAAGTAAATGGCAGAGAAGAACACCGCCGAAAAGGCACAGGGCGCCGCTGAAAAGCAGAACGCACTGAAGGTTCACCACCTGCGTCCCGCCCCGGGTGCCAAGACCGCCAAGACCCGTGTTGGTCGTGGTGAAGGTTCCAAGGGTAAGACCGCTGGCCGCGGTACCAAGGGTACGAAGGCCCGCTACCAGATCAAGGCTGGCTTTGCCGGCGGCCAGCTGCCGCTGCACATGCGCCTGCCGAAGCTGCGCGGCTTCAAGAACCCGTTCCGGGTTGAGTACCAGGTTGTAAACCTGGACAAGCTCAACGAGCTGTTCCCGGAAGGTGGCGCAGTCACCGTGGAGAACCTGGTCGAAAAGGGTGCCGTTCGCAAGAACCAGCCCGTCAAGGTGCTGGGCACCGGCGACATCACCGTCAAGGTTGACGTCACCGTCCACGCATTCTCGGCCAGTGCCGCTGAAAAGATTGCCGCAGCAGGCGGAAGCACCACCGCCCTCTAACGAGGCGGCGGGGCAGTTGCCCGTTGTTGAAAACTCCCGGCACCAGGGGCCCAGGCCCCCGGTGCCGGGAGTTTTTTTCATTTTCCTGGCCCTGCCGATTGTTCGCCGGGCGCATCCACCCGTTAGACTCGGTTGTTGGGTTTATTTGACCTGTCTCACACGACTTTACTTATTACTCAGGAGGACGCTTGCTTAGCGCATTTGGCCGGGCCTTTCGCACGCCTGATCTGCGACGCAAGTTGTTGTTCACGCTGGGAATCATCACAATCTTCCGCTTGGGTGCCTTCATCCCCTCGCCTGGTGTGAGCTACCAGAATGTCCAGCAATGCTTGCAGAACGGTCAGACCTCGGGCGGGATCTACCAGCTCGTCAACCTGTTCAGCGGCGGTGCATTGCTGCAGGTATCCATCTTTGCCCTGGGCATCATGCCCTACATCACCGCCAGCATCATCGTCCAGCTGCTCCGGGTGGTCATTCCCCGCTTCCAGCAGCTGTATGAGGAGGGCGCATCCGGGCAGTCGAAGCTGACCCAGTACACCCGGTACCTCACGATCGCGCTCGGCCTTCTCAACGCCACGACACTGGTGTCGCTGGCACGGTCCGGCCAGCTGCTGCCTAACTGCCAGCTGCCGATCATCCCGGACACCTCCATCGTCACCACGGTCCTGATCATCATCACGCTCACGGCCGGTACCGGCCTGATCATGTGGATGGGCGAGCTCGTGACGGAGAAGGGCGTCGGCAACGGCATGTCCCTGCTCATCTTCACGTCCATCGCGGCAGGCTTCCCGGGCTCGCTCGGTGCGATCTGGAAGGCCCAGGGCCCCGGCACCTTCTTCCTGGTCCTGGTTATCGGCCTGCTCACCGTTGCCCTCGTGGTCTTCGTGGAGCAGTCCCAGCGCCGTATCCCGGTGCAGTACGCCAAGCGCATGATCGGCCGCCGCACCGTCGGCGGGACCAGCACGTACATCCCGATCAAGGTGAACATGGCCGGCGTAGTGCCCGTCATCTTTGCCTCATCCATGCTGTACCTGCCGGGGCTGATCTCTCAGTTCAACCAGCCGAAGGCCGGCGAGCCGATGCAGCCCTGGGTTGAGTGGATCAACAACAACCTGACCAAGGGCGACCACCCGATCTATATGGCACTGTATTTCGCCATGATTGTGTTTTTCACCTACTTCTATGTTGCGATTACATTCAACCCCGAAGAGGTCTCGGACAACATGAAGAAGTACGGCGGCTTCATTCCGGGCATCCGCGCCGGCAAGCCGACCGCGGATTATCTTCAGTACGTCCTATCCCGGATCACCCTGCCCGGAGCCTTCTACCTCGGCTTCGTGGCATTGATCCCGCTGGTTGCACTTGTCCTGATCAACGCGAACCAGAACTTCCCGTTCGGCGGCACCTCGATCCTGATCATGGTGGGCGTCGGTCTGGAGACCGTGAAGCAGATTGATGCGCAACTACAGCAACGTCACTACGAAGGGCTTTTGCGATGACGAGAATGTTGATTATCGGACCTCCCGGCTCCGGCAAGGGAACGCAGGCGGAACGCATTTCGGAACGCCTCGGCGTCGTTGCGATCTCCACCGGAGATATCTTCCGCGCCAACGTCAAGGGTGAGACTCCGCTCGGCGTCGAAGCCAAGAAGTACATGGACGCGGGCGACTTCGTCCCGGACAGCGTCACCAACAAGATGGTGCGCGACCGGCTCAGCGAAGACGACGTCGAGGCAGGCTTCCTGCTGGACGGCTACCCCCGCACCACCGCACAGGTGGATTACCTCGATGAGATCCTCGCCGGCGCCGACCAGAAGCTCGACGTCGTGCTTCAGCTCACCGCGGACGACGAGGAACTGGTCACCCGCCTCCTGGGCCGTGCCAAGGAAACCGGGCGCAGCGACGACAACGAAGGCGTTATCCGTCACCGGCTGGACCTGTACCACGAGCAGACCGAACCCGTCGTGGCCAAGTATGCCGAGCGCGGCATCCTGACCCAGGTGGACGGCATCGGCGGCATCGACGAAGTCACCGAGCGTGTCATGGAAGCGATCAAGTCGGCCCAGGCCGCCTGAACCACGCTTGTGCACTGCAACTGAAGCAGTACAGAAGGGCGTGTTCCGTACCATCGTGTACGGGACGCGCCCTTCGCTGTTGGGCGGGCCCGCCCAACAGCCCGTTCCTGGCCACTGTGCCGGTGCGGGAGAATAGAGCTTGAAGACTTGGGTTGATGACCCATGGTGGAGGCCCGGGTTGAAGCGCCACCGGACCGCGAGAGAAAACATTGAGGTACAGATGGCATTCGGCCAGGCACGCATTGAATACAAGACCAACGCCCAGATGCGCACGATGCACGAGGCCGGGCTTGTCCTGAGCCGGGCACTGGACGCAGCGGTGGCCGCCGCGGCCCCGGGCGTCACCACGGCCCGGCTGGACGAGGTCTTCGCCGCCGTGCTCCAGGACGCCGGCGCCAAGTCCAACTTCCTCGGCTACCACGGATTCCCGGCCACGATCTGCACCTCGGTGAATGAAGAAGTGGTGCACGGCATCCCCGGCGGCCGGGTGCTGCAGGACGGCGACATCATCTCGATCGACGGCGGCGCGATCGTGGACGGCTGGCACTCCGATTCTGCGCGGACCGTGATTGTCGGCACCGCCGATCCCGAGGACGTGCGCCTGTCCGAGGTCACCGAGGAAGCCATGTGGCGAGGCATCGCAGCCCTGGCCACCGGAAAATTCGTGGGCGACGTCGGCAACGCGGTGGACGACTACGTCTCCTCCGTTCCCGGCAAGCCGCTGGGCATCCTGGAGGACTACGTGGGCCACGGCATTGGCTCCGAGATGCACATGGCCCCGGACGTGCTGAACTACCGCACCAGCCACCGCGGACCGAAAATCCGCCCGGGGCTGTGCCTCGCAATCGAGCCCATGCTGGTCCGCGGGAGCATCGACACCGCCGTCCTTGACGACGACTGGACCGTTGTCACCACTGACGGCAAGCGCTCCTGCCAGTGGGAGCACTCCGTCGCCGTGCACGAGAAGGGGATCTGGGTCCTCTCGGCGCCGGACGGGGGAGCGGCGAAACTGGCGCCCCTCGGCGTCGTGCCCGTCCCGATCCCCTAGGCCGTTGCACACAGCGACTCGCAAGTTTTCTGGAGACACGAAAAATCCCTGGCGACACCGGAATACCGGTAGCGCCAGGGATTTTGCGTGTCGCCAGCAAAGCTCAGGAACGTGGCGGCTGCGAGCTGGACTTCCTTGCTGACAAGGATGCGGGCAGTGGCCCGCACCCGGGCGCACAATAGAGCCATGGGAGCAACAGGAGCGATCACCGACGTCGCCGGGATCCGGATAGGACATGTCCAGAAATCCGGCGACGGCTGGCTGAGCGGCGTGACGGTGGTCCTCCCGCCACCGGGCACGGTGGGCTCGGTCGACGTCCGGGGCGGCGGGCCCGCGACGCATGAGACGGACGCGCTGGATCCCACCACGCTGTCCTCGAGAGTGGACGCCGTGGTCCTGACCGGGGGCAGCGCCTTTGGCCTCGCCGCGGCGCACGGTGCCCAGCGCTGGTGCGAGGAGAACGGCCGAGGCTTTCCCGTCCCCGGCGGGCTCGTTCCGATCGTGCCGGCGGCCGCAATTTTCGATCTGGGCCGCGGCGGCGATTTCTCCGCCCGCCCCGACGAGGCGATGGGCTACGCGGCGACCGCCGCCGCCGCCGCGCAGCCGGAAGGGCACGACGTCGAACGCGGCAATGTCGGCGCCGGCACGGGAGCAGCAATCGGCCGGGGAACCTACAAAGGGGGAGTAGGCACAGCCTCCATCACCCTGGAGAACGGGGTGACCGTTGGCGCCATTGCGGTAGTCAATGCGCTGGGACTCCCATTTGGCACTTCGCCTGATGCGGCGAAAGCCGCGCAAGTCTCCGAGCCGGCGCCGTCGCAAGCACCGCCCCCGCTCAACACCACCCTCGTTGTCGTCGCCACCGATGCCGTCCTGGACAAGGCGGACTGTAAGCGGACGGCCTCGGCGGCCCATGCCGGACTGGCCCGGGCGCTGGCGCCTAGCCACACCCTCGCCGACGGCGACACCGTGTTCGCCCTGGCGACGGGCGCCGTCGCGCTGGACCGCAGCACCCAGACGGCCCGGCAGATCAGCCTCATTACACTGCAGAGCGCGGCCGCCGACGTCGTCCGGCTTGCCATCCTTGACGGGATCTCGCGGGCGGAGGCAGTGACGACGGCGGCCGGGACGTTAGGTGCGTACGGGCGCTGAGTGCGCTACGATAGGCGGATTTAACTCCGGATTTAACAATCGGACCGCAATGGCGTAGTGTTGTCTGTTGGTTGTCTGCCCCGTTGTGCCCTTTTGTGGTCGGGTGGCACCAACCAACCAATCAAAAACGTCCGCGGTCATGACCGGTGCAAACCGGGAGGCTGCGGCAACAACAGTTAGCGGAGGGTATGGCCAAGAAGGACGGGGTCATTGAGATCGAGGGCGTTGTGACCGAGGCGCTGCCTAACGCGATGTTTCGCGTTGAGCTCACCAACAAGCACATCGTTCTGGCACACATCTCTGGAAAGATGCGCCAGCACTACATCAGGATCCTCCCCGAGGACCGCGTAGTGGTGGAGCTGAGCCCTTACGACCTGACACGTGGTCGTATCGTCTACCGCTACAAATAAACACTGGGCGGCCAGAGCAACAGCCGAGGGCCGGTCCAGCTGACCAACTGCAACACGCAAAGGAACGCCATGAAGGTCAAGCCGAGCGTCAAGCAGATCTGCGAAAAGTGCAAAGTGATCCGCCGTAATGGCCGGGTCATGGTGATCTGCGAGAACCCGCGCCACAAGCAACGCCAGGGCTAATTTCCCTCACGGGAAACCCTGGGTTGCTAACCCACGCAAGTAAATAAAGGCAGCACAAGCTGAACTGGGACGTATTGAGCCCGGACAGCTAACCCCCGGTCGGAGGCTGGGGCCGCAGTGAAACTGCGGGTGTACTGCCTACGACCTCCGGTTTATACAAGGAGTACTGCCAATATGGCTCGTCTCGCTGGCGTAGACATTCCCCGCGAAAAGCGGTTGGAAATTGCGCTTACTTACATCTACGGCGTGGGCAAGACCCGTGCACACGAAACCCTGACTGCCACCGGCATCAGTGCTGACGTTCGGGTCAAGGACCTGACCGACGCACAGCTGGTTGAGCTGCGTGACTACATTGAAGGCAACTACAAGGTTGAGGGTGACCTTCGCCGCGAAGTGGCCGCTGATATCCGCCGCAAGGTTGAAATCGGCAGCTACGAAGGTATTCGCCACCGCAAGGGCCTGCCAGTGCGCGGACAGCGTACGAAGACGAACGCACGTACCCGCAAGGGTCCGAAGCGCACCGTCGCAGGCAAGAAGAAGGCCCGTTAATCCCTGAGGGATTAACGAGGCTTTCCCCCAATAACTTTCTGTAGGAGAAAAAATGCCCCCGAAGACTCGTGGCGCGGTTCGCAAGCCGCGTAAGAAGGACAAGAAGAATATCGCGCTGGGCCAGGCGCACATCAAGAGCACCTTTAACAACACCATCGTGTCCATCACGGACCCGAACGGTGCTGTCATCTCCTGGGCTTCGTCCGGTGAGGTTGGCTTCAAGGGCTCGCGTAAGTCCACCCCGTTCGCTGCCCAGATGGCCGCCGAAGCCGCCGCAAAGCGTGCACAGGAGCACGGCATGCGCAAGGTTGACGTGTTCGTCAAGGGACCGGGTTCCGGACGCGAAACCGCCATCCGCTCGCTGCAGGCCGCTGGCCTCGAGGTTGGCTCCATCCAGGACGTCACCCCCAGCGCCCACAACGGCTGCCGTCCGCCGAAGCGCCGCCGCGTCTAAGGCTTTCCAGCGCCCAGGAGCTTGCCCGGACCCTCACCGGTCCGGGCAAGCCCGGCCGCGTTAAGTCTTCAGACCGATCTTTCCACCACCTGTGTTGCGTCATATAGCGGATGCTCGCCGAAAGGAAACCTAAGTGCTCATTGCACAGCGCCCCACCCTCTCCGAAGAGGTCGTCTCCGAAAACCGCTCCCGGTTCATCATCGAACCGCTGGAGCCGGGCTTTGGTTACACCCTCGGAAACTCCCTCCGCCGTACCCTGCTCTCCTCCATCCCCGGTGCCTCTGTAACGAGCATCCGGATCGATGGCGTGCTGCACGAGTTCACCACGGTTCCGGGTGTCAAGGAAGATGTCACCGAGATCATCCTGAACATCAAGAACCTGTCGGTTTCCTCCGAGCACGACGAGCCGGTTGTTGCTTACCTGCGCAAGCAGGGCCCGGGAGTCGTCACCGCCGCGGACATTGCTCCGCCGGCCGGCGTCGAATTCCACAACCCGGATCTGCACATTGCCACGCTGAACTCGAAGGGTAAGTTCGAACTCGAACTGACCATCGAGCGCGGTCGCGGCTACGTTTCGGCAGCTCAGAACAAGTCCGGCGACTCCGAGATCGGCCGCATCCCGGTCGACTCGATCTACTCGCCGGTCCTGAAGGTTACTTTCCGCGTGGAAGCTACCCGTGTTGAGCAGCGCACTGACTTCGACAAGCTCATTGTCGACGTCGAGACCAAGCAGGCAATCGCCCCGCGCGACGCCGTTGCTTCGGCAGGTACCACCCTGGTGGAACTGTTCGGTCTGGCCCGCGAGCTGAACACGGCAGCTGAAGGTATCGAGATCGGCCCGTCGCCGACGGACGCTGCCCTGGCAGCCGACATGGCCCTGCCGATCGAGGATCTGGACCTGACGGTCCGTTCCTACAACTGCCTCAAGCGTGAGGGCATCCACACCGTGGGTGAACTCGTTGCCCGCTCCGAGGCTGACCTCATGGACATCCGCAACTTCGGTGCGAAGTCCATCGATGAGGTCAAGGCCAAGCTGGTCGAACTGGGCCTGTCCCTCAAGGACTCCCCTCCCGGTTTCGATCTCGCAGCACGTGCCGCAGCCATCGAAGAGGACGACGCCGCGTTCAGCGACGACGAGCTCTAACCAACAGATCTTGGCCGGCTGGCTGGATGCACCCTGGTGTGCGCAGCCCAACGGCTTCCATATGAGGAGAAACTATAATGCCTACCCCCGCTAAGGGTCCGCGCCTCGGAGGCGGAGCGGCTCACGAGCGTCTTATGCTCGCGAACCTGTCCGCCGCACTTTTCGAGCACAAGCGGATCACCACCACGGTGACCAAGGCCAAGCGCCTGAAGCCGTACGCCGAGCGCCTGGTGACTTTCGCCAAGCGTGGCGACCTCGCTTCCCGCCGTCGTGTACTCGGCCTGATCAGCAACAAGGGCGTCGTCCACGAGCTGTTCACCGACATTGCACAGGCAGTGGAGAACCGCGATGGCGGCTACACCCGCATCACCAAGATCGGCAACCGCAAGGGCGACAACGCTCCCATGGCTGTCATCGAACTGGTTCTCGAGCCGGTTTCCGCGAAGCAGGCAGTCGTAGCCGAGGCTACCTCCGCCGCCAAGCGCGATGCTGACAAGAAGGACGCCGAGAAGGCCGAAGCAGCTCCGGTTGCCGAGACCGAAGAGGCTCCCGAGGCTGAGGTCACTGAGACTGAAGCTGCAGCTACCGAAGAGGCTCCGGCCGCTGAGGAAGCAGCCGCTGAGTCCGAGAAGGACGCGAAGTAATTCGCTAAAACCTTCTTATAGACTTAAGTCTATGAACGAGCTCAAACCCGCTGCCCCCGTCTTGGGGGGCGGCGGGTTTTTGCGTATCCGGATGGATGTGGCCTACGACGGCGGACCGTTTAGCGGGTGGGCTGTCCAGCCGGGACTGCGCACCGTCCAGGGCGTCCTGGAGGAGGCCCTGGAACTGCTGATCCGCCGCCCCATCCGAGTCACGGTCGCCGGCCGCACCGACGCCGGCGTGCACGCCCGCGGCCAGGTGGTCCACCTGGACCTCCGTGAGGCGGAGTGGCTGGGCTTGAACCGGGGCGCTGAACTAGATCCCGCCGTTGCCCTGCTGCGCCGCATCCGTGGCGCCTTGAGCCGGGGCCTGGGCGAGCTAAGCGGGGCGATCGAGGTGCACAGCGTGAGCGTGGCCCCCGTTGGCTTCGACGCCCGCTTCTCCGCCCTCTGGCGCCGATATTCCTACCGGATCGCGGACGGCCCGGCGTTCTGGGATCCGCTGGGACGCGCCTCGACCTTGTGGCATAAGGAACGGCTCGATGTCGGGCTCCTCAACGAGGGCGCGGCACCGTTGCTCGGGCTGCAGGATTTCCGCTCGTACTGCAAGCCACGCGAGGGCGCCACGACCATCCGCGAACTGCAGCGCTTCGAATTCGCCCGCGGCAGCGATGGGGTAATTGTCGCCACCGTCCAGGCCGACGCGTTCTGCCACAACATGGTCCGCTCCCTGGTGGGCTCGGCGTTGTACGTGGGGGAGGGCGTGGAGGCCCCGGGCTGGCTCTATGAGCGGCTCCTCGCCCGGCAGCGCGACGCCCGCTCCGTGCTGGCAGCCCCGCATCCGCTGGTGCTTGAGGAAGTGGCCTACCCAACTGAGAGCGGCATGCTGGCCAGGGCCGAACTGACCCGGGCCATGCGCGCGTAGATCCAGAGCGGGAGTGCGGCTACGGGAATGCCTGCTGCGAGTAAGCCGGCGCGGCGCCTTCCGCGGGGAGCTCCAGCGTGAAGGTGCTTCCGGATCCCAGGTGCGTGTTGCAAGAGATGGAGCCGCCATGGCGCTCCACGATCGCCTTCGTGATCGACAACCCGAGCCCGGCCCCCGGGATGGAACCGTCCCGCACCGCCGGGCTTCGGAAGAACCGCGTGAAGACTTGTTCGGCGTCGGTGGCTGTCATCCCCAATCCGTCATCTTCCACGTGCAGCAGCACCCGGTCTCCCTCCGTGCTGGCGGAGACGCGCACGCTGCCGCCGTTGGGTGAGTATTTGATGGCGTTGGAAATGAGGTTGTCCAGTGCCTGGTTGATCCGGAGCGGGTCCACGTGCGCCCATAGCGGCGCCGGCACTTCCATCGAGAGCGTGACCTGGGAAGCCTCGGCGTGGGCGTGGGCCGAACCGAGGCTCGCCTCCACAAGGCTCGCCAGATCGGTCCTCAGCGGATGGATGTGGACAGCCGAGTTGGCGGACATCAGCAGATCCGAGACAAGGGCGAGGAGTCGTTCGGCGTTTCGTTGCGCAACCTCGAGGCGGCGGAGGGCCTGTGCGGACAACTGTTCCGAGTCGCTGAGGGCTAGATCCAGATTGCCGATGATCGATGTGAGGGGGGTCCGGAACTCATGGGAGACGGTGGTGACCACGTCGTCCTTGGCCGACAGGGCATCGATCAGACCGGACACCTCGTCATTGAGCAGCCGTTCGCGTTCACGGCCGGCGTGGAGTTGGCTTGCCAAGCGCCCAGTCAACTCCTGCCGCGCGAATCGCAGGACAACGGAGACGGCCAATGTGATGAACGGCAGGAGGACGGCGGCCGCGATTCGGTCCGGGGGGGAGCCGGCGTGGAGCAGCCACGGCAGGCCGGTCAGCAACGGCCCGAAGAAGCTGATCGAGAGGATGGCCGGACCGGACAAACGTGAGACTGTGATCCAGAGGACCGGAAGAATGGCCAGGATGCCGAGGTCCGGCAGGCCTTCGACGCTGTCACTGCGGATGAGGCAGATCGCGGCCAAGTCGAGCACGGGGATTGCTAGCGGAGCGAGCAGCCCGAATCGCTGCCAGGGCAACAGAAGGCAGGCGATAAAGAGTGCCAGTTGGAGCGCCGAGGCAGCCCGCCACAGGCCGCTCTCGAAGAGGCCGGGCCAGCCCCAGGGCGCAGCAAGCACCACAGCAGTCATCGCCAGCGTGAGCGGGAGCTGGCATAGGGCCACCCGCACACGCCGCGGGAACCCCGCAAAGGTACCTTCCTGGTTCCGGACCAGTTGCTGTTTACTCAATGCACCCGCGCCCCTTCCTCACTGCTCCAATTTAACGGCATTCGTCACGCTAACTTGACAAGTTACGAAATTATATTGCGGTGGCTGTGCCTAAACGGTCATTGGCGCTATAGCGTAGGTAATCTAGCAATGCTGGCGAATCATCATTGCACAGCAGTACCGACGCGGCAGCTATGGGGGTAGGTGCCGCATCAGATGTGAGGGGGGGCCATGACTGACTTGGGAGTCGCCGTCGTTGTGGAAGACGACGACGACGTGCGTCATCTCGTCGAAGCTGTGTTAAGCCAGGCGGGATTTGACGTCCACGGCGCAGCGAGCGGTCGCGAGGGGGTCGAGGTCGTACGGAATGAGAAGGCCAATGTTGTCACCTTGGACGTTGGCCTCAACGATATTGACGGCTTTGAAGTCCTGCGTCGAATTCGGCAGTTCAGCGATGCCTACGTGGTCATGCTGACGGCGAGGACGGACGAGTTGGACACATTGACCGCACTGCATACCGGCGCCGACGATTTCATGACCAAACCGTTCCGGCCGCGCGAGCTCCGAGCCCGGGTCTCTGCGATGATGCGCCGGCCTCGGCAGGACGGCCCCGCTGCCGAGTCCGTGGACCCGGGAACGGCTCCGTCGAAGGCCGTTGTCCTGTCCCACGATTCGGAATTCCGGCACAACGGCCTGGTATTGAACCCACACACCCGTTCGGTCACCGTTGACGGCATTGCTGCCAGTCTCACGCGCAGTGAGTTCGATCTCCTGCATGCCCTGTTGAAAGGGGCAGGTGCCGTCCGGTCGAAGACCGATCTGGTGCGGGTAGTGCGGGGTGAGCACTACAGCGCGGACGCCTACATCAGTGAATCCGACGAGCGTGCCGTCGAAGTGCACATCGGCAACATGCGTCGCAAGCTGCGGGAGGATCCGCTGCACCCTCGTTGGCTCCAGACCGTCCGTGGCGTTGGGTACCGGCTCACGCCGGCCTCGGACTAGCTGTCCCCGAGGTTGTGCCTGAGCTGCAGTTCGTCCACTGTGTCGTTTCCACTCTCTGCAACTTCACGCAGGAGCAACCGCGCCAGGCGAGCGTCGCGGACGCGGATGGCGTCCTCAAGCTCTCTGGCGAGCTCGGCCAGACGGACGCCGCCGACCATCGCTGAGGACGTTTTCAGGCTCAGGACTGCGTCCAGTGCGGCCGTCTCGTCACCGCTATCAAGGGACGTCGCGAGGGATTGATAGCGATGGTCCCACATCCTTGCATAGTCCCTGGCGAATACTTTGGCCACTGCAGGGCTGTCCAGCTGTGATCCGAGTTCCTTGAGGGCGGAGGGGTCCACGATCGGGCTCGCGACGTCTTCGGCCGCCGTTGCGGCCACGCCTGGACCGGACGGGGAGCTGTCGGCGGAGGAGCCAGTGTTTGCATCGCCGTCGTCTGGCGCACCTTGGAAGGACATGTGCCCACGCTACTGCCTGGTCTGGCCGATGCCCGGCGCACCGTGTGATCCTGCGGAAACCTTTCGGCTATCCCGATGGCTTCCTGAGGGTTTGCCGTGAAGGCGCCATGGGCCGGCGTTACTGGCCGCTGAACGTCTCGATCGTGTTGATGACGGCGGGACCCAGGATGGCAATGAAGAGGACCGGAAAGATGAAGAATAGGAGCGGAAACAGGATCATCACGGGCAGCTTCATGGCCTTCTCTTCTGCCCGCTGCCGGCGCTTGACGCGCATCACCTTGGCCTGGACGCGCAGGACGCGGCTAATGGCGATGCCGTACGTATCCGCCTGCACCACTGCCTGGACGAAGCTCCGGAGTTCGGGGATGTTGGTGCGTTCTGCGAGGGCGAGGTAGGACTCGCGGCGGCTGCGTCCCACCTGCATGTCCTGCAGGGTGCGCACGAGTTCCTCCGCCAGCGGCCCTTTGCCGTTCTCGCCGGCGCGGGCCATGGCACCCTCGAAGCCGAGGCCGGCTTCCACAGAGATCAGCATCTGGTCCAGGGTGTTGGCGAGCTCCAGCTGCATGGCCTTCTGCCGTTCCTGCCCCTTGCTGTAGAGCATCAGATCGGGGATGAAGTAGCCCAGGAACACTACGAACACCCCGACCAGCTTGATGATCGGCGTCGACCCAATGGAACTGAGGAACAATCCGAGCAATCCGCCCACAACACCCAGGGCAGGTTTGGCTGCCAGCAGCCGGCCCAGGGGCATGTTTGCCGGGCGCCCGGCCAGGGACAGCAGATGATCGAGTTTGAGCACGTAGGCGGCTGGCGTGAGGCGGTAGCCGATCTTCTCGATGAAGCCTGTACTGGACTTCTTCTCCTCCTCCGCACGGTGGGTTCCCCTGGACAGGATGTCCCGGGCCACCCTCTCGCCCTTCCTGTCGGCGGACAGCAGGGTCCACACCAGGTAGCCGAGCGGCAGACAGATCAGGAGGAGGGCGAGGACAATCAAGGGATCCATGGCCGGTCAGAACTTCAGGTCGATAATCTTGCGCATCCAGAGACCGCCAATGGTCATCAGGATGACGGACGCCACAACCATGATTCCGCCAAGAAGTGTGGTGAACATCTTGTCCATGTACCCGGGGCTGACCAACATCAGCATGGCCACAATGCCGAGCGGGAGGGCCATCAGGATGTAGGCAGAGAACTTGCCCTCCGCGGCCAGGGACTTGATGTGGCCCTTGATCTCGCTGCGTTCGCGGATGGTTTCGTTCACCTGGTCCATCACCTCGGCCAGGTTGCCGCCCACTTCGCGGTTGATCTGGATGGCCTGGGAGATCCAGACGAAGTCCTCGTTCTTCATCCGCTCCGCCGTGTCGTTGAGCGAGGCCAGCAGGTCACGCCCCAGGCTCGTCTCCGAGATGACCCGGCGCATCTCCTCGGAGGTGGGGGCCTGGGATTCATTGGCGGCGGCGTCGATGGCGCGAAGAATACTGTGCCCGGCGCGGAGGCTGCCGGAGAGCAGCTGCAAAGTATCGCCCAGCTGGGCATCGAATTTGGCGCGCCTCTTACCCGCCAGGAAACCCAGGACGAGGTGCCCCAGGAAAGGCGCAGCGAGCATCAGGAGTATCGCCAGAAGGGGGCCTGCCACCACGAGGCCCACGAGTCCGCCCACGAAGGAACCGATGATCACCAGGAACAGGAAATCCGCCTGGCTCAGGCGCAGGCCTGCGTTCTCGAGGGCTTCCCGGTTGAAGAACCGGACGTTCCGCTTTGCCAGGAAGCGCTCGATCAGCTCGACGGCGGAACCCGCGAAACGGGTCAGTTGCGAGTCCGATTCGGTCCGGTAGGGCCGACGGCGATCCAGCGGTACGGTGGGGGTGCGGGGGATGAGTACTGTCGCTCCGGCCAGGGCGGCTGCCGCGACCACGAGTATGACGCTTATTATCAGGACCATGAGCGTCAGTGCCTTCCGCTGGAGGCCACGGGCGCCCCGAAGACGCCGGCCGAAACGTGGATGCCCAGATCTTCGAAGCGGTCGATAAACCGTGGACGGATTCCGGTGGGAACCGGAGTCCCAAGGAAACGTCCGTGCTGGTCAACACCTGCGGAATAGTCGAAGACAAAGGCATCCTGGAGGGTGACGATGTCACCTTCCATGCCCTGGACTTCCGTGACGTGCGTGATGCGGCGGGTGCCGTCCCGGAGCCGGGAAATCTGGATGATCAGGTTGACGGCGGACGCGATCTGTTCGCGGATGGCCCGCAGCGGCAGATCCATGCCGGCCATGAGCACCAGCGTTTCCAGACGGGCGACGGCGTCGCGCGGCGAGTTGGAGTGGACCGTGGAGAGCGAACCGTCGTGGCCGGTGTTCATGGCCTGGAGCATGTCCAACGATTCGCCGCCGCGGACCTCACCCACCACGATGCGGTCCGGACGCATGCGCAGGGAGTTGCGCAGCAGTTCGCGGATGGTGACTTCACCCTTGCCTTCGGTGTTTGGCGGCCGGCTTTCCAGCCGCACCACATGGGCCTGCTGGATCTGGAGTTCAACGGCATCCTCGATGGTCACGATGCGCTCGTTGGCCGGAAGGAAAGACGAAAGCACATTGAGAAGCGTGGTCTTGCCTGTGCCCGTACCGCCGGAAACGATGATGTTCAGCTTGGCCTTGACGCAGGCGTTGAGCAGCTCGGCCATCTCCGGGGTGAGGGTGCCGAATTCGATCAGGTTCCGGACGGTCAGCGGCACCTTGCTGAACTTACGGATGGTCAGCGATGAGCCACCGACGGCGAGCGGGGGGATCACGGCGTTGACGCGGGAGCCGTCTTCCAGTCGCGCGTCGACCAGAGGCGAGGATTCATCGATACGACGGCCCACCTTGGACACGATGCGTTCGATGACTTTGCGCAGGTGGTCCTCGGAGCTGAACATCGATTCGGTGAGCGTCAGCTGGCCCTTGCGTTCCACATAGATCTGGTCCATCCGGTTCACCATGATTTCCGTGACGTCCGGATCGTCGAGGAGCCGCTGCAGCGGTCCGTAGCCGAGCACGTCGTCGGCCACGTCCCGGACCAACCGGGAGCGCTCATCCGCCGTCAGCGGGACCTGCTCCGAATCGATGATGCGGGTGAGCTCCTCCCGGGCCGTACTGCGCAGCTCGGCCTCCGTGATGGCAGAGTCGTTGAACCGGGCCCCCATCTTTTCGAACAGGGCGGTCGCGGCGCGCTGCTTGATCGCGGCAAAAGCGTCCACGGGCTGGTGGCCTTTGGCCTGGAAACCTTCGTGCTGGACGGACGCGCCCGGCGACTGTACCGGCTTGGCGGGCGACGCCGGCCGTTCCCGGCGTGTTGCAGCCACGGAAGTAGGGACCGGCGGGCGCGGAACCGGGGGAGCGGTGTTGGCGGCAACGGAAGCCACAGCCATGGCCGGCGTGGCGGCAGGCTGGGTCTTCTCCTGCGCGGCCTGGATGCGTTCTGACAGTTTCAGCTAGACCACAACCCGCCGGTGACTCTTACGCTGGGATTTCGTCCGCCCGGCCGGGCTGAACCGTTCCACGAGCTGGTTGAGGCCTTTGACGGCAGGGTCCTTTCGGGCTTCCTGTAGGACGGGAACGCCACGGTTGGTGGAGAACGCGACAGCACGGGAACGCGGGACACTGACATCCACGGGGGCGCCAAGGGTGGATTCGACATCCTGGACCGAGAGACCGCACTTGGGATCGGCCATGTTGAGCACCACGTGCCGGCTTTCCGGCATGATGTCCAGCTGACGGAGGATATCGAGACCGGAACGGAGGCCGCGGACGCTGGGGATGTCCATGGCGCTCACCCAGACCACGTCGGTGCAGGCCTCCATGGCGGCCAACCCGATTTCAGGCAATCCGGGTGCGGTGTCCACCACCACGTATTGGAACTCGTCCGCCAACTGCTCCAGCAGACGGGTGATCTGCTCGGGGGTGATGTAATCGGCCTCAACCGGGCTGACGGGGGCGCAGAGGGCGTAGATGCTGGACGGGTGAACGGTGAGAAAAGCCTTCAGCACTAGCGTGTCCTGGCTAGCGGCAGGGGAGACGGCATCCGTGACCGTATGCTCGGGATTCAGGTACAGCCCGGAGGCGACGTCGCCGAACTGCAGGTCCAGATCCACGATCACCACGCTCATGGGTGCAATTTTCCCCAGGCCCACGGCGATGTTGGTGGCGATGGTGGTCTTGCCGACGCCACCTTTGGGAGAGAACACGCCGATGACTGTGCCCTTGCCTCCTTCCGCCTGCTGAGGCTGATCCGTCCGGTGACGGCTGGCGAAGGACTGGCACGCCCGCTCCAAAAGCACCCGCATCTGCGCCGGATCGGCTGAAGGGCTGAGGATGTCCCGGACGCCGGCCCGCATGGCCTGCAGGATGAAAGCGGGATCCGGCTCGCTGACCAGGAGAACCGTCAGGTCAGGGACCTGGACGTCAAGCACGGTGGCGAGGCGCAGGGCCTCGTCGATCGGCACGTCGGGCCCCAGCACAAGAACCTCCGGCTGCTCCTGGTTCAGCTGGGCGAACAGGTCGTAGGGACCGGCGGGCAAAACATGGGTCAGGAATGTCTGCACGCCGCCCTGGAGCCCGCCGGCAACCGCCTGCCGCAAGCGGTTGTCAAAGTCCGCGTTCGGTGTGATCAGGACGAAGCGGCTCACTTGTAGACCTCACTCCGCTGAATGATCCGGGGGCCGCCGTCCGTGGCGTCGAGCGGTTCCTTGCTCAGCCACATCTTGGCGTATTCGGCGGCGAACACAATCTTGGCGGCGTCCACGTCGCTGACCGCCACGGTGAGCATGAGTGAGCCGACCGGAAGGGTCGTGTCTCGAGGATCGGCTGTGGCGCTCGCGGTGGGTGTGGGCTGGGCGGCGGGGGTCGCCTCTGGAGCGCGCTGCACTGCGGTCACAAGCGCCTTTCGGACAGTCAACTTGGTGGTCTCCTTGTCGGCCTTGTCTGCCAGACCGCCGGCATCCATCGAAACGAAGACCCCCACGTGATCGCCAGGAACCAGACGGCCACCGATAACGCGATCCGGCTCCAGCTGAAAGGAGACCTCTTGAAGACCGGCCGGGATGTCTACCGCCCCTTGGATTTTGAGGTTTTCGGGTTCCACCAGCCGTTCTTTCACGAGCTGCTCGCCGGGAATGAGGTCGACTGCGGCAACCTTGCCTTGGGACTCATCCAGCGACTTGAGCGATGAAGCAGTTACGGCCGCTGCAGGCAGCTGTTCAGTAGCGATGGAAGCGCTCATGGCTTCCACCGGCGTTCCCGCGGGGATCGCTGCCTTGACTACCAAGACGCTCACAGGCTCAAGGTTCTTGACGGCCCGCTGGTCCGCGCCCTGGGCGTAGGAAACGACCAGTAATGCGCCGATGATGGCGAGGACAACTGCCGCCGCTCCTGCCAACAACCGAGACTTCACGAACTGCTCCTGAGGGGTATTGAATCGCTGAACTTCATAGATCTAGCTGGTCAACTCAACGACGGTGGCGCCGTATGGGCTGACGGGACCAAGCTTGTAGCCGTCGGACAAAGAGACGTAGTTGACGAATTTGCCGATGATCCCCCGGCAGTTACCTTTGCAGTCCAGGTTTTTGTCGGAGGATGTATTGCGGTAGACCATCGGCAGCTTATCGGCGCCGCTGAAAGCCCAGCCTTGAACGCTGAAGGCGGCGAAAGCCAGGAGTTTGTAGGACGCCCCGGACCCGGTTCCGCTGACATCCTGATAGACCGGCAGCAGCACAGTGACTGTGTTGCCTGCAGCGAGATCGCTAGCCCATTTGTTCAGTACCGCATCGCAATTTGACGGTCCGTCATTCCCAGTGGCGCTGCCGCTTTGATTGACGGCCAGGTTCACTATCCCGCCGCACTGCCCAGAGCTCTGGACGATCCAGCCAAAGCCTCCCTCCACCGTCTTGCCGGCGGGCCCCAGGGGGCAATCGGTATTGGCATTCGCGGAGTGGTTCTGGAGCAGCTGCATTGCGCCGCCCACCATCCCGGACACCTGGCAGATGGAGAATGTCAGTGGAAACGGTGTTGTGCCCTCAGTCGGGCTTCCCCACCGCACGGAAGAACTGGCGGCAACTTCGGCGCTGGTGATCCCCAGCGCCCTGGCGAAGAAAAGGGAGATTATATTGGGAGCGCTGCCAGTTTCATTGGCGCGGGTGATTACCTTGACCGTGCGTCCGATTGTGTCCAAGGTGATGGACTCTACGCCGCTCTTTGCGTCCAGGGCGTTGGCGTTAGCCAAGTCTGCTGCGAGGGGGGAGGAACTGGAACAATTTGTTGCGTCACCCGCATTCTTGGCGCACTTCTGGGCCACCATGAGCGCGGCCGAGTCGGCGCCATTCTGCAGTTGTGCCTGCTCGGAGTAGAGCTTCCCGACATCGATGGCGATGGCCGCGAAGCCGAGCAGAACCACCATAAGAAGGGCAACGATGACCGCGATTCCGCCGCGTTCCTTGTCCGCTCGTACTGCTAGCCCCCGCACAGCATCGTTCCTTTTCCTGTCATTACGAACGGTCCGGCTATGCCTGTCATCGTTTTGAGGGTGTAGCTGATTGTCACAGTCATTAGTTTTGACTCACTACACGTGTCGGTTCCATCGGAGGCAAGGAATTTGATATCGGTATCGGACAACGTCGGGCTGAGCGTGCTGGCCGCGCGTATTGCGGCGTCGCGGGCCGGCGCCGCTGTGTTCGTGATAGCCATCACTCGCACGCCCTCGCGGGCGGCGTTGGTCAGTGAGATTTGGGCGTTGTAGGCGCGCCCAAACTCCATGATTCCGAGTAGGAGCATGATCAGCACAGGTGCTATGAGCGCGAACTCAACTGCCACGGCACCGCGCTCGGATGCCTTAGACATGGGGCCTCTCTTCGAAACTGATCAGAAAGTTCGGCGACGGTACTGCTACCGCCGCCGAACTGATGATGCCTACCTAGGCCTTGCAACCACCCTTGCCGAGGTTGAGAGTTGGGTCCCACGTGGGCGTCTTGGGGGAGCTGATCTGGCAATTGACCCCCTGGAACATGTCAGTCAACGTCGTACCGAGCAGGCTCACGGCAACGATGATGACAACAGCAATGAGGGCGACCATGATGCCGTATTCAACGGCGGTTGCGCCTTTCTCATCGCTGCGGAGACGGACAGACAGGTTGGTATAAAGAGCAAGCATTGTGGACTCCTGAGCGAGCGAAGGGAAGCTGGTCAGATGCCAGCTCTGCCAGAAAGCTAGCAACGCGATTCGTCAGAAGTTACGCTGCTTGCCACATCCTGCGGTAAGACTTCCCTAACTGCACATTTCCTGAGGATTTCCTGCGCGTAATCTGTGCTCAAACTGCTCCGGGACTCACAGGGATGGCACACGAAGGGACCCCCTAGGCTCTGGGGTCCAAGGGGGTCCGGCCCATTTAGGCGTGGTTGTTAGCCTCACCGATACTTCCTGCCTGCGGTGTCCTAGGAGAACGCAGCCATGATGCCCATGACCGCGGGCCCTAGCAGGATGATGAAGAGCGTAGGAAAGATGCAGAAGAGCAGGGGGAAAAGGATCTTGACGGGAATCTTCATGGCGTGTTCCTCGGCGCTCTGTCGACGCTTGGTCCGCAATTCCTGGGCTTGCGCCTTAAGGACTTTTGCGATCGCGATGCCGTACGTATCGGCTTGGACGACGGCCCGGATGAAGCTGCGAAGGTCAGGTGAATCGACTCGTCCTGCGAACGCCAGGTAGGCATCCTTTCGGCTGCGGCCCACTTGCATGTCTTGCAGAGTGCGAGTGAATTCATCCGCAAGTGGGCCGGTGCCGTTCTGAGCGCTCCGTGCCATAGCTGCTTCAAAGCCGAGTCCAGCCTGAACGGAGATCAGCATCTGGTCTAGTGCGTTAGGAAGCTCAAGCCGGATGGCTTCGCGTCGCTTCTCCGCCTTCGTCCGAATCAGTAAGTCGGGAGCAAAGTAGAGGAAAACCACGAAGGCCAAGGCGATGAGAATACGCTGCGGAGAGGGCTCGCCAAGGAAGCCTGCAAGTCCCAAGCCGGCGCCGGCCAGCGCCAACAGTGGCTTGACCATGAGCAGCCGCCCAAGTGGAAATTCTTTGGGTCGTCCCGCGCCGGCCAACTGCTTATCCAGCCAGGCAACGTAGCCAACCGGGGCCAGCTTCTTGCTGAGAGCTGCAAGTTGCTCTCCTGCGACCGATCGCCCGGCGGCGGCCCCCGAAGATTTCGCCCCAAGGTTAGTTCGGATATTCCGCAGCCCGCTGCGATCACCGGTGAAAGCCAGCCAGACCATGCCAGAGATGGGTGCAATGATGGCCAAAACGGCGGCCATTGCGATGGGTTGCATGTTTTCCTCCTCAGAACTTTGGCTTGATGAGACGGCTGAGCCAGAAAGCCCCGAGGCTGAGCATGACGGCGGCGACCGCAATCATGATGTAGCCCGGAACCGTTGACGAGAACGTCTTGGAATAGACCGGATTGATGAATTGCAGTGCGATGAACAACACAATTGGCAGCGAGACCAGAACTATGGCGGACATTCGTCCTTCAGCGCTGAGGGCTTTCACTTGGCGCCTGACCTGGTTCCGATCGCGGATCGTCTCGCCCACGTGGTCGAGGACCTCGGCCAGATCCCCGCCAACCTCGCGGTGGATTTCTATGGCCTGGGCGATCCAAGCGAAGTCCTCGTTCTTGGTCCGGTCGGCGACATCGAGGAGGGACTCGCCCAGGTCGCGGCCGATACGCGTCTCATTGACAACGCGGCTTAGTTCATCCGCCATCGGGGCGTCGTTTTCCTGGCCTGCAGCATCAAGCGAGCGAAGCAGGCTATGCCCGGCTCGCATGCCGCCGGAGAGCATCCGGAGCGTGTCCGGAACCTGGTCATCGAACTTCGCTCGGCGGCGCGAGACGAGCAAGTTCAAACTCAACGCGAATCCAATTGGTGCGGCGATGATCAGGAGAATCGCCGGGAACATACCTCCCAACAGAAATCCGACGACCCCTGCCAGCACGGTGATGATGCCAGCTAGGAGCAAGTAGTCCGCGGGCTGTTTCTTGAGGCCGGCGCTGTCCAGCCGGCGCCGAGACAGGATGCCCGAAGGCTGGGGCTTGAGTCGGGCATCGATCACGCCCAGCGTCGCGTCTGTCAGCTTTGACAGGGTGGAGGATTGCGCGGCGCCAGCCGGCCGGCGCCGTTCCGCCGAAATGACGTTTCGAGACTTCAGGATGACCCAGAAAACGATAACGAGGGCCAAATAGACCAGCGCCAGGCCCAGCACCATGACCGCAGGAGAAGCATCGTCGGGGATCATCGGACACTCCCAACATGCGCCCCGAAAACGGCAGGCGAGATTTGAATGCCGAGTTCCACGAACCTGTCGGTGAACCGCGGACGGACGCCGGTGGGTATCGGCTTGCCGAGGAACCTGCCATTGGCGTCCACGCCGGCGGAATAGTCGAAGACAAAGGCGTCCTGGAGGGTGACAATGTCGCCTTCCATGCCTTGCACCTCGGTGATGTGCGTGACACGGCGGCTACCGTCACGGAGCCTTGTGATGTGCACGATGAGGTTCACCGCGGAAGCGACTTGTTCGCGGATAGCCCGCAGCGGCAAGTCCATCCCGGCCATCAGCACCAGCGTCTCCAGCCGGGCCACCGCATCCCTGGGGGAATTGGCGTGAACGGTGGAGATTGACCCATCATGGCCGGTGTTCATGGCCTGGAGCATGTCCAACGATTCGCCGCCGCGGACCTCGCCGACGACAATACGGTCCGGCCGCATGCGGAGCGAATTGCGGACGAGTTCGCGAATTGAAACCTCGCCGCGGCCCTCGATGTTGGCCGGCCGACTTTCGAGCCGCACTACATGTTCCTGCTGCAACTGGAGCTCCACGGCGTCCTCGATAGTCACAATGCGGTCTGTCTCCGGGATGAAGGAAGACAGGACATTGAGCAAGGTGGTCTTGCCGGTGCCGGTACCGCCGGAGACGATGATGTTCATTCGCGCCAGGACACAGGCCTGCAGGAGTTCAGCCATTTCCGGGGAGAGGCTGCCGAACTCGATGAGCTTGTTCACGGTGAGGGCTTCGCGGGCAAACTTTCGGATGGTCAGCGAAGGACCATTGACGGCCAAGGGCGGAATGATGGCGTTCACACGCGAGCCATCGGCAAGCCGCGCATCAACCAACGGCGAGGACTCATCGATCCGTCGACCCACCCGGGAGACGATCCGTTCAATGACCCGGCGGAGCGCCTCGTCCGAACTGAACTTGGCATCTGTTTTTTGCAGGTGGCCATACCGTTCCACGTAGATGCTGTCATGGCGGTTGACCATGACTTCCGTGACTTCGGGATCGTCGAGGAAACGCTGGATCGGACCGTGGCCCAGTACGTCGTCGATGATTTCGCGGGTTAGTCGCTGCCTTTCAGCCGAGGAAAGGGGGACCTGCTCCGCGTCCACGACCTCCTTGAGTTCATCCTTGACATGCTGGTGCAGCTCGGATTCATCCATCGAGGAGTCCGAGATCCTGGAGCCGAGCCGCTCGTAAAGGGCCAAGCTTGCCCGCTCTTTGAGCCCACGGAGGGCCTCGCTGGCCATGCCGGCGTTGGGACCGACTTCTTCGACCACGAGTGCCGCGCTGGCAGCATCGGCGGCTTTGGCTTCCTGAATTCGGCCAAGGGTCGAGGGGAAGCCCGGGCTCGTCTGGGCTTCCGACGGCGTGGCCGTCTCGCCGTCCTGGCTGCCGTGCCGCAATTGTTCAAATCTCCTGGTGAGACTCACTGGACTACCGCCCTTCGGTGGAGCTTGCGATGTGTTCGGTCCTGCCAATTCGGCTGGAAACGTTCTACGAGTTGACGAAGGCCCTTCGCTGCGACATCCCGGCGGCCGTCCTGAAGGATGGGAACACCCTTGTTGGTCGAAAAGGGCAGGGTCCTGGAGCGCGGTATGGCGATGTCGACCGGCACACCAATGGTTGCTTCCACGTCGGGGACGGAGAGCCCGCTCCTGCCGTCGGCCATGTTCAGCACAACATGCCGACTTTCCGGCATGAGGCCGAGCTCGTTGAGGATGTGAAAACCGGTGCGGAGCCCGCGGATGCTCGGCACGTCCATGCCGCACACCCAGACGGCATCCGTCGCCTGCTCCAGCGCAGCAAGGACATGCTCCCCAAGTCCAGGCGCGGTGTCGATGACTACGTACTGGAACTCATGCCGCAACTGCTTCAGGAGGTTGGTGACGTGCGCCGCCGTAATCCCCTCCATTTCCACGGGATCCCTCGGCCCACACAGTGCGTAGATGTTTGCCGAGTGCAGCGCAAGATACGTCTTGAGCACCATAGAGTCCTGGCTGGCCGCACCCGTAACAGCGTCCGCGATCGTGTGTTCCGGGTCCAGCAACAGGCCACTGGCGACATCCCCGAACTGCAGGTCCAGGTCGACGATGACAACCCCCATCGGCGCCACCTTTCCCAGTCCGACCGCGATGTTGGTCGCGATGGTGGTCTTGCCCACGCCACCCTTCGGCGACATCACGGCGATGACCCGTCCCCCGGTACCTCCAACCGGCGACCCTGCGGTGCTTGGGTTCAGGCCCCTCCGGCGGCCGGCTGCGGCCAAACTGGAACGTTCGACCATCGCCCGGATGCCGCTGCTATCAGCCGCGGGGGAAAGGATGTCCCGCACTCCCGAACGCATTGCAGCCAGAACCAGCTCCGGGGTCTGCTCGGCGGCCAACAGGACACTGATCTCCGGATACTGAAGGTCCAGGAGCGCTGCGTGCTTCAGGGTGTCGTCCAAGTCCAGACCGGGGCCCAGGATAAGGACTTCCGGCGGCTCTCCGAGCAATTTACTCAGGAATTCGTCCGGACCTTCCGGCAGGTAATCTGCCTGGAACCATTGCAGGCTGCCACTCATGCCGGCGGTGGCGGAGCGGACCTTTCGTTCGAAGTCGACGCTGGGCGTGATCAGTACGAAGCGGCTCATTGGAATACCCTGATGCGTTCCATGACGCCGGTGTTAGTCGTCGTCGAGCTTGCCGATTCCTTGCTGAGGTACACCTTGCCGAACTCGATGGCGTGGACGATCTTCTCTACGTCGATCGAGGGCCGGGCCAAAGTGACGAGGTATCCACCGTTCGCCTGTGCGGCGCTTGACTTGGCGCTCAGGGCCCCGTCGGAGGAACTTTCCGTGGTCGTCGTCGCCGACTGATCCTGTGCTACGGCGCCCGTGGAGTTCTGGACCGCCGTCACCAGCACCTTATGGAAGACCAGCTGAGACTGGTCCGGGACGTTCAGCTTGTCGTTCGCCGCATAGGACAGAATCACCCCTACGGTATCGCCGGCCTTCAGGCTGCCACCGACAATTCTGTCGAGGGTCAACTTGACCGCGACTTCCTGAAGTCCGCTGGGGACGGCCACGCGGCCCGCGCCGACCAGCTGTGTCGGGTCCACCATTCGGGTGGCCAGGAGCTGTTCGCCGGGGACCAGTCCGACGGCGGAGACCTTCTGGCCGAGTTCAGCCAGGGTGGTGACGCTGTCGCTTGCCACCGCTGACTTGGGTACAGATTTCTTAACGATTGAATCACCGAAGTTTGCTGCGGACGTTCCGGCCGCAATTTCTTTTTGAACCACATAGACCTCAGCGGTTTCTGTGTTTGCCAGGGCGCGCCGATCGGCGCCTTGGACGTAGGACACAAGCAGAACTGTTCCGATGATGGCCACAACGAGTGCGGCGATGCCTCCCAGCAGGCGAGCTTTCAATTCTTCCACCCCTTTAGAAATGAATCAGTTTTTATTTAATGAGACCGAGAATTTTAATGTTTCCGGTAGGGGCGGTTGAACCACCCGTGAATAGGCTTGGATCGGCGAAATACCCGACAAAGGTCCCGTAAAGGCCTTTTTGGCTCGTAGTAAAGACGTTGGTGGGATCATGGGAATTTCCAGGAAATTTCCAACCCTGGACTTCGAAACCCGCCCACTTTTCGATCATGTACTTAACGTTGCTTCCGGTGCAGGGCGAGAACATGTCCTTGCAGGTGTATTTGAAGACCGGAATTGCGACCGTCTGACCGACGAGGCCGCTGCTGAAGAGGGCGTCACAGCCGGATGGCATAGCAGCGCCGGCGCTTGTTTTGCTCCACTGACCAACTTCCGCGGTCACCTCGCACCCTGTGGAGCCGTCCGGGTCCAGCCAGGCAAAGCCGCCCGGGATGATCTGGTTGGAGGGGTTTCGTCCAGTGCAGTCCACTGCTCCGGCGCCGCCACCCTGTGTCAGGATTTTGTGCGGGAGGCCGTCATCGATGAACTCGCAGGGCGCAAAGGTCAGTGGAAGGATGCTGCGGCCCCGCGTCGGGAATTCCCATTTGGCGGTAGCAGTAGCGCCGACTCCGATGTCGGGCGTATCGAGGGCGTTGGCGAATAGCTTGCTCAGGAACCCTGACCCGTTGGTGCCGTTCACTGTTGCCGTGCTGACGGTGACTTCGAAGGGAACGCTAAGGTCAACGAACCGGACCCTGGAGACTCCGTCCTTCGAGTTCTGATTCGCCAGGAGTGCTGCGACGGCGTTGGCGTCTGCTTGGGTGCATCCTGCTGTTTCGGAGCAGATCTGTGCGCCCGCCAGCGCCCCGGCGTCGGCGGCGTTTTGAAGTTCCGCGCGTTCTGCGTAGATCTGGCCGACATCGACGGCGATGGCGCCGACGCCAATGAGGACAAGCATCATCACGGCGACCAGTACGCCGGCTGCGCCCCGCTCAGAGTCCTGGTTCTCCGTAACTGAAGTTAGTCGGGCAAACGTTCGCATCGCATGGCTCCTTCTCCGGTTACCGTGACAGTCGGACTGAAAAATCCGGTGAGGGCCGGCCGTGTGAAGGTGACGGTGGCCGTGACCGTGGCGCCCGGCGTGCAGGCCCCAGAGAAGGCGAAATTCCCCGGGGCAATGGCTACTCCCGGAGCGCCGGCCACGCCAGCGGCGGCGGCCAGGCCGACATCGTTGCTGACCGCCATCTCACGGGCCGCTTCGCGGGCTGCCTGGGTCACCGAGATCTGGAGATTGTAGAAGTTCGAGAATTCCAGGATCCCGACGACGATTAGCAGGAGCACGGGCGCGATAAGGGCGAACTCGACCGCGACCGCGCCGCGCTCCCGTCCCGGCATAACTTTGCTGCGTTTCACAGTTTCCCCCCGAGGAATGTGACGCTGGATCTAATGAAAAGTGCCGCGTCCGCGTTTGGCGGACGCGGCACTCCTGGATGAGACCTGGTGGTGAATGCTGGCTACCAGGTGCCTACGGTGGTGGCGAGACCGTCGAAGAAAGTGTTCAGGGCGCCTCCGAAAGCCGTGACGCCGAAGGTAATGGCCAGGGCGATGAGACCGACGAGCAGACCATACTCAGTCGCGGTGGCACCCTTTTCGGATTCCATCTTGTCCTTGACGCCGGCGATGAAAGAGACCATTGAGATCATGAGACCAGTCATTTTAGTTTTTCCTTTTCCAGAGATTGAGTAATGAACGAATTTCCGGCAAATCCCCGATTGCTTATTTGCTGGAGCTTCGTTGAGACAACATTTGCACGGCCACAAACGGCGCGGCAATGATGTCCGATACTCGACTTTTGGAGGGAAAAAATGGGTATCACCTGCCCTCAAACGGGGGTGTACTCAGTTTCTAAGTTGGGGTGGGGCTTCCACTACTTGGTTTGATAAGCCGTCTTACTTAATGCGCGCCCGGGTGAAGGCGGAGACCACTTAGGGGAGCAGCAGGATGATGGCCAGACCGGCAGCAAGCATCGAGGGGCCGTAGGGCACTTCTTTCGGCTTGTTTCCGCGGTTTTTGAGGACCAGGAGCAGGGAGGCGACGCCACCTAAGACGAATCCCAGGGCGCCGCCGTAGAACAAGTGGGACCAGCCTAAGTAGCCCAAGTACAGGCCAAGTGGTGCCGCAAGCTTCACATCGCCCATTCCGAGGCCGTTTCGGCTGGTCAGAGCGAGAAAAAGGTACAAAACGAACATTATTGAGGCGCCGGCGACCCCGCGTAGCAGGCTACCTGCCTCGCCGGACACTCCCGCGGCGGCCCCGAGTAGCACAATTCCGGCCCCTAATAGGGGGAGGACCATCCGGTTAGGCAGCAAGTGGTGCTGCAGGTCGATCCGCGCCAGCTGCACGCCGGCCACGGCCAGCAGGACGTACGCGGGGAGCTCGGGGGAGAGCCCAAAGCGCCAGGCCAGCAGGGCGGACAACGCGAAGGTGGCCGCCGCCGTCGTAAGTCTTATGCGTACTGTCAGTGGTCCGCCCAGGCGGGGGAGTGCGCGCCGGATGAGGAGCTCGGCCAACAGGGACAGGCATGCGCCCGCGAGGCCAACGCCGGCTATGAACAGGACCCCGGTGAGTGATCCGGCCGGTTGTGCGAGCAGCAGGGAGATGGAGCCGGCGGCGGGATCGGACACTGTTCCTCCAAGGATGCGACGGACCGGCACGGGGCAGTCTGCGAAACAGAGAGCAGACAGGATGCATCCGGACACCCCATTTTGACCCAAGAGGCCGCGATCGGCTATTCTTGGTAGTCGTTGTGCGTGTCCTATCTCGATGGTGCGTGCCCGCTTGAGAATCCGGTTGCAGGATAGCTACTCAACGTGCACATTCGAGACTTCAGGATGACTGGTTACATAGAGCCCTCACCTCTGTTCCGGTAGCGCATAGATAGTAGGTGCACCGTAAGAGTGACGCCTAAAACAAGAACGCCAGAACAAGAACGAGGCAAACACCGTGCGTACGTACACCCCGAAGCCCGGCGATATCAACCGCCAGTGGCACGTCATTGACGCCACCGACGTTGTCCTTGGTCGTCTTGCCAGCCAGACCGCAATCCTGCTGCGCGGCAAGCACAAGGCCACCTTTGCGTCCCACATGGACATGGGCGACTTCGTCATCATCATCAACGCTGAAAAGGTTGCCCTCACCGGCGCCAAGCTGGAGCAGAAGCGCGCATACCGCCACTCCGGTTACCCGGGCGGCCTGACCTCCGTCAACTACGCGGAGCTGCTTGAGTCCAACCCGGTTCGCGCCGTGGAGAAGGCTATCAAGGGCATGCTCCCGAAGAACTCCCTCGCTGCACAGCAGCTGGGCAAGCTGAAGGTGTACCGCGGTGCAGAGCACCCCCACGCCGCCCAGCAGCCCAAGACTTTCGAAATCACCCAGGTCGCCCAGTAGTCCTGGCCACCAACCAACTTTTTATCAAGGAGAATCGTGGCTCAGAACGAAGAACTGACCACCGAAGCCGTTGAGGCTGAGGAAAACCTGACCAGCTACACCTCGGAGAGCGGTGCTGCGGAAGCAGCTGCGCCGAAGAAGGAACGCCCGGCACTGACCGTTGCCGGCGCTGCAGTTGGCCGTCGTAAGGAAGCCGTTGCACGCGTTCGCGTTGTGCCGGGCTCTGGCAAGTGGACCATCAACGGCCGCGAGCTGGCGAACTACTTCCCGAACAAGCTGCACCAGCAGGACGTCAACGAGCCCTTCAAGATCCTCGATCTTGACGGCGCCTACGACGTCATCGCCCGCATCCACGGTGGCGGCATCTCCGGCCAGGCCGGTGCCCTGCGCCTCGGCATCGCCCGTTCACTGAACGAGATCGACACCGAGAACAACCGCGCCACCCTGAAGAAGGCCGGTTACCTGCGCCGTGACGCCCGCGTCATCGAGCGTAAGAAGGCCGGTCTCAAGAAGGCCCGTAAGGCTCAGCAGTACTCCAAGCGCTAAAAATGCGCCTACCCAATCGTCGGCCGCTGGCGCGACCGGCGATTGGGGCCCTCGGCGCTTCTTAGCGCTCGGATCCACAAGCGCTAATCCCGCTTCCAAGCGCTTTTGGCGCTTGCACGAAAGCCCGTTCCGCCACCCGGCGGGACGGGCTTTCGCCGTTAAGGCCGGACTTCTTCCGGCCATCGACTAAACTTGGTCCGATGTCTAGATTATTTGGAACCGATGGAGTCCGCGGCCTGGCGAACGGGTTGCTGACCGCCGAGCTCGCGTTGCAGCTGGCCCAGGCGGCCGCCGTCGTGCTTGGCCATAACCGCAACACGACCGGGAAGCGGCCGATCGCCGTGGTTGCACGCGACCCGAGGGCCAGTGGCGAGTTCCTCGCGGCCGCCGTGGAGGCCGGCCTCTCAAGCTCGGGAATCGACGTCTACGACGCCGGAGTTCTCCCCACCCCGGCTGCCGCCTACCTCGTGGCAGACCTCGGCGCCGACTTCGGCGTCATGATCTCGGCCTCCCACAACCCTGCGCCTGACAACGGCATCAAATTCTTCGCCCGTGGCGGCCAGAAGCTGCCCGACGACGTCGAAGACGCCATCGAAGTGCAGCTCGCCAAGGAGCCCTTCCGGCCCGTGGGCGGCGAGGTAGGACGGATCCAGCGCTTCTCCGACGCCGAGGACCGCTACATCGTGCACCTGCTCGGCACGCTCCCGCACCGCCTGGACGGCCTGAAAGTGGTGCTCGACTGCGCCCACGGCGCAGCTAGCGGCTGTTCCCCGCAGGTCTTCAAGGACGCCGGCGCCAGCGTGATCGTCATTGGCGCCGAACCGGACGGACTCAACATCAACGAAGGGGTGGGCTCCACCCACCTTGGCCCGCTCAAGCGGGCCGTGCTGGACCACGGGGCGGACCTCGGTATCGCCCACGACGGCGACGCCGACCGTTGCCTCGCGGTGGACCACGAAGGCAACGAGGTGGACGGCGACCAGATCATGGCCATCCTGGCCATAGCCCTCAAGGCCTCCGGAAAGCTCAAGGACGATGTCCTGGTGGCCACAGTCATGAGCAACCTCGGCCTGAAGCTCGCCCTGCGCGACGCCGGGATCAGCCTACGTGAAACCGGCGTGGGGGACCGCTACGTCCTCGAGGAAATGCGCAACGGCGGCTTCAGCCTTGGCGGCGAGCAGTCCGGGCATGTGATTTTTGCCGACCACGCCACCACCGGCGACGGCGTGCTGACCGGGCTGCAGATTGCGGCCCAGGTGGCCCTCACCGGGCGCCCCCTCAAGGAACTGTCCACGGTGATGACCAAGCTGCCCCAGGTCCTCATCAACGTCAAGGGCGTGGACCGTAGCCGGGTGAAGGGCGATGAAGTGGTGGCTGCAGCCGTGTCGATCGCCGAAGCCGAACTCGGCGACACCGGACGCGTCCTGTTGCGTCCCTCCGGCACCGAGCCGGTGGTACGTGTGATGGTGGAGGCCGGAGACCACAAGACCGCCCAGGGCGTCGCCGAGCGGCTGGCTCAAGTGGTACGGACCGAACTGGCCCTGGAGCTTGTGGCCGAATAGCCAGACTCAAACGGTTCCGTCGGCCGGTCCCTGTGGCCGGCGCCGCCGGGTTTCCCCACCTACGAGGGCGCCCGACGGCGTGTCGGCCGATTGCGCCGGGGTGTCCCGTCGTCGTGGTGGCAAAGGTGGGGAAAATCCGCGCAGGCCGCTGACGCCTTACAAGTACGCCGGCGCCGGCTCCAGGCCGAAGTACTGTTCCAGCGTGCCGATCCCGCGGGCGGACATGTCCGTGGCCGCCGCGGTACCGATGTAGCGCAGATGCCATGGCTCGTAGAAATAGCCGGTGATTTCGTGCAGCATCCACGGGTAGCGGACCACGAAGCCGAAGCGGTGGGCGTTCGCCTTCGCCCAGATCGCCGCCGGCCGGTCCTTGAACTGCGGGGTAAAAGCGTCTGCGCCGCTGCCGTCGCCGATGTCGAATGCCCAGCCCGTCTGGTGCTCGGAATAGCCCGGCCGTGCGGAGGCAGTGTCGGCCCCGGCCTGCCCTTGCGCGCGAACCCAACTGCCGTAGGTCGCCGTCTGCGTCGCGAATGAACGGTAACCGCTGGCCAGCGTGATGATGACGCCCTCCGCTGCCGCCGCCGCGAACATCTTCTCCGCCGCGGCCGCCGTCGTGCTGTTCAGCAGTGCCGCCTCGCCGGAGGTGGCCAGGCGGACGGCCGGCCGGACCAGATCCGGCGGCACAAAGGTGGCGGGGGCCAGCGGCCGGTGCTTGTTGACGATCACCCAGGCACTGGTGGGGTCCGTGAGTGAATGCTGCGGCCCCGGCGCCGCGGCCGAGGGAGGGGGCGCCGCGGCCGACGGCGGGACAGCCGCCGCCGCCGCGGGCGCCGGGGTCGCAGATGGTGAGCTGGCCGGCGGGCTAGACGCCGCGGCGGCTGCGGTCGGCGTCGCACTGCCCATGCCCGGGGTCGGGTCCGGCGTCGGCCCCGGCGTGCCGGACGGCGTGAAGGACTGGGCCGGGGTGCAGGCTGAGAGCGCCGCGAGGCCAGTGCCTGCCAGCAGGAGGCGGCTGAAGGCCCGGCGGCTCGGCGAATCCGGGCTGGCAGGCTGCCGTCCGAACGCTCCGTCCGCGTTGTCGTAGCACATCTGTGCTAGACCTTCCTCAGTAGCATCCGGCGGATGGAGTGGTCGGCGTCCTTGGTCAGGACCAGTTGCGCACGGCCCCGGGTCGGGAGGACGTTCTCCTCGAGGTTGGGCTCGTTGATGCGCTTCCAGATCTCACGCGCGGTTTGTTCGGCCTCGGTATCGGAGAGTGTTGCGTAGCGGTGGAAGTACGATTCCGGCTGGGCGAAGGCCGTGGTCCGCAGTTTGCGGAACCGGTCCACGTACCACTCCTCGATATATGAGGTTTTCGCGTCGACGTAGATGGAGAAGTCGAAGAAGTCGCTCAGGGCCAGGCCCTGCCTGCCGTCCTGCCGCGGCCGGGCCGGCGCCAGGACGTTCAGTCCCTCGACGATCAGCACGTCCGGCCGGCGCACCACCACTTCCTTGCCGGGGACGATGTCGTAGGTGACGTGGGAATACCAGGGGGCACGGACTTCCTCGGCGCCGCCCTTGATCTCGCTCACAAAGCGCAGCAGGGCGCGGCGGTCGTACGACTCCGGGAAACCCTTGCGTTCCAGCAGTTGCCGGCGCTTGAGCTCGGCGAGCGGGTAGAGGAATCCATCCGTGGTGATGAGCTCCACGTTGGGGGTGCCCGGCCAGCGGCGGAGCATTTCCCGCAGGACGCGGGCGATGGTGGACTTGCCCACGGCCACCGAACCGGCCACGCCGATGACGAAGGGCGTGCGCTGGGTGGTTTCGCCGAGGAAGGTAGTGGTGGCTGAGTGAAGCTGGCCCGCGGCTTCCACGTAAAGGTGCAGGAGCCGGGACAGCGGCAGATAGACCTCGCGCACTTCCTTGATGTCGAGGGGGTCCCCGAGGCCGCGAAGGCGGAACACATCCTCTTCATTAAGGGGCTGTTCCATCTGGGCAGCGAGCCGGGACCAGGTCTGCCGGTCCAGCTCCACGAATGGGGAGACACCTTCCCCGTTCGCTTCATTGCGTTGCAAAGTCACCCTAGAGATTCTGCCCTTCCCAGCGCCGAGAGCGAAATGGACCGGCCGGTGGGAGCCCGGGCAGGCCCTCACCAGCACCCGCGCCGGGGCGCCCGCGCGCCGCTGGCCCACGTCCTCCCTCCCGGAAACCCGCTAGGCTTATGACCATGTGTGGAATCGTTGGATATGTGGGCCACTCAGATGGCCGGGTAAATGCTGGACACAATGCCTTGGACGTTGTCCTTGAAGGATTGCGGCGCTTGGAGTACCGGGGCTACGACTCCGCGGGCATTGCGGTGGTTGCCGACGGCACCATTTCGTCCCGGAAGAAGTCGGGCAAACTGAGCAACCTCATCGCGGAGCTGGACACCCGCCCGCTGCCGGAATCCCTCACGGGAATCGGCCACACGCGCTGGGCCACACACGGCGGCCCGACGGACCAGAACGCGCACCCGCACCTGTCCGACGGCGGCAAGCTGGCCCTGATCCACAACGGCATCATCGAGAACTTCGCCGAGCTCAAACTGGAACTCCAGCGCAAGGGCGTCATATTCGAGTCCGAGACCGACACCGAAGTAGCGGCTGCCCTGCTCGGGGACATCTACCGGAACCAGCTGGGCGGTGACGTCACCAATGGCGGCCTCACCCTGGCCATGCAGCTCGCCTGCCAGCGGCTCGAGGGCGCGTTCACGCTCCTCGCCGTCCATGCCGACCAGCCTGACGTGGTGGTCGCGGCCCGCCGGAACTCCCCGCTCGTCGTCGGCCTCGGCGAAGGCGAGAACTTCCTCGGCTCCGACGTCTCCGGCTTTATCGACTACACCAGGCGCGCCGTGGAACTCGGCCAGGACCAGATCGTCACGATCACCGCCGACTCCGTGGAGATCACGGACTTCTACGGCGCCCCCGCCGAGGGCAACGAATACCACGTCAACTGGGACCCTGCCTCTGCCGAGAAGGGCGGCTTCCCGTCCTTCATGGAAAAGGAAATCCACGACCAGCCGGACGCCGTGCTGCAGACCTTGCTGGGGCGCTCCGACATCCACGGCAAGCTGACGCTTGATGAGCTCCGTGTCGATCCGCAGCTGCTCAAGAACGTCGACAAAATCATCGTCCTGGCCTGCGGCACCTCCGCCTACGCCGGCCAGGTTGCGAAATACGCCATTGAGCACTGGTGCCGGATCCCCACCGAGGTCGAACTCTCGCACGAATTCCGCTACCGGGATCCGATCGTGGACGAGAACACCCTGATTGTCTCCATCTCCCAGTCCGGCGAGACCATGGACACCCTCATGGCGGTCCGCTACGCCAAGGAGCAGGGCGCCAAGACGGTCTCCATCTGCAACACCAACGGGTCCACCATCCCGCGGGAATCGGACGCCGTGCTCTACACGCACGCCGGACCGGAGATCGCCGTCGCCTCGACCAAGGCGTTCCTGGCCCAGATCACGGCTGCCTACCTGCTGGGCCTTTATTTGGCACAGCTGCGCGGCAACAAGTTCCAGGGCGAGATCAAGGACATCCTGGCTGACCTGGGCAAGATTCCCGCCAAGATCCAGCGCATCCTCGACAACGAGGCCGAGATCAAGGAACTCGGCCGGTCCATGGCCGATGCCAAATCCGTGCTGTTCCTGGGCCGCCACGTCGGGTTCCCGGTGGCGATGGAAGGTGCGCTGAAGCTCAAGGAGCTCGCGTACATCCACGCCGAGGGCTTCGCCGCCGGCGAGCTCAAGCACGGCCCGATCGCCCTGATCGAGGAAGGCCAGCCCGTCTTCGTGGTGGTCCCGTCTCCGCGTGGCCGCGACTCGCTGCACGCCAAGGTGGTCTCCAACATCCAGGAAGTCCGCGCCCGCGGCGCCCGGACCATCGTGATCGCGGAGGAAGGGGACGAGGCTGTGAAGGCCTACGCCGAGCACGTCTTCTACATCCCGGAGACCCCCACGCTCCTGGCGCCGCTGCTCGCAACGGTTCCGCTGCAGATCTTCGCCCTCGCACTCGCCTCGGCCAAGGGCTATGACGTGGACCAGCCGCGCAACCTGGCCAAGAGCGTGACCGTAGAATAACGCCATGATCGTTGGCATAGGCGTAGACGTCGTAGACATTGAGCGGTTCGGCCGGCAGCTCGAGCGCACCCCCGGGCTGCGCGACAGGCTGTTCGTCCCCGCCGAACGGGAACTGAACACGCGCTCCCTCGCCGCGCGGTTTGCGGCCAAGGAGGCCGTGGCCAAGGTGCTGGGGGCGCCGGCCGGCATGAACTGGCAGGACTGCTGGATCGGGCTGGACCAGAACGGTCCCACCGTGCAGGTCAAAGGCACCGTGCTGGCTGTGGCGGAGTCGAAGGGCGTCAAGCGCTGGCACTTGTCCATGAGCCACGACGGCGGGATTGCCACCGCGACAGTTGTCGCCGAAGGCTGAGAGAGCCGTCCAGGCCGAACCGGCCTGAGCGCCAGGCATTTCCCAGCGACCGCGAATGGACTGAAACCATGATCAGCGCCTACACCGGAACCCAGGTACGAGACGCCGAGAAGCCATTTCTCGACGACACCTTGGGCTCCGGTGCGGGCGCTGTTCTCATGCAGCGGGCCGCCTACGGCCTCGCCAACGCTGTCATCAGCGGCCTGCAAGGGGGCGGGAAGCGGCTGTACGGCTCCAGCGTGGCCGTGCTGGCGGGCAAGGGCAACAACGGCGGGGACGGGCTCTTCGCCGCAGCGCTGCTGGCCCGCCGCGGCATGCGGACGACGGCGGTGCTCACCGCCGGCGCGGCCCACGACGCCGGGCTGGCGGCGTTCCGGAAAGCGGGCGGGCATGCCGTGGCCCTCACCGGGGACAACGTGGCCGAACTCGCCGCGATGGCCGGCGGCGCCGACGTCGTGATCGACGCGGTCCTCGGGACCGGAGCGCAGGGCGGGCTGCGGGGACCGGCCGCAGAACTGATCGCGGCGCTGGAGCGGTCCCGGCCGGCCCTCGTGGTGGCCTGCGACATCCCCAGCGGCGTCGACTCGGACACCGGAGAGGCACACTCGCCGGTGCTGACCGCCGACATGACGGTGACCTTTGGTGCCGCCAAGGCAGGCCTGCTGGCAGACCCCGGCGCCGACTTCGCGGGCCGCGTGCAGGTCATTCCGATCGGCATCGAAGGAGCGCTGCCATGGCCGGCCCTGCGACGGCTTGAGGCCGGAGACCTTTCCGCGCTGCTGCCACGCCCGGAGCGGCGGTCGCACAAATACTCCAGGGGGGTGCTTGGGGTGGTCGCAGGCTCCGCCGCATATCCCGGCGCCGCCGTGCTTGCCTGCAAGGGTGCCCTGGCCGCCGGCGTCGGCATGGTGCGTTACCTTGGGCCGCCGGACGTCGCCGACCTCGTCCGGCAGGCCTGCCCCGAAGTCGTGTGCAGCGACGGCACCGTGGCCGAGACGCACGTTCAGGCCTGGCTCGTGGGCTGTGGGCTGGATGACTCCAATGAGCAGCAGTTGCAGCGCGCCCGCGACGCCGCAGACTCGGGCCTGCCGACGATCGCCGACGCCGGCGCGCTGCCGGCCCTGCCCGACGTGCTGGCCCCGCAAGTGATCCTGACACCCCACGCTGGCGAACTGTCGGCGTTGCTTCAGCGCCTCGGGGTCGCATCAGAGCGCTCCGCGGTAGAAGCATCCACGCTCAGCGCGGTGCGGGTGGCTGCGGGCCTGACCGAAGCCACGGTGCTGCTCAAGGGCGCCACGACCCTCGTAGCCTCCCCCTTCCAGGACTTCTTCAGCCAGGCCGAGGGCACGCCCTGGCTCGCCACAGCAGGCAGCGGCGATGTCCTGGCAGGAGTTATCGGTGGGCTGCTGGCCCAGGTGGGTGCCGACGTCGGGCGCTTCGGTGGACACGACATCGATCCCGACGCCAGATGGGCGGCGATCGCGGCGATGGCAGCCAGCATCCACGGCCGCGCCGGAGTCCTGGCCTCCCAAGGGGGACCGGTGACCGCAACGGCCATCGCCGGTGCCGTTCCGGAGGTGATGCGGGAACTGTAATAAACGGCCGCGCTCAGTGCGCCCGAACAAATGCTAACCCTACTTACAAGTAGTCTGTCTAGAGAATAATTCGTCACGCACGAGGAGTACACATGGAAGTCTGGCCCGGAACGGCTTACCCGCTGGGAGCCACTTTTGACGGCACTGGCACCAACTTTGCCCTGTTCAGCGAACGCGCCGAGCGTGTGGAACTGTGCCTCCTGGCTGACGACCTGTCCGAAACCCGGATCGAACTGACCGAGGTGGACGGCTATGTCTGGCACTGCTACCTGCCGCAGGTCCAGCCCGGCCAGAAGTACGGCTACCGTGTCCACGGACCCTACGCGCCGGACAAAGGCAACCGGTTCAATGCGAACAAGCTGCTGATGGACCCGTATGCCAAAGCTATCCAGGGCCAGATCGACTGGGACCCCGCGCTCTTCTCCTATAACTTCGGGGACCCCGCGTCCCGCAATGACGCCGATTCAGCTCCGCACACCATGCACGGCGTGGTCATCAACCCGTTCTTTGACTGGGACGGCGACCGCCAGCTGCGCATCCCGTACCACGAGTCCGTCATCTATGAAGCCCATGTCAAGGGCCTGACCGAGCTGCACCCGGAGGTCCCGGAGGAGCAGCGCGGCACCTACGCGGGCGTGTCACACCCCGCCGTCGTGGAGCACCTCAAGAAACTCGGCGTTACCGCTGTGGAACTGATGCCCGTGCACCAGTTCGTCAACGACGGCACCCTCGTGGAGAAGGGCCTCAACAACTACTGGGGCTACAACACCATCGGCTTCTTCGCCCCGCAGAACACCTACAGCTCCTCCGGAGACGTCGGGCACCAGGTCCAGGAATTCAAGGCCATGGTCCGCGAGCTGCACAAGGCCGGCATGGAAGTGATCCTGGACGTGGTCTACAACCACACGGCCGAGGGCAACCACCTGGGCCCCACCCTTTCCTTCAAGGGCATCGACAACGCCGCCTACTACCGGCTGGTGGACGATGACCTGAAGCACTACATGGACTACACCGGCACCGGCAACTCGCTGAACGTCCGGCACCCGCACTCCCTCCAGCTGCTCATGGATTCCCTGCGCTACTGGGTGACGGAAATGCACGTGGACGGGTTCCGCTTCGACCTCGCCTCCACCCTGGCGCGGGAGTTTTACGACGTCGACAAGCTCTCCACCTTCTTCGAACTGATCCAGCAGGACCCGATCGTCTCCCAGGTCAAGCTGATTGCCGAGCCGTGGGACGTGGGTCCCGGCGGCTACCAGGTGGGCAACTTCCCGCCGCAGTGGACCGAGTGGAACGGCAAGTACCGCGACACCGTCCGTGACTTCTGGCGCGGCGAACCGTCCACGCTCGGCGAATTCGCCTCGCGCCTGACCGGATCGGCCGACCTCTACGAGAGCTCTGCCCGGCGTCCGGTGGCGTCCATCAACTTCGTCACCGCCCACGACGGCTTCACCATGCGCGACCTCGTGTCTTACAACGAGAAGCACAACGACGCCAATGGTGAAGGCAACAACGACGGCGAATCGCACAACCGCTCCTGGAACTGCGGCGCGGAAGGCGATACCGAGGACGACGCCGTGCTGACGCTGCGCGCCCGCCAGCAGCGGAACTTCATTGCCACCCTGCTGCTTTCGCAGGGCGTTCCGATGCTGCTGCACGGCGACGAGCTGGGCCGCACCCAGCAGGGCAACAACAACACGTACTGCCAGGACTCCGAACTCAGCTGGGTGCACTGGGACGCCATAGACCAGCCGCTCGTGGAGTTCACAGCGGTGGTCAACAAGATCCGCCGCGACCACCCCACCTTCCGGCGCAGCCGCTTCTTCGACGGCCGCCCGGTACGCCGCGGCGAGGGCGAGAAGCTGCCGGATATCGTCTGGCTCAATACCGACGGCAAGGAAATGCTGCCGGAGGACTGGGGCAGCGGATTCGGCCGGACCATCGGCGTGTTCTATAACGGCCACGGCATCCAGGAACAGGATTCGCGCGGACGCCGTATCACCGACGACAGTTTTCTGCTGGCGTTCAACGCCCATGACGACAGCGTCGATTTCTTGCTCCCGGCCGAGGAATATACGCCGTTTTGGGATCTCCTCGTGGACACCGCCGACTCGGCGGACACCGGCCAGCCGCTCAAGGCCGGGAGTGTCCTGAAGCTGGCGGCAAAGTCCCTTGTGGTGCTGCGCGCCTACTCGGGCCCGGAGGTGGAGGTGGACTACTCCGCCGCAGCCTCCCTGGCGGCCCGGGCCGAAGCTCCCGCGGAAGCGGTCACCGCTGCGCCGGCTGAGCAGGTTGCCAAGGTTACCGAGGTTCCTGCCGCTCCGGCCGAGCCGGCCGAGGAGGCTCCGGCCGAGCCGGCCGAGGAGGCTCCGGCGGAGGCAGCCCCTGCGGCTGAGCCTCAGGCTGAGCCTGAGCCCGCTCCGGCGAAGCGTGCCCCGGGCAAACGCGCCCCGGCCAGGGCTGGCAAGAAGCCGCGGTCCAAAAAGGGCCCGGCCTCATGAGGACCCCGGTCTCGACGTACCGGCTGCAGATCCGTCCCGGCTTTACGCTGCAGGACGCCGCGCAGACCGTTCCGTACCTGAAGTCGCTGGGCGTGGACTGGATCTATCTTTCGCCGATCCTGACGGCGGAGCGGGGTTCGGACCACGGTTACGACGTCACCGATCCCTCTGTCATTGATCCGGACCGGGGCGGCGCGGAAGGCCTGCTGGCGGTGTCGACGGCCGCGCGGGAAGCCGGCATGGGCGTGCTCGTTGACATCGTGCCCAACCATGTCGGCGTCGCTTCCCCGGTCCAGAATCCGTGGTGGTGGTCGCTCCTGAAGGAGGGGCGGCAGTCCCGCTACGCGCAGGCGTTCGACGTCGACTGGGACTTCGGCGGCGGCCGCGTGCGGATCCCCGTGCTGGGCGCAGACACGGACGTGGACGCGCTTGAGATCCGTGACGGGGAACTGCGCTACTACGACCACCGCTTTCCGCTTGCAGAGGGCACATATACCGCAGGTGACTCCACTGCCGATGACCCCCGTGAGGTCCACGACCGGCAGCACTACGAGCTGATCGGCTGGCGCCGGGCGGACACGGACCTGAACTACCGCCGGTTCTTTGCCGTCAACAGCCTGGCCGGAATCCGGGTGGAGCTTCCCGAGGTCTTCGATGAAGCCCACGCAGAGGTTGTGCGGTGGTTCCGGGAAGAACTCGTCGACGGGCTACGGATCGACCACCCGGACGGCCTCGCCGATCCGGAGGGATACCTGCACCGGCTGCGCGAGGTCACGGGCGGCAGTTACCTGCTCATCGAGAAGATCCTGGAACCGGGTGAGACCCTGCCCGCCGGCTTCGAGTGCGAGGGCACCACCGGCTACGACGCGCTCGCGGACGTGGACAGGGTGTTCGTCGACGCCGCCGGCCAGGGCTCGCTCGACGCGCTCGACGCCGAACTGCGCGGCGGCGCGGCAGATTACGACGACATGATCCGCGGCACCAAACGACGGATCACGGACGGAATCCTGCACTCGGAAATGCTTCGCCTGGCACGGCTGGTCCCGGCCGGGGCAGGGCTGGCTGAGGGCGCCGCGGCGGACGCGCTGTCTGAGATCATCGCCGCGTTCCCGGTCTACCGCAGCTACCTGCCGGAGGGTGCAGACGTCCTCAAGGAAGCCTGCGAACTCGCTGTCCGCCGCCGCCCCGAACTCGAAGGCGCCGTCGGCGTGCTCCTGCCGCTCCTGCTCGACGCGGAGGCCGAACTGGGCATCCGCTTCCAGCAGACCTCCGGGATGGTCATGGCCAAGGGCGTGGAAGACACCGCGTTCTTCCGCTACACCCGGCTGGGCACCCTGACCGAAGTCGGCGCCGATCCCACCGAGTTTGCCGTGGCGCCGGAGGAATTCCACACCCGGATGGCCCGCCGCGAGGCCGGTCTGCCGTTGTCCATGACGACCCTCAGCACCCACGACACCAAGCGCAGCGAGGACACCCGCGCCCGGATCTCGGTCCTCGCGGAGCTCGCGCCGGAATGGCAGGCCTCCCTCCAGCGGCTGCAGAAGCTGGCGCCCCTGCCGGACGGACCGCTGGCAAACCTGCTGTGGCAGGCCATCGCGGGCGCCTGGCCCGCGGACCGCGACCGGCTGCAGTCCTATGCACAAAAAGCCGCCCGGGAGGCCGGGAACTCGACCAACTGGATCGATCCGGACGAGGCTTTCGAGGCGAAACTTTCATCCGCCGTCGACGCCGCCTTCGACAACCCGGAGGTGACGGCAGAGCTCGAGTCCCTCGTGGCCCTGCTGGAGCCATACGGGGCCGTCAACTCACTCGGCGCCAAGCTCGTGCAGCTCACCATGCCCGGCGTGCCGGACGTTTACCAGGGCACCGAATTCTGGGACCGCTCGCTGACCGACCCGGACAACCGGCGGCCGTTCAACTTCGGCGCCCGACGGCGCGCCCTCGCCGCGCTCGACGCCGGTGAGCGTCCGGCGTCGTTCCTGGACGAGACAGCGAAACTCCTCGTCACCTCGCGGGCCCTGCGCCTGCGGCGGGACCGGCCGGAGCTGTTCACCGGGTACACGCCGGTCCCGGCCACGGGCAGCGCCGCCGCGCATGTCCTCGCCTTTGACCGCGGAACCCCCTCAGCCCCGGGCGCGCTGACGCTCGCCACCCGGCTGCCCCACGGCCTGGAGCAGCGCGGCGGATGGCAGGACACGACCATAGTGCTGGCCGCGGCCATGTCCGATGAACTGACCGGCTCCACGCACGGTCCGGGCACCGTACCCGTGGGGGAGATCCTGCGGAACTACCCGGTGGCCCTCCTGGTGCCAACCGCCTAAGCAGTCCTTGACGTACCGACACTTGGGGAACGGAAGAATGCCATGACCTTGCCTGCACACGGAAACGACCGCTTCGATCTCTGGGCTCCCGAAGCGCAGGCGGTCACGCTCCTCGCTGACGGCCGGAAGTATGACATGACCCGCCGCGGCGGGGAGGCGCCCGGCTGGTGGACTGCCCCCGGGGCGCCCGCCTCCGGGGAGGCGGACTACGGCTACCTGGTGGACGGGGACCCCACCCCGCTGCCGGACCCGCGGTCCCGGCGCCAGCCCACGGGCGTCCACGCCCTCTCCCGCACGTTCGACGCCGGACGCCACCAGTGGGCTGATGGCCAGTGGGCGGGACGGGAGCTCAAGGGCGCCGTCATCTACGAACTCCACGTGGGCACCTTCACGCCGGAGGGAACACTGGACGCCGCGGCAGGGAAGCTGCAGTACCTGGCGGAGCTGGGCATCGACTTCGTGGAGCTGCTGCCGGTCAACGGGTTCAACGGCACGCACAACTGGGGATACGACGGCGTCCTCTGGTACGCCGTCCACGAAGGCTACGGCGGGCCCGCCGCATACCAGCGCTTCGTCGACGCCGCCCACACCGCCGGCCTTGGCGTCATCCAGGACGTGGTCTACAACCACCTCGGCCCCAGCGGCAACTACCTTCCGCGGTTCGGGCCCTACCTGAAGTCGGGGGAGGGCAACACCTGGGGCGACTCCGTCAACCTGGACGGACCGGAGTCGGACGAGGTGCGCCGCTACATCCTGGACAACGCCGCCATGTGGCTGCGGGACTACCACGTGGACGGCCTGCGGCTGGACGCCGTGCACGCCTTCAAGGACGAGCGCGCCGTGCACCTGCTGGAAGACTTCGGCGCCCTCGCGGACGCCGTCTCGGCGGAAACGGGCCGCCCGGCGACCATGATCGCCGAATCGGACCTAAACAACCCGCGCCTGCTCTACCCGCGGGACACCAACGGCTACGGGCTGGCCGGGCAGTGGAGCGATGACTTCCACCACGCCGTCCACGTCAACGTCAGCGGCGAAACCACCGGCTACTACGCCGACTTCGACTCGCTCGGGGCCCTCGCCAAGGTCCTGGAGCGCGGGTTCTTCCACGACGGCAGCTACTCCAGCTTCCGCGCCCGCCACCACGGCCGGCCCATCAACCCGGCCCAGGTCCACCCCGCCGCGCTGGTGGTGTGCAGCCAGAACCACGACCAGATCGGCAACCGGGCCACCGGGGACAGGCTGTCGCAGTCCCTGGGCTACGGGCAGCTCGCGCTCGCCGCCGTCGCCACCCTGACCGCGCCGTTCACGCCCATGCTGTTCATGGGCGAGGAATACGGGGCCACCACCCCGTGGCAGTTCTTCACCTCCCACCCCGAACCGGAGCTGGGCAGGGCGACGGCCGAGGGCCGGATCAGGGAGTTCGAGCGCATGGGCTGGGACCCCGCCGTCGTGCCCGATCCGCAGGACCCGGCGACCTTCACCCGGTCCAAGCTCGACTGGGCCGAGGCCTCCGGAGGGGACCACGCCCGCCTCCTGGAGCTGTACCGGGCGCTGATCGCGCTGCGCCGCAGCACGCCGGACCTGACGGAACCCGGCTTCGAGGACACCGTCGTCGACGTCAGCGAGGACGAGGGCTGGCTGCTGCTGCGCCGCGGCCGCACCGAGGTGGCGATGAACTTTTCCGCCGGGGAGCGGCGGCTCCCGGTCCGCGGCGCCACTCTCGCCCTGGCCACGGACGACGCCGTCCGGCTGCACCCGACTCCCGGCGCGGAGCCGGTTCCCACCGGTGAGCCGTCCGCCATCCGGCTCGAGCTCCCCGGTCACAGCGCGGCGATTCTCACCAACTAAGGCAGGATATGACGTATGACATATTTGGCATCTGATACCCGCTACGACTCCATGCCCTACCGCCGCGTGGGGCGCAGCGGCCTGAACCTCCCGGCCATCTCGCTGGGCCTGTGGCATAACTTCGGCGACGACAAGCCGTTCGAGATCCAGCGCGCCATCCTGCGCCGCGCCTTCGACCTGGGCGTCACCCACTTCGACCTCGCCAACAACTACGGCCCGCCCTACGGCAGCGCCGAGACCAACTTTGGCCGTCACTTCAAGGACGACTTCGCCCCGTACCGCGACGAACTGATCATCTCCACCAAGGCCGGCTACGACATGTGGCCGGGCCCCTACGGCAACTTTGGCTCCCGCAAGTACCTGCTGGCCAGCCTGGACCAGTCGCTGGGCCGGATGGGCCTGGACTACGTGGACATCTTCTACAGCCACCGCCCCGACCCCGAGACGCCGATGGAAGAGACCATGGGAGCCCTGGACCAGGCCGTGCGCTCCGGCAAGGCGCTGTACGCCGGCATCTCGTCCTACACCCCGGAACAGACCCTCGAGGCGGCCCGGATCCTCAAGGAACTCGGCACGCCGCTGCTGATCCACCAGCCCAGCTACTCCATGCTCAACCGCTGGACCGAGAACGGCAGCCCCAACCTCTACGAGGCGCTGGAGCAGGTGGGCGCCGGATCCATCGCGTTCTCGCCGCTGGCGCAGGGCATGCTCACGGACCGCTACCTCAAGGGCATTCCGGCCGACTCCCGCGCCGCCCAGGACAAGTCCCTGGACGAATCCATGATCACCGAGGACAACCTGGACCGCGTACGCGGGCTCAACCGGATCGCCGAGAGCCGCGGACAGTCCCTCGCGCAGATGGCCATCGCCTGGATCCTGCGCGAGCAGGGCAAGGGCTCCTCCGTCACGTCCGCACTGGTCGGCGCCTCCAGCGTCCGGCAGCTCGAGGACACCCTGTCTGCGATCAACAACCTGGGCTTCACGGCCGACGAGGTCGACGCGATCGATGAGTTCGCCGTCGAATCCGACATCAACCTGTGGGCCCAGAAGTAGCCAGGACCCGCACTTAACCCGGACTTAACACAAGAGCCGGGGCCGCCGGGGAACAACCGCGGCCCCGGCAGTGTTGACTAGACTACTAAGGGCGCCTCACGGCGCCGTGTCCGCCTGCCGCCGCCGCACAACAGAGTGCGGCCGCGCCGGTCACCCTTGTTCTCAAAAGGAGTTCCGTGTCTTCACATCCGATTCGTGTTGCAATCGTCGGCGTAGGTAACTGCGCCACTTCGCTGGTCCAGGGCGTCCAGTACTACAAAGACGCCGACCCCAAGGCCACGATTCCGGGCCTGATGCACGTGGAGTTCGGCCAGTACCACGTCGGCGACGTCGAGTTCGTTGCCGCGTTTGACGTCGACGGCAAGAAGGTGGGCCAGGACCTGTCCGCCGCCATCCTGGCCAGCGAAAACAACACCATCAAGATCGCCGACGTCCCGCCGACCGGTGTCACCGTCCAGCGCGGCCACACCCTGGACGGCCTTGGCAAGTACTACCTCGAGACCATCGAGCAGTCCCCGGAGGAACCGGTCGACGTCGTCCAGGCCCTCAAGGACGCCAAGGTTGACGTCATGGTCTGCTACCTGCCGGTCGGCTCCCAGCAGGCCGCCGAGTTCTACGCCCAGTGCGCAATCGATGCCGGTGTGGCATTCGTCAACGCCCTGCCGGTGTTCCTGGCCGGCACCAAGGAGTGGGCGGACAAGTTCACCGCGGCGGGCGTGCCGATCGTGGGCGATGACATCAAGAGCCAGATCGGTGCCACCATCACGCACCGCGTCATGGCCAAGCTGTTCGAGGACCGCGGCGTCACCCTGGACCGCACGTATCAGCTGAACGTCGGCGGCAACATGGACTTCAAGAACATGCTCGAGCGCGACCGCCTGGAGTCCAAGAAGATTTCCAAGACCCAGGCCGTGACCTCCAACGTCGAGGCCGAGCTCGCCGCCAAGGACGTCCACATCGGCCCGTCCGACTACGTCCAGTGGCTCGATGACCGGAAATGGGCGTTCGTCCGCCTCGAGGGCCGCAACTTCGGCGACGCCCCGGTGTCCCTCGAATACAAGCTCGAAGTCTGGGACTCGCCCAACTCCGCCGGCGTGATCATCGACGCCATCCGCGCCGCCAAGATCGGCCTGGACCGCGGCATCGGCGGCCCGCTGGTGTCGGCGTCGAGCTACTTCATGAAGTCCCCGCCGGAGCAGTTCAATGACGACCTCGCCCGTGAAAAGGTCGAGGCCTTCATCCGCGGCGACCTGGAGCGCTAACCGCCTCTCCTCTCCCCGGTTGCCCTATCACTTACGGTCCCTAAACCTCTGGTTTGGCCGCTGTAAGTGATAGGGCAACCGGCGTTTAACGGGGACGAAGGGCGGACCGGACTCTTTGGGCCGCGCCGCGGAAGTCATCTGCCAGATCGTCGGCGTTGAATTTGAAATAGCGCCAGCCGGCCGCGTTGAACGATTCGTCGCGTCGGTTGTCCCGGGACTGCTGCTCGCGTGTCAGGTGGTGGCCGCCGTCGTACTGGATGGCCACCCGCTGCGCGCGGTAGCCGAGGTCCGCGGCGGGGGAGTAGGGGTCTTCCGGCACAATCCGGAGCTGCAACTCCGGCTCCGGCAACCCCGCTGCGGTCAGCGCTAGGCGCAGGAATGTCTCGGGGGCCGAGTCGGCACCGGGCCGGATCAGTGCCGTCGCCTCGCGCGCTTTCACGATTCCCTTCAGCTTTGGGTGGCGCTTCAACATTGTGTTCAGCTCGGGAAGGGTGGTCCATGGCTCCGTGCGGCTCTCCAGTCCAGGGCGGGGCCGCCGCACGAGCTGGTCGCCCATCGCCACGAGATCGTCCAGCGGCAGGATACGGGCTAGGTCCAGCCAGGTCCGGGCAGGTGTTGACATCCGGATTCCGTCCAGGACCATGAGCTCGTCGTCGAACGCGAGGACGGTATGCCCCACCACGCCCTCTCGCCGGACCGGCGGCAGGGTCCGGCGCTTGCTGAGATGCAGTTCGCGGCAGCCGCGATACCACGTCGGGAGCCACAGCCCCAGCAGCACGGCGGCCGTGAGGTGCGAAATCCACGCGCCCGGCGTCGCGGCCGACAGGGCACGGGCCAGGCTCCGGATTTCAAACTCCCAGCCCACAGGCACATGGATCAGCCGGCCCGCCGAGGCGAGGTCGGAGGAACGGAGCCGGGCACTGCCCAGGCTCGCAGCCCGCGCCTCGTAGACCGTGAACGGGGCCGCGGAAAGGTGAGCCGGCAGGGGTGCTGGTGGGTGCATGCGGACCATTCTTGTCCGAACGCATGGTCCCCGCTCCGGTTATCCACAGGCCCCTGGTTGCGCTATCACTTGGAGCGGCCAAAGGACCGGAATGGCAACCAAAAGTGATAGCGCAACGGGAGGGGACAGGGGG
>NZ_CAKKMF010000013.1 GCF_918697925.1 Arthrobacter sp. Bi26
ACGGCGGGGTCCGCGTAGAGAGACGCGTACGCCGGGGCACGGGAGGACAGGGCTAGGCGCTTCTGGGCCTGCTCCTCGCTGGTGAAGAACTTGATGAACTCCAGCGCCGTGGCCTTGTTGGCTGTGAACGGGGAGACGGCGAGGTTGCGGCCGCCGAGGGTGGAGACGCCGGGGCCGTCGGTGCCCGGGATGGAGGTGATGCCGAACTTGCCGGCCACCTTGCTGGAGCCGTCCGTGGCGCTCAGGGAGGCGTGCAGGAAGGGCCAGTTGCGCAGGAAGATCAGCTTGCCGTCCTGGAACGCGCGGCGGCCCTGCTCTTCGAGGTAGGTGATGGCGTCGGAGGGGAAGAGCCCGTCCTTGAAGCCGTCCACCAGCAGGTTCAGGCCCTTCTTGGCCTCGGGGGTGTTGACGGTGGGCTTGCCCTCGGCGTCCACCACGGTGCCGCCGGCGGAGGCCACGGCCTCGGAGAAGTTGACCGTGAGGGCCTCGTTCTTGTCGAACTGGCCGGCGTAGCAGGACATGCCGGCAGCTTCCGGGAGGGCCAGGATGGCCTTGCAGGCGGTCTTCATCTCGTCCCAGGTCTTGGGCGGGGCGGCGATGCCGGCGGCCTTGAGCAGGTCCGAGCGGAAGTAGAACAGCGCGCCGTCGGTGTAGTACGGGGCGCCCACCAGGGTGTCCCGGTAGGTCGCGGCGTTGACGGTGGCGGGGATCATCTTATTAGTGGGGATCGCGTCCGCGGGCAGCGGCAGGATCCACTTGTTGGCGGCGAACTCGGAGGTCCAGACCACGTCCAGGTTCAGCACGCTGAAGGTGTCCGACTTGATCTGCGCGTTCTGGATGAGCTGCTGGCGCTGCTGGTCCGCGGAGTCGGGCAGTTCGATGAACGTGACCTTCTCCTCCGGGTGGGCGGCGTTCCATTCCTCGATGCTCTTGTTCGCAGCTCCCGAGGCATCGCGGTTGGAGACGTAGTTGATGGGGCCCTTGCCCTCGAAGGACGCGGCGGCGGCCTTCGGGGCGCTCTTCGCGTCCGTGGCCGTTCCGCCGCAGCCGGTGAGGGCGACGGCGGCGACGGTCAGGGATGCGGTGGTGGCGAGAAGAGTCTGCCAGGTGCGGCGGCGCTGCCTCATGTGTTGCTCCTTGTTTTGTGGGGTGGTGCTAGTCGGGTGGTGTGGGTGGTTTGGTGCATGCGGAATCGCGGCGGGTTGCCTGGTGGCACAGGGGAGTGCCGGCTGTCGCCGTCGCGGGTACTGGTGTTGGGGGTCTTGGCTAGCTGGCCAGGACTTGTCCGCCGACTTGTTCGCCGGGCGCGACAGGGGTCGCCAGTGTTGAACCGGGCGGCGCGGTGGAGCCGCGCTCGATCAGCCGGTGCGGCATGATCTTCGGCCCCAGGTCGCGGGAGCGGAGCAGCTTTTTCACGGCCATCCGCCCCATCTCCTCGAGCGGCTGGGCCATGGTGCTCAGCGGCGGGTTCACGTGCAGCGAGGTCGACGTGTTGTCGAAGCCCAGGACGGAGACGTCCTCCGGTACCCGGAGCCCGCGCCGCTGCAGTTCATTGACGACGGCGGCGCCCATCTCGTCGCTCATCGCGAAGATCGCGGTGAGGCCGGGTTCCTGCCGCAGAAGTTCGTCGACGCCGGGAGCGCCGCTTTCGTAGAAGAAACTGCCGGTGGCGGTGACCGGCGTGCAGTTGGCCTCGGTCATGGCGCGGAGGTACCCACGCTTGCGGGGCTGGGCGACATAAATCGACGCCGGGTCGCCGGTCAGGAGGCCGATGCGCCGGTGGCCGAGCCGCAGCAGGTGGCGGGTCGCGTCATAGGCTGCCTGCTCGTCGTCGATGGCCACGCTTGGCGAGCCCGACTTGTCACTGATGGCGACGGAGATGATGGGAACGTTGGGCCCCAGCAGCTGCCTCGTCTCCGGCGTGATCACCGCGGAGATGAGGATGACGCCGGCGGCCCGGTAGGTGCGCAGGGTCCGCAGGTAGCCTGCGATGTAGGCGGACTTGGCGCCGGTGCGGCCGAGCATCACGGCGTAGCCGCGTTCCTGGGCTTCCTCCTCCACACCCTGCATGACCTGGGAGGCGAGGGCGTCGGAGACCATGGGTGCGAGGAGCCCGATCACGGACGTCTGCCGGGTCTTGAGGCCGCGGGCGAGGTAGTCCGTTTCGTAGCTGAGGCTCTTGACCGCGGTCTCGACGCGTTCCCGGGTCTCGTCGGAGTAGCCGACGAGCCCGTTGACAACCCGGGAGACGGTGGCCGGTGAGACGCCTGCGTGCTTGGCGACATCGCGGATGGTGACCACTGTTCCTCCTCCCTTGTGCTGGCCGGACCGTGTTACGCAAACGGTTTACGTAATCGGTTTCGTGATCTGCTGCACCAACACTAAGGGGAGATGTGCCGGAGGCGTGACTGTTTAGGAAACAACGCCCTCGGGAGGGGCCTAGGCTCCCGGTCCGTCGAACAACGCGCTGGTGCTGCTCTGGGGCACCACGACGTGGACGGCGTTGCGCTGGACGGTGAAGTCGGTGGGCGTGGTGGTCGCGATCTCGCCGTCGAGGTTCACCGGCAGCGGCTGGTCGGTGACCAGCCGGACACGCCTGGTGGTCAGGTGGTACACGCGGTCGTGTTTGATGAAGCTTCCGTCTTTGAGCAGCCGCGCGATACTCACGTGCTCCCGGACGGGCCCGGCCAGGATGGCGTAGATGTCAAGGGTGTGATCGTCGATCCCCGCCGTGGGGGAGACAGTGTTGCCGCCGCCGTAATGCCGGCCGTTGCCGACGGCCACCTGGAGCAGGTCGTCGAGCTCCATCGGCTCGTGGTCCCCGTCGGGGAACTCGAGGCGGGCCCGGAACGCCTTGTGCCGGGCATAGGCCGTCAGCGTGGCGATGCTGTACGCCAATGGCCCGATGTACCGCTTCAGGCGGGGGCTGAGAGCTTCGGTGACAGACACCGACAGGCCCACGGACGCGACGTTGAGGAATGGCTCGCCGTTGGCCCGGCCCAGGTCGATGTCCACCACCTTCCCTCCGGCGATGGTGGCGCACGCCTCGGCAAGATTGTTGGGTATCTCCAGCGTGCGGGCGAAATCGTTGGCGGTGCCCAGCGGAAGAACGCCGAGCACCACGTTGGTGCCGGCAACCCGGCCGGCGGCGTAGGACACCGTCCCGTCGCCGCCGCCGACAACCACCAGGTCGTGCCCGTCCGCAAGCACCCGGTCAAGCGTCCCGGCCAGGTCTGCCCCGGACAGCACGTGGTGCACGGAGGAGATGGGTACGCCTGCCTTGCGCATCGTGTCCACGGCAAGATCGGGTGCCGCCCCTCGTCGTGATCCGGCGTTGATCACGACGGCGGCAGAGCGGGCGTCCCGGGCAGACTTCATGCGGATCATGGTAGGCGGTGGACCTGTGAATTCCCGCAAGGGACTGGGTGGGATCTAGGACTCGCGCGGGCCCGGCGGTTAGACATGGCGTGAAGTACGACGGCGGCCGCTGGCTTTGCGCGGCGGTGACCTTCGGGTACTCCCAGTAAGGCGGCGGGACGGCGGCCACGGCACACCTGTATCCTGACAAGGCAGGTTGAATGGCTACAGCGGCCATCAACCACGCTCGGTTCGCGGCCGGATGACGGTCCGGAATCCTGGGCCGCAGCCATCCACGTCGTGGAATCACCGCCGCAATCGTCAGTCGCCGATCGGCTCCTCTGACGCTTGGAATGGATCTTTATCACTACGGACACGCCAGCTCCCGTGGGAATCCCGACGTCGGTCCTCAAGCCCTCACGCGGAGTTGCGGTGGATGATCCCGCCGTCGTGACCTGGGCCGAGGCTGGTGAGAGCATGACGGCGCGATGGCGTTCGGCGAACGGCAGACCGGCGCCGACGCGCATCGAAGTGGTCTCCGACTCTCTTACGGCCGATGATGCGAACCGGATGGCGTCAAAGGGGATCGCGATGCTCTGGCATGGTGACTTCCACAACGCACGGCAGATCCTCAACGCCCTGGACCGGCGGATAGGCGCCGGAAAGAAAGAGACCGCAGCAATTCCGGCCGATAAGTTCTATCGGCACCGCCAGTCCCGCTCGCATCGCGCACGCGTTCTCGGCCTGCTGCTGATACCTCTTGATCCGGGCCTGGTGGTGCCGCTGCGCCGCGCACCGGACATTCGGCAGGCCGCCGCTGAAGCGTACGGTGATATAGGCGAACCTTCCGTTGTGTCCCTGCATGAGCTTGTCGGGGCCATTGGCGCCCACGAGTGGCGACGTAATGGTGTCTACGTCGGTGCCCTGCAGGGCCGCATCCACCCGCACTATGGCACGTTCTTCCCCACCCGGAGCGAGTATGTGGATCTCGTGGCCGCCGCTGCGCTTCGCTCTGACACGTTGGCGTTCGACGTCGGAACCGGCACTGGGGTGCTCGCTGCCGTCCTCGCGCGCCGTGGCGTCCGCCGCGTGGTGGCGACGGACAACGAACCGCGTGCAATCGCCTGCGCCGCTGAGAATTTCCGGAACCTCGGCGTCCAGGACCGTGCCGAGGCCGTCCTGACCGACATGTTCCCGCCCGGGCGGGCACCGCTGATCGTGTGCAACCCTCCATGGATTCCGGCCACGCCGCATTCCAGCCTGGACAGCGCCGTCTACGACCCCGGGAGCAGGATGCTGTTCCGCTTCCTGAACGGACTCTCCGACCATCTGGAACCGGGCGGTGAGGGCTGGCTGGTCCTCTCCGACCTGGCCGAACACCTTGGCCTGCGGTCGCGTGACGATCTGCTGGCCGCCATCACGGCGGCAGGGCTGAAGGTGGTGGAACGGCTGGACACCAAGCCAACGCATCCGAAGGCATCGGACCGGGACAATCCTCTGTTCGAGGCGCGCGCGGCCGAGGTCACGTCCCTGTGGCGGCTTGTTCCCCGATAGTCACAACCTTCCGCCGTCGGGAATCACGACGGCGGCCCGCCCGCGGCGCCCGGTCCGTCGAACAACGCGCTGTTGCTGCTCTGAGGTACCACGACGTGAACGGCGTTGCGCTGGACGGTGAAGTCGGTGGGCGTGGTGGTCGCGATCTCGCCGTCGAGGTTCACCGGCAGCGGCGGCTCAGTGACCACCCGGACGTGTCGGCTGGTCAGGTGGTACACCCGGTCGTGTTCGATGAAGCTGCCGTCCTTGAGCAGCCGTGCAATACTCACGTGCTCCCGGAGCGGGCCGGCCAGGATGGCGTAGATGTCCAGGGTGTGATCGTCGATTCCTGCAGTGGGAGAGACCGTGTTGCCGCCGCCGTAATGCCGGCCGTTGCCGACCGCTACCTGAAGCAGGTTTTCCAGTTCCAGCGGCTCGTGGTCGCCCTCTGGGAACTCGAGGCGGGCCCGGAACGGTTTGTGCCGGGCATAAGCCCGAAGCGTGGCGATGCTGTACGCCAATGGCCCGATGTACCGCTTCAAGCGGGGGCTCAGAGCCTCCGTCACAGCCACCGACAGGCCCGCGGACGCCACGTTGAGGAATGGCTCACCGTTAGCCCGGCCGAGGTCGATGTCCACCACCTTCCCGTCTGCGACGGTAGCGCAGGCCTCGGCCAGATTGTTGGGTATCTCCAGCGTGCGGGCGAAGTCGTTGGCAGTGCCCAATGGAAGAACGCCGAGCATAACGTTGGTGCCGGCAACCCGACCCGCGGCGCAGGTCATTGTCCCGTCGCCACCACCGACAACCACCAGGTCGTGCCCGTCCGCCACCACCCGGTCAAGCGTCGCGGCCAGGTCTGCCCCCGACAGCACGTGGTGCACGGAGGAGATCGGCACGCCAGCCTTTCGCATCGTGTCCAGCCCAAGTTCGTGTGCCGCCCCGCGGCGTGATCCGGCGTTGATCACTACGGCGGCAGAGCGGGCGTCCCGGGCAGACTTCATGCGGATCATGGTAGGCGCTGGACCTGTGAATTCCCGCAAGGGACTGGGTGGGATCTAGGACTCGCGCGGGCCCGGCGGTTAGACATGGCGTGAAGTACGACGGCGGCCGCTGGCTTTGCGCGGCGGTGACCTTCGGGTACTCCCAGTAAGGCGGCGGGACGGCGGCCACGGCACACCTGTATCCTGACAATGCAGGTTGAATGGTTCCAGCGGCCATCAACCAAGCTCGGTTCGCGGCCGGATGACGGTCCGGAATCCTGGGCCGTAGCCATCCACGTTGTCGAATCACCGCCGCAATCGTCAGTCTGCGATCGGCCCCCGGACTCTTGGAATGGATCTTTATCACTACCGACACGCCAGCTCCCGTGGGAATCCCGACGTCGGTCCTCAAGCCCTCACGCGGAGTTGCGGTGGATGATCCCGCCGTCGTGACCTGGGTCGAGGCTGGTCAGAGCATGACCGCGCGATGGCGTTCGGCGAACGGCAGACCGGCGCCGACGCGCGTCGAAGCGGTCTCCGACTCTCTCACGGCCGATGATGCGAACCGGATGGCGTCACAGGGGATCGCGATGCTCTGGCACGGTGACTTCCACAACGCACGGCAGATCCTCAACGCCATGGACCGGCGGATGGGCGCCGGAAAGAAAGAGGCCGCAGCTACCCCGGCCGATAAGTTCTATCGGCACCGCCAGTCCCGCTCGCATCGTGCACGCGTTCTCGGCCTGCTGCTGGTTCCTCTTGATCCGGGCCCGGTGGTGCCGCTGCGCCGCGCACCGGACATCCGGCAGGCCGCCGCTGAAGCGTACGGTGATATCGGCGAATCTTCCATTGTGTCCCTGCATGAGCTTGTCGGGGCCATTGGCGCCCACGAGTGGCGACGGAATGGCGTCCACGTCGATGCCCTGCAGGGCCGCATCCACCCGCACTATGGCACGTTCTTCCCCACCCGGAGCGAGTATGTGGATCTCGTGGCGGCCGCTGCGCTTCCCTCTGACACGCTGGCGTTCGACGTCGGAACCGGCACGGGGGTGCTCGCTGCCGTCCTCGCGCGCCGTGGCGTCCACCGCGTGGTGGCGACGGACAATGAACCGCGTGCAATCGCCTGCGCCGCTGAGAATTTCCGGAACCTCGGCGTCCAGGACCGTGCTGAGGCCGTCCTCACCGACATGTTCCCGCCCGGGCGGGCACCCCTCATCGTGTGCAACCCTCCCTGGATTCCGGCCACGCCTCATTCCTCCCTGGACAACGCCGTCTACGACCCCGGGAGCAGGATGCTGTTCCGCTTCCTGAACGGACTCTCCGACCATCTGGAACCGGGCGGTGAGGCCTGGCTTGTCCTCTCCGACCTGGCCGAGCACCTTGGCCTGCGGACGCGTGACGATCTGCTGACCGCCATCACGGCGGCTGGGCTGAAGGTGGTGGAACGGCTAGACACCAAGCCAACGCATCCGAAGGCATCGGACCGCGACGATCCCCTGTTCGAGGCGCGCACGGCCGAGGTCACGTCGCTGTGGCGGCTTGTTCGCCGATAGTCCGGTGCGATAGGGCGCAGCCTCCGGAGCAGCTGCAGCCGCGTGCCCCTGGGCAGTACAGCTACCCCGCCACCGCCGCCTTTGCCTCCTGTTTGGCCGCCATCCACTCGCTCAGCCACGGGGCCCGCACGCTCGACGTGATCCGGCAGTCGGCCACGAAGGTTCCCCTGGCGCCGGCGTCGATCCAGTCCTGGAGCGCGGAAAGGTCCGCCAGCGAGCGGATGATCGCGGATTCGGCACCGAGCGCGCGGGCGATGCCGCTGAAGTCCACCTCGGGGATCAGCATGGGCTTTTCGGTCAGGCCCTGGGAGCCGTACTGGTGGATTTCGGCTCCATAGGCGGCATCGTTGTAGATCACGATGACGGCGCTGCTGGCCGCGCCAATCAGCGATTCGAGGTCGGACAGGCCCATCAGGAAACCGCCGTCGCCGGAGGCCAGCACCAGGGTGCGGCCGTCCTCCACGGCGCGGGCTGCCCCGACGGCGCTGGCAAGGCCCAGCCCAATGGCCTGGTAGGCGGTCCCCACCATGACCAGGTCCTGGGGCCTCGGGATGCGCCAGTACATGGGTGCCCAGCCGACGAAGTGCCCTCCGTCCTGGACCACCGTGCGGCGCTCCGGCAGCACCGCATCCAGTGCCGTGGCAAGGGAGCGCGGGTCCAGCCGCCCGTCCGGGGTCTCCGCTGTGCCTGCCTGGTGGGCCGGTCCCTCGGCCAGGCGTTTGCGGGCTTCCGCGCGCCAGGCTTCTGCGGGGCTGGCGTCCGGCGAGGCCGGGCCATCCAGCATCGTCAGGATGCGTCCCGCAGCGGACTTCACGTCCGCGCTGACGAACGTGTCCACCCGGGGGTGCGTCGGCTGCAGGGCGGCGTCGATCTGGATGACCGTGCTGTCCGGGCCGAGCAGGTGCCCGAACCGCATGGTGAAGGGGCTCAGGCTTGCCCCGGCCACGAGGACCACATCGGCCTCACCCATGAGCCCGGCCGCGGTGTCCGTGCCGAAGCCGCCCGCGACGCCGAGATACCCGTCGCCCTGGAGCAGGTTGAGCGCCAGGGCGGTTCCGGCGGTCAGCGCGCCGAGGCGGTCGGCGAGCTCCCGGAGCTCCGGGCCGGCGCCGGCGAGATGTGCGCCGCGGCCGGCGAGGATCAGCGGCCGCTTCGCCCCGGCGAGCAGGCGGGCCACCTGCCCCAGGCCGCCGTCGACGTCGTCCATCACCGCCGCTGCCAGCGGCTCGGGAAGCTCTTCGTCGGCCGCCTCGAGTGCCGCGAGGTCGTAGGGAATGGCAATCACGACGGCGGTGCGCTTGGTGAGCGCGTACTCCACCGCCTGCTGCGTGATGGAGCCCGCGGCGTCGCGGGTGACGGTGAAGGTCGCGGCGCCGAGGCCTGCGGCGATGGCGGCCTGGTCCACGTCCCAGGGGCGGGCGCCGCTGCTCGGGGCGTCGCCGGTGACCAGCACGACGGGGATTTGTGCCTGGACGGCCTCGGCGAGGGCGGTGAGTGCGTTGGTGTAGCCGGGGCCGTAGGTGGTGGTGCCCGCTGCGAGGCGTCCTGACGTCCGGTAGTAGGCGTCGGCCGCGGCGATGGCGGCGCCTTCATGGCGGACGGCGGAGAAGCGGAGGCCCAGCTTTTCCGCGGCGTCCAGGAAGTAGACGTTTCCGTTGCCCATGACGCCGAAGACATCGCTGAGGTAGCTGCTGAGAACCTGCGCCACGCGGCCGGAGACGGTAAGTGAAGTCATGCAGGAATCATGTGGGCTGGTTCACAGATGGGCAAGAGAGGCGGATTTGCTTGGGATTATTGGCAGGAAGTGGGAGAGTTAACTGAAAATCTGCCCACTTGTGGCGTGCGTCACCCGCGCTTAGTGCGAAGGGCGGGATTCCTGCTCGGAGAGCCGGCTCAGGAGGCCGTCGTAGCGGGGCGGCATGAGTTCCAGTACGGAAATGGCGGTGCTGGTCCGTTGGATCCCGTCGATTTCCAGGATCTCGTTCGTGATCCGGTAGAGATCGGCCGTGCTGCGTGCCACAACTTTGGCCATGAGGTCCGCGTCCCCGGTGGTGGCGTGCACCTCGATGACCTCGGGAATCGCGGCGAGCCCGTCTTCCACTGCACCTGTCCGCGTCTGGCTGATGGACAGCGAGAGGAAGGCCATCAGGTCATAGCCAAGTGCGGCGGGATCCAGCCTCCGGCTGAAGGAGCGGAGGGCGCCGCTGCGCTCGAGCCGTGAAAGCCGGGCGTGGACAGTGTTCCGTGCGACGCCGAGCGTCCGCGAGAGTGCCAGGGCGCTGGCTTCCGGGTCCTTGTCGAGGGCCAGGATGATCCTGCCGTCGAGGGAATCCAGGGTGCGAGGGTTCGGGATGGTCATATTTTCACCATAGACACTAGAAGTTGAGCAGAAGTCCCAATGGGATGAGCGTATCTTGCATTGTGTGCCTGGTCACAATCATGATCGTTGCTCATGACCCGTGATCAGCTCCTAACCGCACCGGACACCGCGCATCCCGCCCTTCGTGGCGCTGTGGCCGGACTTCCGCCCTACGTCCCGGGCCGGCGCAGCGCCGGCACGGACGTTGCGGCCCTCGCCAGCAACGAAAGCCACTACGAGCCACTGCCCGCTGCCGCCGCTGCGGTGGCCGCAGCGGCCGGTACGATGAACCGCTACCCTGACAGTGCCGCCGTCGAACTCCGTGAACGGATTGCCCGCCACCTCGGCGTCACGGCCGGAGAGGTCGCCGTGGGACCCGGCAGCGTCGGCGTCCTCCAGCAGATCATCACCGGACTGTGCGACGCCGGGGATGAAGTGATCTTCGCCTGGCGCTCCTTCGAGGCCTACCCCATCCTGGTTGAGCTGGCAGGCGCCCAGCCGGTCCGCATCCCGCTGGACGGAGCTGAGGGCCACGACCTCGATGCCATGTCCGCGGCCGTCACCGCCCGCACGAAGGTGATCCTGCTTTGCACCCCCAACAATCCCACCGGCGTACCGATCAGCCATGAGCGCGTTGAGGCCTTCCTGCAGTCCGTCCGCTCCGACATCCTCGTGGTGATTGACGAGGCCTACGTGGAATACGCCGAAGCGGGCAGCGGCCCCGATTCCCTGGCGCTCTACCGCCAGTACCCGAACGTCTGCATCCTGCGCACCTTCTCGAAGGCGTACGGGCTCGCCGGCCTGCGCGTGGGATACGCCGTGGCGGCGCCGGAGATCGCCGAGGGACTGCGCCGGACCGCCCTTCCCTTCTCGGTGAGCGCACTGGCCCAGAAGGCGGCCATCGCATCGCTGGACGCGGGGGAGGAGATGGAAGCGCGCGTCGCCGCCGTCAGGCAGGAACGTGCCCGGATGGCCGCGCAGCTGGAAGCCCAGGGCTGGAAACTGCAGCCGAGCCAGGGCAACTTCCTGTGGATCCGTGCGGATGAGCTGCTCCAGGCGAGGCTGGTGGAGGCGTTTGACCGCGCGGGCATCATGGTCCGGGCTTACCAGGGGGACGGTGTGCGGATCACCGTTGCCGGCCCCGCCTCCAACGATCGCGTGCTCCGGGTTTTGGAAGCCCACGCAGCCTGAGAAACCGACTGACCTGAAACCCCATCCGTTCCACCAACAAACCAGAGGACTCCTCATGGAACAACAGACAATGACGTCTGGCCGCCCACTGGGCGCCGCACTCAAACCCCGCCAGCTCACCATGATGGGGCTCGGTAGCGCCATCGGCGCGGGCCTCTTTATCGGCTCCGGCGCCGGCATCCAGGCCGCGGGCCCGGCCGTGCTGATCTCCTACCTCGTGGCCGGCACCCTCATCATCCTGGTGATGTGGGCCCTCGGCGAGATGGCCGCCGCCAATCCGGACAGCGGTGCCTTCTCCGTCTATACGGCCAAGGCCTACGGGCCGGTGGCCGGTGCCACGGTGGGCTGGCTCTGGTGGCTGCAGCTCGTGGTGGTCATCGCGGCCGAAGCACTGGGTGCGGCAGGACTGCTGTCCACCATTTTCCCGGCACTGCCGGTGTGGCTGATGGCCTTCGTGTTCATCGTGGTGCTCACCGCCGTGAACCTCACCAGTGTGAAGAACTTCGGCGAGTTCGAGTTTTGGTTCGCCCTGCTCAAGGTGGCGGCAATCGTCGGGTTCCTCCTGGTGGGCGCTGCCCTGCTCTTCGGCTGGCTGCCGGGCGTCCAGTCACCGGGCCTGTCCAACTTCACGGGTGCCGGCTTCGCACCCAGCGGTTTTGCCGGGATTGCCACAGCCCTGTTTGTGGTGGCATTCGCGTTCGGCGGCACCGAGATCGTCTCCGTGGCGGCAGCTGAAACCGCGGAGCCGGCCCGCAGTGTGAAGAAGGCAGTCCGCACGGTGCTGTGGCGCATCCTGGTCTTCTACATCGGTGCGATCTTCGTGATCGCGGCAGTGGTTCCCGTGGGTTCGGCGGGACTGAAGAGTCCGTTCGCCGCCGTGCTGGACGCAGCCGGCATGCCCGGCGCAGCCACCGCCATCACGCTGGTAGCCGTCGCAGCGCTGCTCTCCGCCCTCAATGCCAACCTCTACGGCGCCTCACGGATGGCGTTCTCCCTCGCCGAGCGGGGTGAGGCTCCGCGCCTGCTAGCTTCCGTGTCCAAAGCGCAGGTACCTGTTGTCGCAGTCCTGGCCAGCGTCGCTTTCGGCGTTGTCACGGTTGTGCTGGAGTTGGCTTTCCCGGAGAAGGTCCTTCCCGTCCTGCTGAACATCGTGGGTTCGACGTGCCTGTTGGTGTGGACGTCCGCGCTCCTCGCCCAGCTCGCGTTGCGCCTCCGCGCCGACCGCGAGGGAACGGAACTTCCCCTTCGGATGCCCGGCTTCCCGTGGCTCACCGGCATCGGCCTCCTCATCCTCGCGGCGATCTTCACGGTGGGCTTCATCGGTGAGGATTCACGCCCCCAGCTCCTGAGCACGTTCGCACTCGTGGCGCTTCTGGCCCTGGCGAACTGGCTCCACCACCGCTCGGGGAACGTTTTGCCCGTTTTCGAATCCTCAGAGCGTGCCAAGGCCCCGGTGCTCATCGACTGAAATGAGCGCTGCGAACCCTTTCGTGGGTTCGGTGCACGCGGAGGGCGCGTCCGGTCTGGCCGGGCGCGCCCTCCGTATGGCGGGCCCTGGCCACTCACGAGGCGTCTGACCAGCCCTGTCCTGCCTCATAGCTGGCAATGAGGCAGGACCCTAGAGACGTCGACGTTTCCGCTGTTTCGAAAATCCCGAAGTCCGGCAACGGCTCACCCAGCAGGTTCATGGCCGGCGGGGACGGTCCATAACCCGGTCTGGGCCAACCGGCGCCTGCTACTGCGGGCCGGGGACACACTCTCGGACCGTGCCCGGGACAGGCTCAACACCGTGTTCGCCACCGATGATGCCACCGGAAAATTGCAGGCAGCCTGGCTGGTCAAAGAGCAGCTCCGGGCACTGCTCACCACAGAATCCCTCGCCGACACGGCGGCCGCGAGAGACCGCATGCAGGCCTTGGTAGAACAAGCCGCTCAGCCGGAAACCAACCGGCTCTGGCGCACGGTCTGCCGGTGGTGGAAAGAGATCGAAGTCCTCGTTGTCACCGGCGCGACTACGGCGAAAGCGGAAGCCAACAACACCGCGATCAAGCACATAAAAAGGACGGGCCTGGGATTCACCAACGCACGCAACTACAAAACGCCTATCCTGTTGCGCAGTGCCGCCAGAACAGCGGCATGAACATTCATCACGGCAGAATATCCACCACGAACCGTGAAGAGCCGGGATCGTTAGCGGTGGCTGCGGCGGTGTCCACGCACTTGGCGGCCTAGATGGTGTCGTCGTGCCAGACCCCCACCTTTCCGTCCTCGGTCAGGCGGTGTCCAGGCCCCAGGGTGGTCATGCCCAGGCCCAGGGAGTTTCCGTTCCGACACCTGGGCGGCGGTAATGGCTTGTTGGTCGACAGTGTGTCGCAACTATCGCGGAGAAATCTGTCGAGCCGCTAAGCACTGTTTCAGAAAGAACCGTGTCGATAGGCAGCGGTTGGGGTGCGGAGAGCATTCTTCCCGCAGAGCGCCGTTGCGATCATCGATGCCGTGATATTTCCTGACATAGTGCCAATCCAAAAAACAGCGTCCATAAGCATTCCTCTATCTTCGTCACGGAATCGTTTACCAAAATAAATTGAGATTCCGGCGGAGACTACGAAAAGCCCAGTCGCGACCGCAACGGCGACTCCCAGCCCCAGGGGGTCTATGAAATCTTTGGCTATTCAATCACAGGTGGCATGGCGTTCGCATATTAGGCATTAGGACATGCCTATGTAAGTAACCAAGTCTGCGGCCGTTGATGGCGGAACTGCTGCTTGGCTACCTTCCCCGTGCCTTTGTTCCAAAGCTTGGGCGATCGGGCGGACATTCGCATGTCCTCAGGCGACTCCGCCAGCGTGAACCCGAACGGGCCGCCGCCCTTCACGTGCGTCTTCGGCCTCTAACGCGCGAATTCTTAGGTGCTCCCAGGACGCCAGCCGCGCGGCGGATGCCGTATTGCGTTGGGCATGAGGCTGGGGCGGTAGGTCAGAATTGCCAACTAAGAGGTGCGCAGACCTTTCAGTCGGCGTCCTGCTCTCCGAACCATCACCGGTCGTGCCATGAGATTTGGGCCGACGGAAGCTGGCATTCAAGCAACATGACGGCGACCTCGAGTTGATCCCTTCCGAGCTGGCGTGCCATCGACGGTAGCCAAACGCCGTCATAGTAAGCGGACGCCAAATACCGAAGGTCGTCTTCAGACCAGGGACGCCCAGAATGTTCCACCGCCGGATCTTTGAGGGGTCCTTCGGTGTTGAGAATGCGTCGCGCCAACTCGAACACGACGGCTAGGCGCGTGGCGCCGCAATCGCTGGCCAAGTCATCCAATGCGACCCCTTCGTCGTAGAGAACGAGGAGTCGGGAGGTCTCACTGGAAGTCCACCGGTGCTCCTCGTCCTCGTCGCCGATGGTTTCAGCGGCCGTAGAGCTGGCAGACTGCACGGAAATCGTTGCCTGTGGCCGATCAATTGATGCCGCTAGCGGCTGGCTAGCCACTGGAGAGACAGCCGGCTGGTTTGGCTCAATGGTGCGGATCGGAAACCTCTGGAGGGTGGCGATGGGCACGTCGAGCCAAGCGAGATCGTGGGCGAAGTTAGTGACGCCCGGAAGTCGACATTCGAACAACCGAAATGCGACTCCGAGCTGATCCCTCCCGAGTCCGCGAGCGATCGATGGTAACCAAACGCCGTCGTAGTAAGCGTCCGTTAGATTCGAGATGTCATCCGACGACCAATAATTGCCATAGTGTTCCGCCAACGGGTCTACAAGAGGTGCCTCTGAATTGAGCAATTGGCGGGTCAGTTCGAAGACAACCGCCCGGTCCGTCGCACCAACGATGTCTCCTAATTCATATAGTGGGACGCCTTCCCCGTAGAGGAAGAGGAGACGTGAGGTTTCGCTGGTTGTCCAATGGCGGTCCTCGTCCTCGTCGCGGACAGCCTTCGGGGCCCCGGAACCAACAGCCTCCAACATTACGGACGTCGCTGGCAACCCCAGGTGCTCCTCTACCTGCCAACTCCCGACAGCGGACGCGGATGAATCCGCCAGCTCACACCCAAGAAATGCTGAGGTGTTGACCGGTACCTCCGTTCCCCGGAAAGAATCCCTGACGCGATCGAGCTCCTCGATGAAGCGGTCGGCATGGTCCCGCAGAACGCCAATGCGGGCCTCGTCTCGATATACCCAGCGGTGTTCGCGCTCGAAGGAGTGCCGATTTTCCACGACGAAGAGCGCACGCTCAGATCTTGTAACGTGTAGCTGCCACTGAAGCTGATCTCGGTACATGCTCAGCGTGGCAACCAATGGCTTCACAGATGTCTTGATTTCGGCCACGACATCCGACCCAATGCCGTCCGGGGTTGCAAGGTGACGCGCATTCGATCCCACACAAATAAAGGAGTTAGGAAAAATGCCAAACTCTTCGGCCACCCATGCGGCGATGACTGGCTCGCGTTCAATACCGTGCTGGAACGAGGCAAAGCGCGGCCCCTCTTCGCCGGTAAGCTTCTGCTGCAAAAGTGCAGGCCGCTGCTTGCTCGGATCGCCGTTCAGCTTGACTATCTTCTTCAGGTCGGTGGCGGTCACCCCATGGCGGCGTGCACGAAGCCACGCATCCCTATCTTCGGATCCAACGGGGCGACCCGCGCCATCGGTCAGATACGTGACGTGGAAGATGCCCCCCTCTCCGGGAACGGGGGGCGTATTCATGGGTGGCTGAATCGGCGAGAGCCGGGGCCTCTCCCGTTCCTGGCCGACGACGGACGTCGGGGGCAAAGGGAGCGAACCAGTTTGGCTCGAGGTGGTCGCGCTGCCGCCCGAACGCTTCATGTCCACCGGCGGCTTGGGAGGTCGCGCCTCCTCTTCGTGACGCGTGCGGGCCGAATTTCGAAGTAAGAAGTACACGAAGAGGCCGACTAACAGCCAAACCAGTACGTCCACTCGGGTTTCTCCTCCAGCATGCCCAGCATTCTCGCGATGAGATATGTGACAAATGCTAGATGAGACCCGGGACAAAATGGTCCGCGAAGTGTGGGTGTCCGTTCAGCCACCGGGCGCTGCTACTCATCACGCTTGGCGACACCGGATCGCCGATGCCCTTGGTGACGCTGCATTGGGACAGCGGACTCTAGACTCGACTTCGGACAGCGCAACGACGACTCCAGTCTCTGAAAGGCCTCGGCGTGATCACTCAAGTAAAGACGCCCCGTGAAGTTTTCTACCAACCTCAGCGGCTCATGGTTCCGCTTTTTCAGCGACCATACGTCTGGGGCGAAGACGGCCAATGGGCGCCTCTGTGGGAAGACGTTCAGCGGCTGGCCGGGCGCCGAGTGAACTTTGAGGTCCACGCGCCTCACTTCTTGGGTGCCGTGGTCGTTCAACAGCAGATGGGAGAAATTGGTACTCTTCCGGTCCGCACCGTTATCGACGGGCAGCAGCGACTCACGACGCTACAGCTCATGCTTAGCGCTGTTTATGAGCAAGTGCGCCTAGCAGGCTTTGAGAGCATTGCACGACAGGTTCAAGACTTGGTGGAGAATCCCGAGCACTTCACCGCTCACCCGGAAGATAGGTTCAAGGTCTGGCCGACGAATCGTGATCGGCCGGCCTTCAACGAGGTGATGGCGGCCATAGCGCCCTTCAATCACGGAAAATTGAAGAATGCCAACTCGCGGATGGTTTCTGCGCACGCGTTCTTTTCGAAGTCAGCGGGCGAGTGGCTCGGCGGTGGTGATACTGAGCGCCGAGCGCATGCCCTCGTCGAGACGGTCAGTAACCAGCTCCAAATCGTCGTGATCGAGCTTCAGGCTGATGAGGATGCGCAGGAAATCTTTGAGACCCTCAACGCCCGCGGTACTCCGCTCACACCAGCTGACCTAATAAAGAACTTCGTGTTCCAGCGGCTTGATGCTGTGCCTTCCCAAGCCGAAAAGGCTTACCACGAGCATTGGGAGGCCTTTGAAACTCCCTTTTGGGAAACAGAAGTTGCCTCCGGCCGTGTGACTTACAGCCGCAGCTCGCTGTTTCTCAATCAGTGGCTCATTGCGCAATCACTAAAGGACGTAACGGCGAAAGAAGTATTTTCCCAGTTCAAGCGTCATGTCACGGATAGCAACGAGCCGATTGATGCGCTCCTGCCTAAGATCCGAAGAAACGCCGATATTTACCGCTCGTTTACGGAGCGTGCTTGGAGCTCGACCAACATACTCAGTCGCCTCGAGTTGTTCATTTATCGGACGTCGATGCTGGATTCTGAGGTAGTCAAGCCGCTTGTCCTATGGCTCGAGGACCCCGATCGTTCGCCAATACCACCGGAACAGCGAGACAAATGCCTTGCAACGGTTGAGAGTTGGCTTATCCGCAGGACATGTGTACGTGCCAGCACGAAAGCATATAACCGAATTTTGGTTGACCTCCTAAACTTCTTGGGCCAGCAACCTCGTGAATGCGTCGGTGAAAGTACTGAGAAGTATTTTCTCAAACAGGATGGTCCCAATGACTACTGGCCTGGAGATGCCGAAGTTCGTCGTGAGCTTACGGACATGCCGATTTACAAGCGCTTCAGGCGAGGGCGTTTGCGGATGTTGCTTGAGTCCATAGAGGACCACCGGCGAGGCTGGACGTCCGGGCGGTCGATGCATGAGCAACCCGTAATTCGAGGCACAACAACCATCGAGCATGTAATGCCACAGGAATGGTCACTTAACTGGCCAGCCGACGGCGGCGGGGATCACTCCGACCAGCGCGACGCGTTGGTTCAGACGCTCGGCAACCTAACGCTGTTGACCCAATCACTAAACAGCCGAATCTCGAATGGACCGTGGCAGGGCGACAAGGGAAAGTACGAAGAGCTTCGCAAAAATACGTCACTTCTCCTGACTCGCGAAGTCGTCGAACTGGGTGCACACGGCTGGACCGAGGACTTTATCGCCGAGCGGACCGAACGGATGATCGATGACATCCTGGAAATCTGGCCCGTGCCTGCCGGCCACAGCGGCAAGGTGGCCGCGTCCATTGAGCGCGCCACTCCACGAGTGGAAGTCGCGGACTTGGTCAGCGCAGGTCTGATTCGGCCAGGTCAATCGCTTTTTGCCCGTGTGCAGGCCCACAGGGGAAAACCATGCCAGGTCAGCGAAGATGGATCCCTCTACGTGGGCGACCGCCGTTACGACACGCTGAGCGCAGCGGCGAAAGCTATCACAGGAGCCCAGTCAGAGGCTGGCTGGTGGTTCTGGCTCGTCGATGCCGAGGGCGACAAGTCCATGAGCGACGTACGGCAGGAGTTTGTTGAGTCCCTGGCGGTTGGAGGCGAACTCGTGGACGCCCCTTAGCTCGGGTTTTCCTGTTTTCACGAAGTTGTGGCACTCCACTAGCTGTTCGTAGACGGGATAAAGGCCCCCGTGGTGTCAGCACTGCCTTCAGTTGGAGGCGATAATGGCTTGGGAGCTCGTTGCCGCATGGTGCACACGGGCTCCCGCTGGGGAACCACGAAGTACAGGAGCAGGTCTTGACAGCTACAGCCACACACCGGGAACTCAACGTCGCACCCGGTTCGGTGGTCCGTGTCCGGGACGAGGACTGGCTCGTCACCAGCGTGGAGAAATCGGTAGACGGCACCCTCGTAAGGGTCCAGGGCCTCAGCGAGCTTGTAAGGGACACCACAGCAGCCTTCTACTCCGCGCTAGACACCATCGAAGTTGTCGACCCCGCCAAGTCCAAGGTCGTGGCCGATGACACGCCAAACTACCGCCGCGCGCGCCTGTTCCTGGAGACCACCCTCCGCAAGACGCCGACACCCCAGTCGGCGGAATACCTGACTGTCTCCACCCGGATGCTGTCGCGGAACCTCAAGTACCAGCAGATCGCCGTCGCGAAGGCGCTGGATACCAAGAACATCCGCCCGCGCATCCTAATCGCAGACGCCGTGGGACTCGGCAAGACCCTCGAGATCGGCATGATCCTCAGCGAACTCGTCAAGCGCGGCCGCGGCGAACGCATCCTCATCGTCACCCCGCGCCACGTGCTGGAGCAGATGCAGCACGAGCTCTGGTGCCGCTTCGCTCTGCCGTTCGTTCGGCTCGACTCCGCCGGCATCCAGAAGATCCGGCAGAAACTCCCGGCCACGCGTAACCCCTTCACCTACTACAAGCGCGCCATCATCTCGATGGATACGCTCAAAAGCCCCCGCTACCGGGCCCAGCTCGGCAAGCTGCACTGGGACGCGGTGGTCATCGACGAGGCCCACAACGTCACCAACACCCAGGCCATGAACAACGAGCTCGCGCGGGTGCTCGCGCCGAACACTGAGGCGCTCATCCTGGCCTCGGCCACCCCCCACAACGGACGCAACGAGTCGTTTGCGGAAATCCTGCGGCTGCTGGACCCCACCGCCGTCCGCCCGGACGGCACCTTCGACCCCAAGCACGTGGAAAACCTCATCATCCGCCGGCACCGGCACAGCCCCGAGGTCGCCCAGGAAGTCGGCGCCGACTGGGCCGAACGGGAAGAACCGGACAACCGGCTCGTGTCCGCCTCCGCGGCGGAGAACGCTATTGCCGAAGAGCTCTCAGACGTCTGGCTCTACCCCGACGGCAAGCCGGCACCGTATTCGGGCCAGAACGGCGCGCTGTTCTCCTGGCTCCTGGCCAAGGCGTTCCTCTCCAGCCCTGCCGCGCTTCTCGAAACGGTCACCGAGCGACTCAGAAAGCTCGACGCCGATTCCCCTTCCGAGGCCAATGAAACCGAAGCGCTAAAGCGGCTCAGCAACTTCGCCGAGGCGGCCAACACCGGCGACTCGGCCAAGTACACTGAGCTCGTCAGCTACCTGAAGAAAATCGGCGTCGGCAAGGGATCCGCGATGCGGGCAGTGGTTTTCGCCGAGCGAGTCGCCACGCTCAAATGGCTGCAGGAGACGCTGCCCAATGCCCTCGGCCTCAAGCCGGAAAACGTCGGCCTCCTGCACGGCGGACTCACCGACGTCGAGCAGCAAAGCATCGTGGACCAGTTCAAGCGAGGCAACAGCCCCCTGCGTGTCCTGGTCACCGGCGACGTCGCGTCCGAAGGCGTGAACCTGCATGCCGAATGCCATCATCTGATCCACTTCGACATCCCCTGGAGCCTGATCCGGATCGAACAGCGAAACGGCCGCATCGACCGGTTCGGCCAGCGCCAGAAGCCGCAGATCACCACGCTGCTCCTGAACCCGCACAACACCCGGTTTTCCGGCGACATCAAGGTCCTGACGCGTCTTATGGAACGTGAGTACGAGGCGCACACGGTCCTCAACGACGTCGCCTCCCTGATGGGGCAGTACAGCGTCAAGCAGGAGGAAGACGCCATCCGCGACGTCCTGCTCGGCAAGAAGGACTTCGAGGACGTTGTCAGCGAGCCGGATGCCGATCCGGACTCAGGCGATCTCTGGGACTTCCTTGACTTCGAGGCCCTGAAGGACAGTGAGGAAACCGCGACCATCCCGGTCGAGAAACCGCTCGGGCTCTACTCCACGGACCTGGACTTTCTCGACGAAGCCCTCAACGAGGCCTTCGGCGATCCGCACAAGGTCCTCGGCTGGACCGTCCACGCCGGCCACGGCCTCGTCGAGCTCAACCCGCCCGCTGACCTCCAGCACCGCCTGGGCTACCTCCCGCAGGACTACCTGTCCGAGAGGCGCGTCACCGAACGACTCAAACTCGCTACCACGGTGGACGCCGGCACCCGGGAACTGAACCGCGCCCGCGAATCCGATGATATGAGCTGGCCCGAGGCCCACTACCTCGGCCCGCTCCACCCCGTTCTGGACTGGGCCAGCGACCGGGCCCTGTCCTCAATGTCCCGCAGCGAAGTCCTCGTGGTCCGCGGCGACGTGGACGTCGCCCAGGTCCTGCTCATGGGAACGTTGATGAACCGCCGCGGGCAGGTGGTCTCGAAAGCCTTCATCGCGGTGGACTTCCCCGACTCCGCCAATCCAGCGTTCTGTCTCTCCGAACCCCTCGAGGATCTGGGCGAGCACCTAAGCAGCATCGGCGTCGACGCCAAGGCGACCAACCCCGGACCGGCCACGGTAAACGGGCTGCAGGCCCTGCTGCCGCAGGCGGTGGAGAGCGCCCGGCAGACCATGCAGCTGACTTTTGAAGCAGCCGCCAACTCTGCCAACCAGCGCCTGCAAGCCTGGAAGGACCGGGCCACGGGCTGGACCCAGCTGTCCTTCGACTTCGCTCAGCGGGCGGAAGTGAAAAAGCAACGCGAGCGTGTCAGCGAGGAGCAGCGCATCGCGGAGTCGCTCGCCCCGGCCCAACGCCTGGTCCGCCCCCTCCTGATCGTCGTTCCACGCGCAACCCCTATCGCTGTCCCGGAAGGTGCTGACCAGTAATGCCGTCCTTTGATTCAATCGTTGTGGGCGAAGACTGGACTAGCGAACACTTCTTCACCACGGACTCCACCAAGGAATCCTTCCAGGCCGAGGTCGTCAAACTCCGCAAGAACTGGGACGGGGAAGGCCAGCAAGGCCACGCCACAACCCCGACCCGCTTCGCCGAGGTCCGCGGACGCCTTCAGATCCTGCTCGCCGGGCTCTCGGAAGACCCAGCGGGTGCGTCCGAGGCCTACGCGCTGCTGCGAGGTGCCCTTGGTTTTCGGGGCACGACGGCGGCCGTCACCTTCAAACGCGGCGGCACTGAGACGCTCGTTCCCGGCGTGTGGGCCACGGAGAACTCCGAGGTCCTGTTCGTCGAGGCCGCCCCGGCGGACGCGCTGGAAGACGTGCTGGCCACGGTGCTTCCGCTCGGGGGGGTTCTGGTGGACGGCAAAGAGCCGTCCCCGGCGCTGACGGTGGCGAAGACCGTGTCCGAGGCCTACCTTTCGGACAAGACTCCGAAATTTGTCGTGATCATGGCCGGCCGCTGGCTGGTGCTGACCGAACAGGAACGCTGGGCCGAGGGCCGCTATCTCGCCGCAGACGCGCTCTTGGTCGCGGACCGCAACGACACCAAGAAGAACGCAGAGACGGACCGGTTCCTGGCCATCTTCGGCCGGGACTCGCTCATGCCGACACCAGACGGCTCCATCTGGTGGGACGGCGTCCTCGAGGCCTCCGTCAAACACACCGTGGGCGTCTCCCAGGACCTGCGCGAAGGCATCCGCCGCTCTATCGAAATCATCGCCAACGACGTCCTGGACCGCCGACGCGCAGCAGGTCTGGGCGTCCAGGACGTGGACGGTGAGGTCCTGGCCCGCCAGTCGCTGCGGTTCCTCTACCGGATCCTCTTCCTACTCTACGCGGAGGCCTCCCCGGAGATGGGCGTCCTCCCGGTCGGAGCCGGCGAATACAACGAGGGGTACGGCCTGGACCGGCTCCGGGAGCTGACCCTGGTCAACATCCAGTCCCGGGAGTCCCGGCGTGGCACCCACATCTACGAATCCCTTGCGCAACTGTTCCACCTGGTGGACAGCGGTCACGCTCCGGCCGGGAATAACCCCTCTGCGGATGCCTCCGGCGAGAACGAAGGCCTGGTCTTCCAGCCGCTCAAGGCAGACCTCTTCCACGATGCCGCAACGTCCCTCATCAATGACACCAAGCTCAGCAACGCCGAGCTGCAACGTGTCCTTCAACACCTGTTGCTGAGCAAGGAGGCCGCGGGCAAGGACCGCGGCTTCATTTCCTACGCGGAGCTTGGCATCAACCAGCTCGGAGCTGTCTACGAGGGCCTGATGTCCTACACGGGATTCATCGCCCCTGAGCCCCTATTCGAGGTGGCCAAAGACGGAAACCCGGTAAAAGGTTCCTGGGTTGTCCCGGTTGACCGTTCCGAGTCCATTGACGCCAAGCACTTCGTGGTGGAAGAAGACGAACGGACAGGGGAGCGCCGCCCGGTGCTTCACCCTGCAGGCTCGTTCGTCTTCCGGCTCGCCGGCCGCGAACGACAGCAGTCCGCCTCCTATTACACGCCTGAGGTGCTGACCAAGTTCGTCGTGTCCCAGGCGCTCGAAGAGCTGCTGGACCAAAACGACCAGACGACCGCAGCCGACGACATCCTGAACCTGACGGTCTGCGAGCCTGCCCTGGGCTCCGGCGCGTTCGCCCTGGAAGCTGTCCGCCAGCTCGCCGACGAGTACCTGAAGCGCAAACAGGATGAGTTGGACGTTCGGATTCCGTCCGATGAATACCCGCAGGAGCTCCAGAAGGTCAAGGCCCAGATCGCGCTACACCAGGTCCACGGCGTCGACCTGAACTCGACCGCCGTTGAACTCGCCGAAGTCTCGCTCTGGCTGGACACCATGGTGAAGGACCTGCAGGCGCCGTGGTTCGGGCTGCGGCTGCGCCCAGGCAACTCGCTGATCGGCGCCCGCCGGGCAACTTATTCCCGGCAGTCAGTGAATGACAAGTCTTGGCTCAAGAGCGCCCCGCAGGACGCGCCCCTAACCGGGCTCGTCGAGGCCATGACTGCCTATAGCGATGATCCTAACGTCGTTGGTCGAATCCACCATTTCCTTCTTCCTGCCGCCGGTTGGGGCGCCGCCGTCGACGTCGACGAGGTCAAGGACTTGGCGGTCGAAGCGCAAAGGAACCTAAAAGTATGGCGCGATAGTTTCAAGTCGAAGCCGAGCAAGATGCAGGTCGAACGCCTCGTCAACCTCGGACGCCGCGTCGAATCATTATGGAGGTTTTCCCTACGCAGGCTCCAGGTAGCTGAGTCGGAGGCCAAACGGGACATCGATTTCTTCGGTAGGACCCCTTCGGTGGTCGATTCTGTCGAGACTAGTGCCGGTATTGACACTCAGGCCCAGGCGATCACGCGCGAACAAATCGAGCAGACGCTCAACGACCCGAACGGCGCCTACCAGAGGCTTCGCCGTGTGATGGATAGCTGGAACGCGCTCTGGTTCTGGCCTCTGACCGAGCGAGCGACGGGCGGGGCAAAGCCCCCTTCGCTGGAACAATGGCTGGCGGCTCTGGAAATGATCCTTGGCCTCCAGGGCAAGGACTCGAAGATGGTGGGGCAGCAGACGGTCAGCTCGTCGTTGACGTGGGAAGAGTTGAACGACGCCGAACGGACTGATCTTGAGTTTGCTCTGGCTTCCGATGTGGAATCTGTTAAGCAGCAACATAGCTGGCTGCAAGTTTGCGAAAGAATCGCCGCCGACCAAGGCTTTTTCCACTGGGAACTCGACTTCGCTTCAGTGTTCGGACGTGGAGGGTTCGACTTGCAGGTCGGCAATCCCCCCTGGGTTCGACCTCGTTCTGATGAAGACGCACTCTTGGCCGAGGGCGATGCATGGTGGCAGCTAAATGACAAACCTACGCAGATAGAAATTAAGGCCAAACGAGTACAGACGCTCTCGTATGAAGGTATGGTCGATTTCTTTGTAGAGAATGCCGTCACGAATCCTGTGATAACTGAGTGCATAGGCTCAGGTGCCATGTACTCCCTGCTATCGGGCCTCCAACCCGATCTCTACAGGGTTTTCATGGAACGCACATGGAGGTCGTCGGCTGAGAACGGGGTAGTTGCCTTATTGCACCCGGAGTCGCATTTCACTGAAAAGAAGGCCGCGATCCTGCGTGCAGAGGCCTACAGACGTCTCCGTCGGCACTGGCAGTTCAGTAACGCCCTAACGCTATTCGAGATTGACTCCAAGATTACTTACGGAGTCCATGTATATGGGGCGCGTCGAGAAGCGCCGGCATTTCGTATGGCGGCTTCCCTGTATCATCCCGACACCCTGGTTCGCTCTTTGGGTCATAACGGGGACGGAGATGTTCCCGGCCTGAAGGATTCGCATGGCAATTGGGACCAGCGGCCTCACAACGAACGGCTCATCGACGTAGATGAGGCTCTACTTGCTGTCTGGGCAGACATGCTCGACGAGCCGGGTACGCCCGCGTTGCACGCACGTATGGTTTATCCCGTGAATCGGGCCACCTCCCGGGTGCTAGAGAAACTGAGCTCGGCCCCCCGAGTACGCGAACTTCCGCTTCGATATTCTTCTGGATGGCACGAGACAAGTGACCGACGCAAAGGCTATTTTGAGGTCGGATCGGCCAAACCCGACACTTGGGATGACGTAATTTTGCAGGGTCCACATCTGACAGTCGGAAATCCATTCTTTAAGCAGCCGCGGGAGACCATTCATAGCAACAGTGACTGGGACGAAATTGACTTGGAGTCCCTGACTCAGGATTATATTCCTCGGACCCAATTTCAGCGGGCAAAGCCGCGGAGTGAGTATGTCCGCTCCTTGCGCGATTGGGGTGAAGGACGGCGTGAGGATCAATTTGCGCGTTTGGCTTGGCGGGAGTGGGTCAAACCGACAAATGAAAGGACTCTTCAGGCTGCGTTGCTTCCGCCTGGCCCGACTCACACGTATACGGTGTGTAGCTATGGAGGACCTCAAGTATCCGAATACGAGCTTGCGTCGCTCTGTGGTTTATGGTCATCGATTACGCTTGACTTTCTAGTCAAGTTCGCGGGATACGAGCATATGCAGCAAGCGGTGACATCAAATCTTCCCCGCGTCAGGGACGGATGGATAAAGAGAGAACTCGCACAACGCGCAGTTCGGCTTAATGGCCTCTCTCCCGCCTATGATTCGTTCTTTGAGGCGGTCGATTTGGGCGCTTGGAGCGAGGTGGAACCATGCCTCAGCTCAGCTGAGCGTCGTCAGTTACTAGTCGAAATAGATGCACTATCTGCTATTGAGTTTGGTATATCAGAAGAAGAATTAGTCACGATATATCGTACATTCTTCGGGGTGACTCAGAAATATGAGAAAGCAAATCTATACGATGCCAACGGGCGTAAAGTCAGTAGCAGCGTAAAAGCTAAGTATGCAAAAGTCGGGCAGAGTCTCACGCTCGAAGAACGCACCTGGACGCACCCGCAGAGCGGCGTCGAGTACGTGTTCGAGTTCCCGTTCCAGACTTTTGACCGCGAGGAAGACATGCGGAAGGCCTACGCTCACTTCTCGAGCATGCTGGAGGCGAAGTCCTGATGTCAGAGCTTCTGCCCACCACCCAGGCCGGGGAACTGCGCCGCGGACTTTCCGACTACCTCGCCACTACGTTCGCGCTGACGGACGGGAACGCGCAGACCGCTATCAAGGACTTCCTGGCGGATCCGGAGCAGGGGCTTTTCAAGGGCGCCTACGTCCGGTTGCGGCTTCCCTTCGAAACGGCGGAACCTGGCTGGCGCGACTGCCTGGACTGGTACGAGGGCTTCGGACCCTACGGCCACCAGGCCAAGGCCTTCCAACGGCTCAGCAGCAAAGGCTCGGCTGGTGCACCCCGTCGCCCGGAACCCACCTTGGTAACCACCGGTACTGGCTCCGGTAAGACGGAGGCGTTCCTCTACCCGATCCTGGACCACGTGCTGCGCGCCAAGCGGGACGGCATCACCGGCATCAAGGCGCTCATCCTTTACCCGATGAACGCCCTTGCCAACGACCAGGCCAAGCGCCTGGCCGAGCTGCTGACCACCCACGCTGAGCTGTCCGGCGTTACCGCCGGTCTCTACACCGGCCAAAAGGACACCAACCGCACTAGAGTCGCGCCGGACGGGCTCATCAATGACCGCGATGTCTTCCACCAGGACCCGCCAGACATCCTGCTGACGAACTACAAGATGCTGGACATGCTCCTGCTCCGCCACACCGACGCGCCACTTTGGCAGAAATCCGCGACCAGCCTGCAATACGTGGTGCTGGACGAATTCCACACCTACGACGGCGCACAGGGCACGGACGTCGCCATGCTGCTGCGCCGGCTCGGGCTGACCCTCAAGAGCTACTGGCCGGACGACCTGACGGGCCGTCCCCACGGTCTGGGCGAGGAAGACCGGGCCCGGCCGCTCGGCCGGGCGACACCCGTCGCCACGTCCGCAACCCTGGGCAGCAAAGGCGACCCGGACGCCATGCTCCGCTTCGCCGAGACTGTCTTCGGCGAAGTGTTCCCACCCGAGTCCGTCATTACCGAATCCCGCCTCACGGAGGAGGCATGGACAGGGCTCGGCAACAGAACCGTCCAGGGCCGGGACCTGCACGCCATCGCCGCGGACATCACCACTACCAATAGCGCCGTCGCGGAACTGCGCGAGGCCGGCGGCGGCCCGGAAGCCGTCGTAGGGCCCATCCTGAAGACGCTCTTCGACGAACCCCCCGCTGACCTTCTGGACGCGATCCGCACGCACCCGCTGACGGCCGCCCTGCTGACGCATGCGAGCACCGCCGTCGCGCTCTCGGACCTGACCAACGCCATCTTCCCGTCCCATTCACTGTCTGCAGAGGTGAGGCCGGACGCCGCGGAAGAATTCATCTCCCATGTCATCGCATTGCTCAGCCACATTCGCGCCCGCCACGGCAGGGGCGCCCTGACCGTGGAAACGCACCTGTGGATCCGCGAGATGTCCCGCGTGGACGCCGCCGTGGACACCTCACCGCGCTTCCGCTGGGCGGACGACGGTGTGGACCAGTCCCACGACATGTTCCTGCCAGCGCTCTATTGCCGGCACTGTGGCCGCTCAGGATGGGGTGCCGTCCTGGCCCCCACGGGTATGGACCTGGAGCTGGACGATTCGAAGATCCGGGAGGCACGCGTAACGAACAACCCGCGCTTCCGGACCCTTATCTCGGCCGCGGCCGAGGCGGACATCATTGAATTCCACCAGGACGGCTCGGAGCAGGTGCAGGGCCTGCACTGGCTCCACACCGTCAACCGTGGCCTCTCCTCCATGCCGCCGAAAGCGGACAGTGCCGATCTCGCTGAGGGGCGGATCATTCCCGTCCTGATGCTCACAGGGCAGGACGCGGACGACCAGTCCAAGAAGGACGTCTGCCCGTCCTGCCTGGCCAAGGACGGCATCGCCTTCATGGGCAGCGCCATCGCCACCATGCTCTCCGTAAGTATCTCCAACCTGTTCGGCGCCGAGGGCCTGAACGACGAGGAAAAGAAGGCCCTCGTCTTCACCGACAGCGTCCAGGACGCCGCGCACCGGGCCGGATACGTCCAGTCCCGCTCCCACACCATGACGCTCCGCACCGCCCTGCGGCGCGCCCTCGGTGAGCAACCGGCCACGCTCTCGGAACTCGTGGACGCCGCGATTGGCCGCGCGGACACCCCGGGGACGCGGTACCAGCTGATCGCCCCCGAATTCGTGGACCGGCAAAGCTTCCGGCCGTTCTGGGACCCGAAGGCCTCCCCGGCGGAACGCGTCCGGGCACGGCGCTTCGCCAAACGCCGGCTGCAGTTCGACGCCCTCCTGGAGCTCGGCCTCCAGTCCCGGACCGGCCGGACACTGGAACTCACCGGGTCCCTGGCCGTCGAAACCGACGCTGGCAACCCCACCCGCATGCTCTCCGTGGCCCGGAAGGCCTACGACTCGGCCCTCCACCAGACCATGGTCGGGGAGACCACGCCCACGCAGCAGCAGCTCCTGCAGTGGATCCGCGGCACCGTGGAAAGGGTCCGCCTCCAGGGCGGCGTCCACCACGAATGGCTCAAAGGCTACATCGCGACCGACGGCAAACGCTGGCAAATCTGGGGCGGGCGGCCCAAGGGCGAAGGCATGCCAGCGTTCCCCTCCGGCCGGCCCGCGCCGGCCTTCCCCCGGATCGGATCCGCCGCCGCAGCCACCGACAACCTGGACGGCGTCACATCCTCGGCGTCCTGGTACGCACGATGGACGGCCCGCTGCCTCGGCGTCGCCCCCGCCGACAGCGGCTACCTGGCCAAAGCACTCATCACCGCACTCGCCGACGACGGAACCTTCGGCAGCTCGAAATCGAACTCCGGAGCCGACGTCTACTGGCTCGACCCGGAGAAGATCGTGCTCTCCGTCCCCGAGGCCGAGGATTTGGCCGCAGGACGTCACACCGTCCAGTGCAAGGTCTGCCAGGCCATCACCCCCGGAAGCCTCACTGTCATCGACCAGCTGGTCGGGGGCCCCTGCACCCTGGTCCGCTGCAGCGGGACCCTGCAGCGACACGCCGCCGACGCCCGCAACTTCTACCGGGACCTGTACTCCTCACGCGAGAGCAAGCGAGTGGTGGCTCGGGAACACTCTTCTCTCCTCGACGCCCCCACGAGGATCCTCTACGAAACGCAGTTCAAGTCCGGCACCGACAATCCGCAGGCGCCCAACGTCCTGGTCGCCACCCCCACGCTGGAGATGGGCATCGACATCGGAGACCTCTCCTGCGTCATGCTGGCCTCGCTGCCGACATCCGTGGCCTCCTACCTGCAACGGATTGGCCGGGCCGGCCGCCTGACGGGCAACTCACTTGTCCTCGCCTTCGTGCGTGGCCGCGGCGAGCACCTGCCTAAACTCCACGAACCGCTCTCCGTCATCAACGGCGAGGTCCGGCCGCCTGCCACGTACTTGGATGCGGAAGAAATTCTGGGGCGCCAGTACGTGGCCCACGTCGCGGACCGCTTTGCCCGGGCGGCGGGCCGGCCGCACCCGGTTGACGCAATCCAAGCCCTCGGGAGCGTCGCACCGGGATCGTTCATCGGGGACCTGATCGAGGACGCCACGGCGAACGCTACCCAGTATCTCACCGAGTTCCTGGACCAGTTCGGCGCAAGGATTTCCGCAGACAGTGCCGCCCGTCTGACAGCGTGGGCGTCACGGCACGACGACGGCGAGCCCAGCGGCCTCGCCCGTCACCTGGTCCGGGCGGCGGGGGAGTGGAAGGCCGACGTCGACGAACTGGACACCCGCCGCAAGGAAATTGGCAACGCCCTGCCTGAGCTGGAGGAGGTCGCCGCCCTCGCGGACCGTCTGGACGACAAAACCTCAGACGCGCATCAGGCCGTCCGGACCGCCAGAGCCACCCTAAAAATGATCCGGGACCAGCTCAAACAGCTCCGCGGCCAGTACTGGATTTCGGTCCTGGAGGCCTACGGCATGCTCCCGAACTACACTCTCCTGGACGACTCGGTCAGCCTGGATGTGGGGCTGTCCTGGAAAGACGCGGACACCCAGGAATTCGTTACGGAGACTAGGACGTACAACCGTGGCGCCTCGGTAGCGCTGAGCGAATACGCCCCCGGCGCCACGTTTTACGCGCAGGGTATGGAAATCCTGATTGACGCCGTGGACCTGGGCCCCCAGCAAAGCCATATCCAAAAATGGCAGGTCTGCCCGCAATGCGGCTGGATCAAGACCGATCTCGGCGCCGCCGCGGCCGTGCAGAACTGTCTGCGCTGCGGCACCTCGGCGATCGCGGACATGGGCCAGGTCCTGGACGTCGTGGTCATGAAGAAAGTCTCTGCCGAGGTCCGCCGGGACGAGGCCGCGATCAATGACCGCCGCGACAACCGCGTCCGGGAACGCTTCACGATTGTTGCCGCGGCGGACATCGACCCGCAGCACCTGCAGAAACGCTGGTTCGTGGAAGGCTACGACTTCGGCGTTGAATACTTCAACCGGGTGGACATCCGGTGGCTCAACACAGGCCGGACCGCCTCCAACGGCGGTGTGCGGACCATCGCCGGCGACGACGTCAGGACGCCCATGTTCCGGCTATGCTCCTACTGCGGCCAGCTGGACCAATCCGCCAAGGAGAATCTGCCCACCGAGCACCGGTTCTGGTGCAAATACCGCAAGGCAGCCCAGGAAAGCGTCAGGGAAGTGGTGCTGGCCCGGGAACTCAACACCCAGGGCGTGGTCCTGCACCTGCCCCTGGACGTGACCTATGGCGACGATTTCTCGGTGCCCAGCCTCCAGGCAGCCCTGCTGTTGGGTCTTCAGAAGGTTCTGGGCGGGGCCCCGGACCACCTCGGAGTACTTCGGATCAACGATCCGGCGCATGGCGGAAGCCGGATTGCCCTCATGCTGCACGACAAAGTCCCCGGCGGCACGGGCTACCTGGCCGAGTTCGCGAATGCCGAGCGTGTGTGGGAACTGCTGCACGCTGCGTGGCAGACCGTGCGCGACTGCAGCTGCCGCTTCGAGGAGCGGCTGGCCTGCCATCACTGCCTGCTTCCCTTCGCCGATCCGTGGACGGTGGACAAGGTGGCGCGTGCCAGTGCGGAACGTCTGCTCGGCCTGCTGCTGCGCTCCGGTGAGGCCGCCAGCGACGGCGCCGTCGTCCCGCCGTCGTTCACCGACTGGACTGTCACGGAAGAGGCGCCCGACGCCGAGACCTCGATCGAATCGCTGCTGGAAAAGCGGTTCCGGAAGGCCTGGATGGACCGGCTCAAGGCGGTGGGCGCACACACGAAGGTGACGCCCGGTGCGCTGGCGGACACCATCACCTTCCGGATCCCAGGGCAGCAGTTCCAATGGCAGCTCATCCCGCAGGTGGATGTTGCAGGAACCCGCCCCGACTTCCTGCTCAAGGGACCGCCGGACCCGAACTTCCCCGTGCTGGCGATCTACACGGACGGCTTCACCTTCCATGCTTCCCCGGAACACAACAGAATCGCGGACGACGCTACCAAGCGCGACAAGCTCCGGCACAGCTCTGAGCTCTCCGGGGCCGCGGTGCCGTGGGCGGTGACGTGGCAGGACGTGGAAGCGTTCGAAGCCGGTCCTTCGGCGCCGGTGGTGCTGCCTTCCTGGGCCAATGCCAAGCTCAACGCGCAGCTCATGGCCAACTATCCCGTGAATGCCGCGATCATGGACCTGCTGGGCAGGGACGCGATGACGATGCTCTGGGAATGGGTCAACCGGCCGGATCCCGAGGCCTGGGCGAACTTCTCGGAACTTGTGCCGCTCATGCTGATGGCGCAGCGGCCCGAGCCCGGCGACGCGGAAGCGATGTATGCGCACGCGGCGGCGCTCTCGCAAGGCGCGACGCCGGCTCTGCCTGCTGGCACAGTCACGGCCTGGACGTACAGTTCGGGGAGCCTGGGGTTCGCGGCGGCCGGGTCGCCCAAGAGTCTGTCCACGATCGCCGTCGGACTGTGCCTGGACGACAGGGCAGAAGCGGTCGGTTCGCCCGCGCACGAGGCGTCCTGGCGCGAGTGGTTGCGGCTCTCCAACCTCCTGGCGTTCAAGCCAATCGGGCTGACGATCGGATCGGTGATGTCTACGGTCAGCGCTGGCGGATCGGTCGAGGAAGAGGCCGCGCGGCTGGAGATGTCAGACGGGCTCAGCCCTGCCTGGAACGAGCTGCTGGAGCAGGCCACCGAGTTCGAGAAGACTCTGCTGCTGGCGATTGCCAATGCGGATATCAGTGCTTTGCCGGAACTCGGGTTCGAGGTCGACGGCCTGCCGGTCTCGATCGCGTGGCCGGAGTACCGGATCGCCGTCGTGCTGGACGGCGACGGCGGGCGCTCTGAACTTCAGGCCGCCGGCTGGGCCACCGTGGGAACAGACGTTGACAATATTCGGGAACTGCTGAAGACGAAGGGAGCTTGATATGGCGCTGGTGACATGGATCAAGCAGAAGGACAAGATCGACGGCACCATGAAAAACAAGGTGTACTCCTTCTTTGAGAAGCTCCAGAAGGACGACACCGCGCCGGGGCTCCACATCGAACCCATGCATACGCCCGCGGACCCCCGCGTCCGGACAGGCCGGATAGACCTCAACTACCGGGCCGTACTCTTCAAAGTCGCCTTCGACACCATCCCGCACTACTTCTATTACGGCGCCTGGCCGCACGACGAGGCAATCGACATCGCCCGCTCCAGCGTGCTTCAGGTGAACTCCGTCAACGGTGTCCTGGAGGTCATCCGGGCCTCCACGCCCGACGGCGATGCGGCTTCTGTCCCGCCGGTTCCTTCTGTTACGCCAGTTGTTCCTGATGGTCCGACGCCGGAGCCTGACACCGAGCCAGAAGTGCCGCAGTCGCCGCACGGCGAGACGGCCGAGCCCTGGACGAACCCGCTTCTTGGGTGCGGCATGGATCCAGCTGGATTGGTTTCAGAACTTGGCCTCGCCGCGGATCTTGTGGGCCGGGCCTTCGCCGCGTCCTCGGACGAAGAACTCCTGGACGTCTTGGACGAGGCGCCGGAGTGGCAGGCGACTGCACTCCTTGAGCTGGCTGCCGGCACTTCCGTGCAAGAAGTCCAGGACAAGCTGGCGCTGAGCCGCTACGTGGACGACCCGCAGGCGACTGAAGAGGAGAAGATCCGGAAGTCCCTGGAGCATCCCGCCACGAAGATGCAATTCACATTTGTGGGCGACAACTCGGACGAGCTCAAAAAGGTCATCGAAGGTGGGGACTTCGATTCCTGGCGGACGTTCCTTCATCCGGAACAGCGTGTCTACTCGGAACGCCGCTACAACGGCTCCTTCCGCCTCTCCGGTGGTGCCGGAACAGGCAAAACCGTGGTCCTTCTCCACCGCGCCCGGATGCTGGCCGCCACTGAACCGGCCTCGCGGATTGTTCTGACGACCTACACGACAACCCTGGCAGATTCGCTGGAAAACGGATTGTCGAAGCTGGATGCGGATCTTCCGCGGGCGGCAAAGCCAGGAGCACCCGGCATCTACATTTCCGGTGTGGATTCACTCGTCAGCAAGGTGTTTCGCGGTGCCCAGGAAACCGAGCAGCGCCGCGCCATGAAGGATCTCTTCGGGCTCGAGGTCTCTGCGCCGGGGAAGATTGTGGACGCGGATAGTGCCCGCCAGCAATGGGAGTCAGCCCTGGCCGACGTCGATCATCAGCTGGAACTCGAGCTCGCCAACCCGACGTTCCTCCAGCAGGAATACGAAACCGTGATCCTGCCCAACTTCATCAGCGGCAAGGACGAGTACCTAAAGGTTCCCCGCGCCGGCCGCGGCACGGCCTTGAACCGGGCGAAACGGCTTGCAGTCTGGAAAGTCGTGGAAGCCTACCGGTACTACAACCGCATCGAGATGCATGCCTCGTTCGTGGAGCTGGCGCACCTCGCTGCCCTGGTGCTTCGCCGGCGTGCAGAGGCCAGCGAAGCCCGTCTTGTTGATCATGTACTGATCGATGAAGCGCAGGACTTGCACGCCGGCCACTGGCTGTTCCTCCGGGAGCTGGTCCAGCAGGGACCGGATGACCTTTTCATCGCAGAGGACTCGCACCAGCGCATCTACGGCCAGAAGGTCCCTTTGTCCCGTTTCGGGATTGGCATCGTCGGCCGTTCACGCAGATTGACGCTCAATTACCGCACCACCCAGCAGAACCTGGCCTACGCCGTCGGGCTTCTTAGCGGAGCTCCGGTGACAGATATTGAAGGCGAGCAGGAGTCAATTAATGGCTATACCTCCTCGCGGGTAGGGCCACGGCCGGAAGAAATAGCCTCCGCTTCGATCGCCGAGGAACTGGACAACCTTGCTGGCTACCTGCGGAAGTGGAAAGACGAAGGGGTGCCGCTGGAGACCGTCGGAATCCTGGTCCGCTCGAATTTCCAGGTCGGCAAAGTCATCAACGGGCTGAACGAACGCGATCTTGAAGCCAGGACGGCTGGTGCAGCGACGGTGCTTGGTGTGCCGTCCGTGATGACAATGCACCGGTCGAAGGGTATGGAGTTCACCCGGGTGGTTCTTTTTGGGATTTCGGACCAAACCCTGCCCGCTTCCTACCAGGTGAAGGACTTGGCGCCGGCGGAGCAGACCGACGCCATTCTCCGTGAACGGTCGCTGCTGTACGTCGCGGCAACACGCGCACGCGACGGCTTGGTCGTGTCGTGGAGCGGCAAACCGTCGGAGCTGCTTGGTACAAAGTAGTCACAATACTTGTGAAGATCAGTGACAACCATTTGGGGGAGCAATGACGGTTAGTGCGGTTGGGAAAAAAGCACGATGGTGGGACGGCGACGCCTCGCAGCGTTACTGGATGGAACTGGTCAACGTGGACACCTGGGGGAGCGAGCTCATTGCTCCGGATACATCCCGATATGACCTGATGCACGATGTGCGAATTGGCGATGTGGTTCTTCACTGGGTGGGGAAAAATAATCCCATGGGATTCAAATCGGGGATGTACGGCGCCTCAATTGTGGCGGGCGAGTTGCAGCCCCGGGCGGGGGACTGGTTCGGCAAGCCGGCCAACACGATTCCCCTCACCAAGTACACCGCGCTTTCCCGGCCATACCTGCTGACAGACCTTCGGGCGGACCACCAGGAAGACATTCTTGGCGTCAAAAGCGAACTTGAACGAGACTTTACGGACACGGCCGGCCTCACGATCTACTTTCCGTTCCAGAAGCATCCGACCAGCGGACTCAAACCAAATCAGGGCTATCTCTTCAAACTACCCGCGGAAGTAATCAAAACGGTCTACGGGTTGCTGCCTGATAGTGACTGGGGTGGATTCGATATTCCGCTCGTTGCGCCGCCAGTTGGGGGACAGAACGGCGTCAAGCAGCGCTACGCGGGTTTCTGTGCTGACCCGATATTGAAGAAGGCCATTGAGATGCAGGCAGTCCGGCAGGCGACTGCTCATTACGAGGCGGCCGGGTACAGCGTCGACGACGTCGGCGCCTACCGTTCCTACGATTTGCTCGCCAAGCGCGGAGGCGAGGAGCGTCACATCGAAGTCAAGGGCTCTCAGGGTTACGTCCAGAAGGTCATCCTGACACGCAATGAGGTGACGCACGCCAATGACTATGGCCCGACGGATCTTGTTGTGGTGGCGGACATCCAGTGGGAGCGCCACCTCGACGGTTCTATCGCCACCGATAACGGGACGATGAGCGTCTACCCCGATTGGCGGCCATCGCCAGAGAACCTGAAGCCGCTGAGCTACGAGTACTTCCTGGACTAAGCAACCGATTTAAGGCGACATGGACTGGAGCTCAACCTGTTTGGGGGGTCGGAGGTCCGACCCCCCAAACAAGATGTCAGTAAACCTTGTCGGCAAGCTTGTCTGCGAGGTCCGCAGGTGCAAAATCGTTCGTGTGGTAGGTAGTCCACCCCTGCTCCGCGAGCCAGTCATCACGTTCGTCATCCCGCTCGACAAGCACTGCCACGCGCGCAGTCGCCCACGAGAGATCCACTTGCCACTGGTTGTCGGGGCCGATGTCGGCACCCCAATCCCCGAGCTCTACATCGACTTCCACGAGCTCGGGAATGAGTTCCTGGAGCTCGGGACCGGATTCGGAGAAGACCGTCAGCCACGGGCTCTGACGAATGCTGAGAGGGATGTTGTCGTTGAGGGGTACGTCCGAAACGCCCGGTTTCTCAACGCCAGCCACGGCGATGGGGTTGAGCGCTGCCCAATCCTTGAAACCAAGCCCGATCTGACCATGGACGCCAAAAAGTGACCCCCGGTCGAGATTGGAATTGAACAGCTCACAGCTTGTTTCCGGCACAAGGACGCAGCAGTGGCAGGCGGCCAGGTTACGTGCATCGGTACCAGAACCGCGGGATTCGATGCAGACAGGATCCGCTGAACACCACGACGTGCGGAACAGTCCTTCGTCCAAAGCAGGCCCGAGGCGCCTGGGGCTCGCCTGTGCAGCGATGCCGCCCAGGCTGCCTGCAGAGTCGGACGATGCCGTATACAAGAGCACTCCGACTTGATCCGGACCCACATAGAGCCGTTCGCGAATCGATGACGCAGGGTAGCCGGCGTCCAGCGAAAGCTGGTCGATGATGATGTGGGACAACGTGTGAATCAGGGTCTCCACGATGCTGACGGGAACCGGGTCCTGACCGCGCTGCTCAGCCGCACGTTTCGCGTTTAGGCGGAGGGTTTTCTCCCTGCCGGCTGCGAAGTCCGTTTCAGCCCAAGCCTCAACCTGTGATCGGTCCAGAGCCACAAAGAGTCCCTCACCCAGCGTCTCAATTGCGGGCAGCCAGTTCTGGCGGTTGTCGTCAGGTGAAAGCGGCGACAGCTTGGCGTCAGGCTTGTCTTCACTCCTTGGATGCAACCGGCTAAAGCCGTACAGTGCGCGGACCTCCCTGAGCCGGGTGACCTTTCGCGCGGCCTTGATCCAGTGCTGGTGGGCCTCAGGCACTGCCACTTTCTCGGCGACGAAGTCGGTGTCCGGGCTGTCCCGGCGCCCGTTCATCAGCGCTAGGAATTCTTGCTCCCTGAGCTGTTCTTCAGAGAGCTCAGTTTCCTCATTGCCGTGGAATTGGCGCTTAATTTCTGCGCGAAGTTCGTCAGCTGAGAAGCGGCCGTCAAATTCCTGCACCACGCCCTCAAGAACCCAGGTGGAGCCGGGCTCCAGAGCCTGCGGTTGACTAAGCTGGGAGGCTTTTGACGTCACCACCTTGGCGAGAAACTCGGAGTAGGGCGGAATGGAAATCGCGGACCGAACCACGGGGAACCAAACATTCGAGGCGCCACGCTGAACCGTCTTGGGCGCTTTGCCGCAGTCGCGTTCCCGGTAGCCATAACCGAGCCACGGTCGGTTTCCCTGGCACTTCATTTCCTTTAGCGCGACGGAGTTGAACGCGTCTGCCATAGTCCGAGATTTCCCGCACGAGCACCGAACCACCATGTCGGCGAGCGACGAAGTGCGGCCCTCGGAAGCGAGCGATAGCAGATGGTCAGAGTCGCCGCTTGGCGTGAAACCGTGCACCCAGTAGGAATACGGGAAGTCATCGATATGTCCGTCCTCGCATGCCACGACAAAGCGGGACGGCGTGAGCGGTGCCAGGGACTTGCACAAGCCACACTTAGGGTCTTCGTAGGAGGCCTGCAGCTGCTGAATACGTCCTAGTCGGTTGCAACTGGGGCACACGAGCATTTGCGGAAAACGGACAACCGGAATCTTCCCGCGCGCGCCCGCCGGCGGCAGGAGAAGCTCGGCCACCCTCAAACTACGGGCCAGGCGTGGCTCACTGACCGGCTTCAGATGTTTCGTGTCCCACTGATCGATGCTGGTGATCATGAAACTGTTGTTTTCGGCTGGGAAGAGGCTCCCTACCCCGAACGTGGAGATCAACTGGCTGCGTCGGGCAGCGTAGGTCTTTCTAGCCAAGGGAGGCGTCCTTCCTCATAGGGGCCGGCCGAAGGGCGGTCTCTGCATCAACGTCGCGCATGCTTCGAGGTGTCGGCCAGGGAATGCTGCTCGTGCTGTAGACGAAGTCGGGATCTTCGAGGGCTTTGCTGGAATCGATAAGAAGGGAGCGAGGCGAATTCTTCCTTCCTTCGTACGGCAGGTCGGCGTCCGCCAGCGCAGCCTTTCGCCAGAGGTTCAGTAGCCGCTCGAGCTCCTCGCGGGTTGCGGGAGCCTCTTCCCGGTCCACTGCAGCTACACGGTTGCCGATCCAGGACATTACTTCGTCCACTGCCGGGGACTCGTCCCTGACATGGCCAGCAGTGCCCCGCAATTCGGGGACGAGCATCCGCAGCGCCGAGACAAGCGTGGCGTGCAGTCCGCGGTCTCGGGACCGAGCCGCGAACGGAGTGGCACTCGTGGCTTCCACGGCACGGTAAAGCGCACCGTGGAAGTCGTTGAACGATTCATAGTGCGACCGGTCCCGTGTTCTCGCTGCATTGAAGATCGTGACGACCAGACCCGGGTGCTGGCGCCCGACCCGGCTGGTCGCCTGGATGTACTCAGCGCTCGACTGCGGCTGACCCATGACGGCCATCAGTCCTAGACGATCCACATCCAGACCGACTGAGATCATGTTGGTGGCCAGCACCACGTCCTCAGGCGTGCGGCCGCTCATCAGGCTCTTCTCCAGGGACTTTAGCGCTTCGGGGATCTTATGGTTTTCTACGCGGCTCGTGAGCTCACTCAACTGGATGCCGCGCGCCCCCAGCCGGCCCTCCCGTTTGGCTAGGAGGTTAAGCCGGGCACGGACGTCGTCGTATACCTGAAGGTATGCCGAGCCAAGCACGCGCAGACTGTTGAAGTAGCCGACCAGCGTCCAGTAGGGGTCGCGGTCCTCGGTTGCGGCCCCTTCGATGACATTGGATGAGTGAAGTAAGGATGCGTAGGTGCGAACCATGAGCGTGGCGTGGCTCGTACCTGATGCGAGAACGCCGACATATTGCCGCGTTCCGAACTGTTCGGACGGCGCCTTGTTCGCGAAGAAGGAATCGTCGGGGTCAAGCCCCGGCGGCGGGAACAGACTGGAGTCGCGGTTGAAGACGGAACGGATCTGATCCTTGGCTCGTCGGATCGTTGCCGTTGAGGCAATGATTTTAGGCTTTCGACTAGCGGAGCCATCTTCACGTCCGATGCCGCTGGCCGCCAAGTCGACCGCTGTTTCAAAGAGGCCAACGGTTGAACCGAGTGGACCTGAAATGAGGTGCAGTTCGTCCTGGATGATGAGGTCCGGGCCGAGGTCGGCGGAAGCGAGACGTCCGAAAAGGGTTGCGATCTCTCCCCGCCATGACATACCGGCGAACTTGTCCACGGTCCCGATCACGAGTTCTGGACGTTCCCGATAGACGTCTGTGTCGATGATGTGTACGGGTAGGCCGTCCGCAAACTCGCACGCCTTGTTGGAGCAGCTGACGAGCATCCGGTCGGAGGGCACTTTGACGATCCGATAGTCGTCGACCGTGAGCCGAGTGCCGCACCAAGGGCAGGCTTCGATCTGCTTGGGGTTTCCTTCGACGACTTCCTGGTTGTTCCGAAGCTTTCCCAGGTTCGTTCGTGCAGTTGCGATGTCGTTCGGCGTTGCGCCTCCGCCCACCCAGAGTCCGATGCCGAACGGTGCACCGCCGACCCGGTCCTCATTCGCCAGTCGAACAGATTCCAGGGAGCAAATGAGCATGGCAGCACGCTCAAATTGTTGGATTGTCAGAAGCCGGAGAGTATAGCGCATGATCACGGCAACGCCCCGGACACTTGTGTTCCGCAGCCGTCGGAGCAGCAGGAGGTAGGCGACAAGCCCCAGGTAGGCTTCTGTCTTTCCTCCACCCGTGGGGAACCAGAGGAGATCAGCAATGTCGCGCTCCGGGTGCTGATCGTCGGTCACTGACGGCAGGTTGATGAGGATGAATGCAATTTGGAAGGGGCGCCACGCCTGGGCGCCGAGTACGAACTCGCCCTTGCCTCCCATTCGCACCCAGTCCTGACGCGAACGCTGCATGTGCATGGCCTGATTCGCCAGCTGAAACGCCTCAAAAGCTTTCTCGTCGTTGAGAAGCAGCTGGATGCCCGCCTTGATTCGGCCGTGGGCCGTCCCCGCTTGCTTCATATGCTCGGCCGCGACACCCCGCAAGTGCTGCGGGACATGGGAGTGACCGTCTGCTGTCATCGAGTCACTGGATGCCGTGATCCATGATGAGTAGTCCTGCCCGAGCAGGTTTAGCTGAGCGACGACTTCGTCGCGCGTCGCGGAACCCATGAACGACAGCGATAGGTTAGCGCCGCTGACGCCAGCCATGGACCGGTGGACATCCTGGCGGGGGACGAACGTCGTTGTAACACGCTGACAAAGCCGGCCGTCAACGTCGGACACCTCCACCTCGACCGCGCAGCCGTGCCCGGCACCGAAGATCATGTGGTTTCGGTAGAGGAGCTCGGACGACGCCAGGTCGGGGTCCGAAGGAACGTTGGTACGCAGCTTCGAACGATCCACAAGAGCGGGATTCGGGGTGTGAACGGAGAGTCCGGCCTGGAACCAGCACGCGACGTCTTTATCTGATGTCGGGTCAGGTTTGGGCTGGGTGTTCCGCAGCACCACGGTCACGGTGACGACGGCCTCTTCAGGAGTGCGTACCAAGGCGTACAGCTCCAGGGCTCCGCCCTCCAGCAAATGCCGCTGGGGCCCAGCTGAAGCCAGGTCGATCACGATCTCGGGTAGTTCCGCTGGCGTACGCTGCCAGTCATATGCATCGCGGCGTTTGCTGCCGCTGTCCCGGACGGTAGGCACCGGGGCATACCTGGCGGCAGTGGGCGAGACGAGCAGAACTGTAGAAAGTGCTGTGTCAACGGAAACGGTCACGCCCACACTGCTGGGATAAGTCAGCCGGGCGTTGGCCACCGGGCTGTCCACGGAGGCCTCGCCAGAAGCGGCCGCCACGGACTCAGGCTCATCGGGCGCCTCTGAATAGGTCTCGTCCGCCGCCGGCCAGAGTACTCCCGTGACATAGCGCTCAAGAGGGCGCTCGGTGATGAGCTCGTCGGAAGCGCCAGGCCCGTAGAGGTCCGTGACAAGGCGGTCCACCATTTCGCGGCGGAAGGCGTATTTGCTGTCTAGGGTCGACACTGTCATTCTCCTAATCCTTGATCCGGCTGATCAGTCCGGTAAGCCGCGGTACCAGCCACATACCAGAGGAACCGAGCCCGGCGAGTCTCGTTTCCTCCGGATGGCCGGTGGCGCACTCGATGGATGTGACCCTGGCGCCGGTAAAAGCCATAGGCCACTCTTGGCCGCCGCGGTTTCCCTTGAAGCCGAGATTCTTCTTTAGCGCGAACGAAAAAGAGTGGCTGGTTCGGCCGAGTCGGCGGCCGTCGCTCGTGGTCAGCTCGTAGCGGGGAATTTCACCGGGCTCCGGCTGGGACTCAATGCGGCCGGACACGACTTCACCCAGAAGGTCATCGAGAACAAGGCCGTCCTGAACGGCGTGAGCGTCTCCATCTGCGGGGTAATAGGGCGAAACGTCGTCGATGTCCGAGTTCAAGAACTCCATCCGCGCCGTGTACTGCCCGTACTTCCCGAAAGCCTTCTCCAGCCATCGTCCCCTGGACCCGTCGGCGTGCTTGAGGATCTTCTTCGGCAGCTTGGTCGAGACGACCTCTTCTCGAGCGCGGCTAAGGGCTACGTATTTCTGCTTCAATGTGGCTGCGTTCTGCTCTGCGGCGGGAGATCCAAACTCCGGCTGCAGATAGAGGACATTGGTGAACTCGAGCCCCTTGGCCCGATGCACCGTCGAAACGATCAGCGGAGCGACGTCGGCCACGGTGAGCGTCAGAGGGACCGACCTGCTGCGCAGTCGTTGGCTGAGCTGGGGGACATTCAGGGAGTCATACGCGGAGAAGTTGCCCTCGGCTGTTTTTAACGCGAGCCAGCGGTCGGCTGCTGCCTCGCCGAAGAGCTTGTGCAGGCGGGACTTGATCTCGTCGGCGTCGTACGTCCTGTCCTCCAGATCCTTGAAGACCTGATGAACCCACGGCGCCACACTCATGTCCTGAGCCTTCCGCCGGATCAGGTGCGGATATCCGTTCTCCCACAAGAGTTCACTCGCGATGAGGACTTCGTAGTTGGTCGAACAAAGTAGGGCTGTTGTGTCGCCGTCATTCGGGCTGAGCGCCCCGGACTCATTGAGTACGGAGGTGCTGGAAACTTCCCTGCGGAAATCGTCGAGCAGGCTGTGTGCGGCCTCGCAGGCTGGGTCGTCGAGTGCTCCCAGGTTGCGGATCTCGTTGCCGACGGAGATGAGCTCCCTCGTGCGGTCGGTCACCGCCCTGTAGTGCTTTGCCAGCGTCTGTTGATCAGCGTCAAATTCCTCGACGAGAGTATCGATGAGCTCCGCCGCGGTGCGTTTGGACTCGGATTCTTCCAGCTGGAAGTCGTAAATGCCCTGCAAGGGGTCGCCGAGCACGGTGAATCCAAGGTCGTCGCCGAGAGCGGAGAACAACGCCAAAACGAGCTCCGCGCGGTCTCCTACGAGGTCCTGAGCTTCGTCGACCAGGATGTGCTTCAGGTATGTGAGCCTATCGGGCGTCTCGTCACCGGCGATGTATCTGGTGGCTTTTCGGATCCGGGCCTCGAAGCTGTCGCCCAGAGTCTCTTCCTCCATGTCGATCAGAATCTGCGCGGCAAAGGAGTCGAAGGTTCGGATTTGAAGCCCGTCAAGATCATGGATTCGTGCCCGCTTCCTGACAGCCTCGACGGCGGCCCGGGAAAAGCTCAGCACCAAAATTTCGTCGGCGGGGTTGAGGCCGTCTTCCACCAATGTCTTTACCCGAGCCAGCAGGACCTCGGTCTTGCCTTGGCCGGCTGCAGCGGTGACGAACATCCGCGCATCAGGCTCCGCTTCCGCGACCGCTCGCTGACTTTCGTCTAGTTGAATCTCAGCGAACACTTATCGCCTCGTTCTTCCACAAGTAGTCCAACTGGGTAAACGCCAGCTTCTGACCGTACTGATCCAAATTGTCCTTAACGTTGACGATCAGGACTTCTTCGCTTCCTCCGTTAAGTGGTCCGCGGAGACCTCGACCGATCATCTGGATGTATTTGTTGGGAGAAAACGTCGGGCGGCAAACGTACACGGCGTCGACCTTGGGTGCGTCGAAGCCTTGGGTAAGCACATCGAAGTTGGTCAGCACGCGGATCTTTCCGTTGCGGAAGTCCTCGATGATTGAACGCCGGTGGCCCAGATCGGTCTTGCCGGAGATGGCGGCTGCTGGAATGCCTTCAACTGACAGGACAGCTGCGAGAGCCTCGGCATGCTCAACCGAAGCGGCGAAGACCAGAGTCGGCCCCTTCGTTTCCGACGCCTTGATGTGGTCCAGAATGGCTTCGTTTCGTTGGGTGCTGTCCGCTACCTGCTGCAGGTCGATCCGGGCCTCAAGCATGGCGCTTTGGGAATCCTCGTCCGTGGCCGAGCGCATGTCTTTCAGCTTGAGCTCGATACCTTTCAGCTCTTCGTGGTTCACCTTGGCTAGAACGCCCATGCCTTGGAGGTACTCGTGGGCGTTCTCCGCGCTGAACTCATCTGGCTCGATGAGATTGCGTCCGAATCTGGCAACCAGTCGCTCAGTCTCCTTCTCGTTTGTACCCCGGTACGGAGTGGCCGAAAGACCAAGCAGTGACCGAGATTTTTCGGTGAATGAGCGGCCGAACCAGGAAAGAACCGGGGTATATGAAGTGGCGGTCGCCCCGTGGGCTTCATCGATGATGACCAGGTCGGGATCAGACATCCATTCGTACATCGAGCGACGGTTCTGTTGGATGCTGGCCAGCGTCTGAATGGTTGCGACGACGAGGTGGAGTTTGGTTTCTTCTCGGATGGCGCTGTTCCCACCCCAAAGCCGGCTCACCGCCATTCGTTCGCCGGGTGCTCCCGCCGCCTGCCAGACGTACGTCCAAGTTTCGATGGCCTGCTCGCAGAGTTCTTCAGATTGGGCGATCCAGATGACCAGGCGGTGGTCATCCTTCGGCGTGGCTTTGATATCTCGGATCACGGATTCCACGGCTACGCGTGTCTTGCCGGCGCCTGTGGGCAACTGCACCAAGCCGCGGCTGTGCTTGGTATGCCCCGCGAGGAGGTCGCCGATCTTCTTGCTGGTTGTCTCCTGATATTTATGAAGTGGGTTCAAACCCACTGGTCCAACAAACTCCTCGCGTTCCGGCTTCTTCTTGATTGATTCGCCAGCCATGGCCGGGGAGAACCCGAGCTCCTTCACGAACTCCTGGGCTGTACGGCCGCCACGGAACTGGTCGGGTGCTTCGATGCCTGCCTCGGAAAGCGCAGGCTTAAGGACCTTGAGAAGGCTACTGCCGTGCAATCTACTGACGATTTCGAACATACGCTCGTCTGTCAGCTCCAGGTCTCGTGCGTCCAACATCTTCATAACTGCGTCCGGAATTAGCGTCCGAAGGGTGTCGCGACCGACCAATTCAGCGATCTTACCTGCGTCTGTCTTTTGCTTGTTTGCATTGATGATGCGTGTGTTTGCCGCATCATCCTTCTTAAGCTGGCGCATCGTCTGCATGACTTGCGAGGCGGCCTTCTTGCTTCCAAAGGCGCCGAGAATGGTTGTCAGCAATGCCTGTTCGCCCTGGGGCGCACGGTAATACAGCACCCCGTCTTGGAGATAAGACGCCTTTGGCGTGGCTTCGGAACGTGAGTCGAAGCTATTCGTGCGGACTTCATCTACGGAGGCGCAAGGAACACACAAGATCTGAACCGTGACTTCACTAGCTGCGCGCTTGAGGAACGGAAAGCGCGATTTGATACTTTCGGGGGCTTCGCCTTCCACTGGTACGGCGCGGGCTGAGGTGAAGAACTCGACGGTAACGGGTTTAAGTCCCCAATTCTCGGTCAAGGCCTCATCGAGATCTGGATGACCGGTGTATATGACGGGCACGTCTGCCGTATCAACGAGATAGTCTCGGGACTTGATGTCGCCTGCGAGTATCAAATCGCTGGTTCGATACCGTGAGTTTCGTCCTCCACTAAGCGGGGTCAAGAGCTCTCTGGGTGCCCGCACGCCTTGGGCAGCAAGCGCCCCGTATAGTTCATGGAGCTGCAGCATCGGCAGGCGCTGCTCAGCAAGCGAAAGAGTAAGACTCCATTCAGTCTTCTGGGCGTCCGTGGCCAAACCCAAGGATTCCGCGGCTTCCTCTCCAGGAAACGGCAAATAGTCGGTCGGTATCCCGTCGATTTTTCCCACGCAGTGTTTGGTATCCACTAGCCCAAGCGAAGTTTCGAAGGCGCCATAGTTCCTAACCCACCACAAGTCGGGCCCCTCGATGCTCTCCGAGGCACGGAATCCACTGGTGAAATCGATCTTTGTCGGATAATGGGTCCGGCTAAGCAGCATCCGAGTGACCCTGGCCCGCGTCGGCGCTGAAGCTTCCGTCAAGAGATGGAGCCCCTCTGTGGCTAATGCCTGATTGAATCGAATTCCCCCACCTGACAACCCAACTGACCCGGAGATGCGGTTGGTTTGGTGGGCCTTCCATATGTCATAGGTTTCACCACCACGGGTCATCTGGGCATCCGCGAGAGTCGTCCTAGCGCCGAGGTTTCTCAGCAAGGCGACGTCATGGGCATGAAACTGATCATCCACAAGAAGATGCTCGTCCCCGATATTCGTCTGGGGAATCAAAGTGCCAGCCAGCCACACATTACCCAGCTGGCGCCATTTTCGATCCCGGCATCGAACCAATATTTTGGCGGGCTCCGTCCGCTCATTGATTATGGAGAGACTTTCCGGAACAGCGAGCGAGCGAGTGAGCTTCCAGAGCGATTGCGCCAGCTCTTGGTCCGAGCAGTCGCGAGCGACGTCGCTGGCCACGCGGCTGACGATTCCCCGGCCGTCCTGTGCTTGTAGGTCGAGGGCTCGAAGATAAGTGTTCGCATTCCCATGATGCATCAGGTCGTAGGACACAACGTTGGCCGACTCGTCGTCGGCCTTCATGGGGAGGAAAACCCTTGAAGTAATTGGCGGTTCGACGCTGCCGTCCGACATCAGCACGATTCGGCTTCGTCGCATTGCGGGCTGGTAATCGGTGTAGGACTTGTCGATCATGGCGGCGAGCTGCAGAGCATTCTCGTAATCCTGAAGTTCTCCTCCTGCGACAACTTCTTCCAGCCATTCCTCTATGGAGGCGCGTTTCAGGTTCGCTTCCTTCAGAATGCGTACGACCTGGGATTCCCGTCGCAAGGCTGACGGGTGTAGCCAGTGCCGGTCCACTGGCACCCATGACTCCCACAGAGCGATGAGTCGTGTGGCTTCTTCCAGTGCAGGTTGCACTTTGATCTCGCTGGGCAGCCTGAGTACGCCCGCTCTGTCCGGCAGGCACGGTGCGAACGGCAAGATCTCAAAGATGGGTCTGTTGATCACGGAGTCGGCCCACGAACTTGACTCCTTGTCACGGGACGGCAGGATATCCAGAAACAGCGCCGGATCTTCGGGTGTCCTGAGGTCTTTCAGGGCGCTTGCCACCATACGAGGAAGCGTCCGCGTGAGAATCTCCCGGTTATAGAGGGTCTCCAGCATGCTGTGGCGGTCTTCGTTCATTTTGAAGGCCGCGTTCACGATGCCGCGAAGCGAAGTCTCGTGCTGAGTCGGGAAGTAGTTCCAGAATCGGCCCATCTTGCGCCGTTGGTTGCCTGTCAACGGAACAGCCCAAGTTACATCAACATGCTGGCGTGCAACGATACTTCCGGCCTCGACTGCAGCCTGTGTGCTGACTTCGTGCTTGTGTCGGAAAATGAGCCAGTCGCTGTTTGAGACACCGTTGTCGAGGCTGACACGGTTTTCATCCCGGTTGGCTGTCCAGGTGACTGAGTGGTTTTGGACCCTATCCTCGAATTCCAACGAGCCAATTTTGTCGGAGAAGAGGAGGAACTCTTCAGGGAATTTCTTCATTTCATCTGACAGCCAGCTGACGCTACCCATCAGTGGAAGCTTGACGACAGTTGAGGCCCATTGAAAAAGCTCCTGGAGGACGTCGTCGCTTGCCGCCTCCACATAGGGGTCGACGGGTCTCGCCAGGCGCAGTATGGGGTAGGTCTCCAGCCCAGGGTAAAGATTCTGGAGCGCTTCGCGGCTATTTTCCTGACTCCATGAGACGGATCCGCTCTTGCTGAAGATCTGGGGGCTGTCAGTTACCTGGATAACTGACTTGAATCCCAACCCGAAGCGGCCGATCTCTTCATCCCTTTTCTCCGAGGAGTGGGAGAGCATTAGGGTGCGGAACCCAGCCTCGGTGAAGGGCTCGCCTTCATTCGCGCAGTACAGCGCGTCCTTCGTCAGGACGGCTCGGATTCGGCCCCCTGGCTCGTTGATAGCGTCGGCCGCGTTCTGAATCAGCTCGTTCAGCTGTTTGCGACCGTACCCACCCTGCGAGATGGCAGCCTCGATGTTGCTGTGTTCGCGAATGAGGTCCGGGCGGGCCCGATACGCGTTGAGTGCACTCTCAGTTTCTGCTGCAACGAACTGGCTCAGCGGCGAAGCCGTCCCCGCCCATGATTTCTGAACCATCATCGGTTCCGTCCCCCAAATCGAGATTAGTGCTCTCGGCCCCCGCCGAAGTCTTCACGACAATATTTACCATTGAGAGGCGACATTTCTGTGAAGCTCGGTCTGCGAAACGAAGTGTTCTACAAATGTTTCACCAGTTGGGCTGCTATGGCTCTTCCCAGAGCCGTCGGAACCGCGTTGCCGATTTGCTTGGCGATGGCCGTTTTTGACCCGACCCACGACGGGTCGGCAGCACTCGTCCTCGGCCCCCGAAGTCCATTATTCGCGAGGTCTGACTACAGTCCGTCGAGGGAGGCTCAGCCTCAAAGGACGCCGGAAGATGTGGAGGCAAGAGGCACCGGGAGATGTTCGTTGCGACCCCCATCAAGTCCCCGCTTATCCCTCGCACTGGGGCTCCGATCTAGGGCCGAATCGAAGTCCCTTTCCTCCCCGGGCGCCGGGAAGCCGTGGACAGCCTTGGAGGCCGCTGCCTTTCTGGTCTCGCTGTCGATTGCGGTCCAGTGGGTTCTCGTCATAGTGTCGAAGAAACCCGGTTCGAGTTCTTGGCCGAGGGCTGCTGCCAGGACGTGTGCGGCGAGACGCGGTGGAATGGCGTTGCCGATCTGCTGGGACACATCCTTGCCTGACCATGGGTAGTTAGCGGGGAACGTCTGGAGAAGGCCAGCTTCTGAAACGTTGAGTCGATCAAGTTCACCCGCGTTTGAGAACAAGCGATTTCGAGAGACTTTCCCGGTAACGGTGAAAGCTGGTTCCTTCGAAGTACGCCGACCACGGGCTTTCGGATCACCCCCGGTTCCATAATTGGAGACCAGCTCGAAAGGCTCGAGTCGGTCAAGGGTCTGGCCGATGCTCTGGCATGGTAGCAAGGCAGATTGCTCGGCGGATGCTTGGACCTGCGTTCTCCTGAACCGCTGGTGCGTAGGGACGGGGAGGGCAGGTGTGAGGAATTGGTTCGCGATAAGGATCGCGCGGCGGCGGGTTTGCGGGACTCCGTACTCCTCCGCGCGCAGTACCCCGGTCACAGTCTTGTAACCGAGTGTCTCCAGGACCGTCGCCATGGCCTCCCATACCGGCAGGACCGCTGGCACCTGCTCTAAGACGATCACTTCGTAGGGGTTCCCCGCCCGATGGGCCTCCAGCGCCCACCGCAGCGGCTGCAGCACCAGCCCGGTTCGTTCATCTTCTAAAGCGGCTAGCTCAGCGGTGATGTCGTCCCCGTCGACCATGCGCGCAATAAAGGACAGGACTTGGTTCAGGGCCTTGCGGCCCGCGCCTGCCCCGGCCACGGTGTACGTCTGACACGGAGGTCCTCCGGTGAGGACCGTCGCGCGGGGGAACTCGGACGGACCATGCTCCCGAACGTCACCTTGCACGGTTTCCAGGCCGGCGGCACGCCTGGTTGCACAGGCATTCTCGTCCCACTCGATACCGGCTACGGACAATCCCAGCCAGTGTGCGGCTACATCCAATCCACCAGGACCGGCGAAGAGATCCACCATTTGAGCGTGAGAAGGAGGTGGGTCCGATTGCACGAAGTTCATGGGACACGATCTTATCGGTCGACAGGTCACCGACGGACCAGCAGCGCCGGTTTTCCGATCGATAGAGAGCAGCTATCGCTGGCCTGATGGTGCTCCTGCCCGCAGTAAAAGTGGTGAGGACCGCGTGCCCTCTGTGCGGTTTGCCGACATGACCTGCTCTGCCATGGTGCCGAACACGGCCCTAGGGCTGCAGCACCCGGACGTCCGGATGCTCAGCCTCGGCTCCGCCGCTCCCCTGCGGCGCGTGCTCCTGGCCCAGCGCCAGGACAAGGTCTACGCCCCGGCCGAGGTCGCCTTCCATTCCATGCTGCTGGAAATCGCCCGCGAACGCACCGGGGACTTCCTGTAGCCACGACGGCGTCGCCTGTGGCGAGGACAGAGGCGGCTAATTTGTGGCGGTACCGTCCATTGACGCAGGCCGCTTGATCGACTGCCTCCGTTGTGGCCACCGCCGCCGCCTCGACCTAAGCCCCGCGTCCCGGAACCTCCGCGCCTGACCCGGGACGGCGCCGTCGTCTGTCGCAAGCGTCTGCGCGGCGCCAGCCCCTGAAGGGAATCCGACCCTCCGATTTGTTCTTAGGCGCACGCAAAAGCCCGGCTGGCAAGAGTGACCACCTCTCCGGCAATTCGCCCGACCCCCTCGGTGGGCCCGGTTACACTAACTCTGGAGTTCTTCGGGCGAGATATGTCTTGGACGAAGTCTCATTTGCGGGAGGCGGCGCCGCCGTCTCACATAACTGGGGGGAATGCAGTCTTGAAGGCATTGAAGGGCGTCGCTATTTTGGCCGGCGCTGTGCTGGGGATATTCGGCGGAGCCAGCCTGCTTGGGTTCAACGAGTATCCCTGGAGCCAGAAATCCATTGATCGAACAGTGATCCTGCAGTCCATCAAAAATGTTTCACAGCTGCAGAGCGCCATCGGGACCTTCGAACTGATTGTCGACACCGGCGACGACAATGCAGCACTACCGGACGTCATTTCCGGGCGGCGAACAGTTGTCCTGGCTGTGGGTACGGTAGACGCTCACGTCGATCTCTCGGGAATCAACGGGGGCGACCTGGAGGTGTCCCCCGACGGAAAATCAGCCACGCTTCGGTTACCTGAGACCCAACTGGAAAAACCCAGGCTGGACCATAAGGCTTTTCAGGAATATCGCAGTGACCGTGGAGTGCTTGACATCGTCGCTGACGTCTTCGCGTCCCCTGACCAGTCGGCGATTTACCTCCGGGCTGAGACGGAAATATCTGCTGTGGCTGAAAAGTCCGAGCTCCGTGAGCGTGCATCCAAGAATGCACGCTCCACGCTTACAGGACTGTTCAACTCCCTCGGGATGCAGGTCACTTTCCTGGATGCCAGCGCCAACTAATTTCAGGATGCGTAGTGCCTGCGTCGTCACACAACGGCTAACTGCACTGCTGGATGCTGCAAACCATGGCACACCTCACCATTTCTAAGTTCTCTTTCGATCGGAGCTCCCATGTCCCAAGAACCAACGCTTCTCTTTCTGCACGGCGTCGGCGACGGAAACAAGGACGGCGCGTGGCTGAGCGGCCTCAGGGGAGCGTTGTCCCGCTTGGGATATCCAGATGTGGACCCCGATCGCGTAATTGCACCAAGGTACGCGCATGCACTGAGAGACAGTGACGAATCACTTTCGCTTCCACGAATAACCGTCAAGCAGCCAGCTAGGGACAAAGTCCGCCAGAATCGGCGGGACTTTGAGCGACGCACGGCGGCACTCGAATTCCGGCTGGGAAGGCATAACCAAGGGAGAGGCTGGGGCGGCGCTGAGTTAATTGTCAACGGGTCTGCCAGCCTCCCCGGCTTCGGGCAAGTTCGTAAGTACCTCGGCAACGCGGATGTCAGGGCGCAAGTTCTGCATCTAATCCTGAAAAAACTGCCCGCATCCGGCCCGATCGTGATTATCGGGCACAGCCTGGGGTCCGTGATCGCCGCGGACCTCCTCCAGCGGATGCCAGCAGAGCTCGAGGTGGTTGGCATGGTTACCATCGGCAGTCCACTCGCCAGCGGACGGTTCGACGTCGATAAGCTGCGCGGGAGCATGCAGGAGCCTCCCACCAACTTGGCCTGGTGGGCCAACTTCTGGAACGTGCTGGATCCGGTGGCTGCGCACAGGGGACTGTCGTCGGTATTCAACTGGATGCTTGACTTCCGCATCGGAACTGGATTCAACCACCACGTACATGACGCGGAGGCCTACCTCTCCCACGACGCCGTCGCCGAAGCCGTTGGTTTCGCGTTGTTCGGATCGAGGTCCACCGAAATCGTCAGCGTGGACCGTGGCGTGGACATCCAATTGGACGCGTCTGAGCTCACAGCCTTGGTGGCACTGCGCTACGCCTACTTGCTGAGGTCGCGGCTCGATGGCGAACAAGGAGTCCGGTTCGCCGGAGCCTTGCGGCAGGTGCAAGCTTCCGCGGTAGATGAAATCCGCCAACGGAATAGGGAAGTGGGAAGGCCGCTGCCATCGCAAGTTGCCAGATTGACTTTCGACCTATCGGACCCGGAGGCCCAAGTACCTGAGCCGCTGCCCAGCCGCCATCTGACCAAAGAAGATGCGGTAACGCTGCTCACCGTTCTTGCCTCCGAAAACGTCATCCGGCCATTTGAAATTAACGTGGACCGCGACAAATGGCTCGGCGCCATGCAGGAGCTCACCGCGGAAATGGGACTTGGATTCCAATACGGTACCCACGTCTTTGAGGCTGCAAAAAAGGCCCAAGACGTTCTCAGTGGTGCGCTTGTGGTCAATTGGAAGAAATGGGGAGCGTTGGGCGCCGGCGCCGTTGCACTGGTAGTGGCCACCGGCGGCCTTGCCTTGGCTGCGGCACCCGGATTGGTCGGAGCAGCAGTCATCACAAGCGCCCTGGCCGGATTCGGCCCGGGCGGAATGATCGGTGGACTGTTGACTGCCGGCGCACTCGTTGGGGCAGGCGGCGGTGGCATCGCCTTCAGCCTTGCCAGCCCTGGTACTTCGGCCGAAACCGTCGAAGCAGTAGTACAGCGGCTCTTGGCCGCGGCCATTTTGCGGCAGCGGCAGAAAATTGAACCCGACTACACATTGTGGAGCATCCTGGTTGCGAACGAGATTACGTTCCGCCGGGAATACGAACGACTGGATGAGTTCTCCGACGAGTCAGCCCAAGGCCTGAAGGAGCTGAAGAAGAAACTTGAGACCATCGAAAGGGCGATGAAGTATTTGTCCGACAATGGCCTTGAGCCGGATCTGATCGAAGATCCTGCAGAGGGCCCACTGGATGCAGAAGAGAGCCAAGGCAGTGGTGCACGCCAACCTCAACTGCAACTCGAATAGGGTCTCCTAAACCCGAAAGGAGGACCACGGCGTTGCGGACGTTGGCGTCCACCTAGCCCTGCGTGACGCGTCGGCGCGACGCGGCGTAGTCGTCCCGCTCGTACATGGAGACGTCCTCAATCTCCGGTGCCTGGGGCCGGTCCCTTTGGCACCCCAACCGCTCGCGCGGCTCGCTGCCATGCCTCCACCACCCGCTCGCTCCAACCGCAAGTCTCTGCTCCGCCCAGTCCCACCGGATCAGCTCCTGCTCCAGCCGGACAGCCGGGCCAAAGGTGCCATTCCCCAAAGCCTGGTACAGCACCGACTCCTCTTCGGTCAGCCGCGTCAGGGCAGCCGTCGTGATGCGGCGGAAATTCGCCAACTACCACCGGCCTGTCAGCACGGTCCTGCCGCTGGTCCGGGGGCAGCTCCACAACATCGCCGTTGGCCACTCCGCCCACGTGAGCAAGGCCGGCTACGTCGCCGCCGCCCCGTATCCGCTGCTGGGAGAGTGCACAGCGGTCTGGCTTTCGTGGCTGGACGATGTTCAGCTGATGGCCCTCGACGAAACGGAGCCCAACTACCGGCGGATCCAGCTCGACGGCGAAGCCTGCCCGCTCGTGGTGGACCGCGGGGACCGTCCGGAGGAGTTTTCGCTGTTCACCTCGCGCTGGGGCGTGCTGACCGATGGCAACGGCGGGACGTTTCCCTTCCTCGACCAGCCTGCCCTCTTCGGGCTCCTCGCCGGCAGCGGCACCGGGGACCTTCTGGAGGAGGGGAAGTCCGTGTTCGACGGGCCGCCGGAGCTTGTTGCCGAGCAACTCGCGATACCCTCGGTCCAGGCCTGGGCCAGGGAATGGTTCAGCTCGGCCGGCCTCGCCGCACCCGTGGACTTCGACGGGCCTTGCGCGGGGTAGCCACTCCTCTGGAACGTCGCCTTCACCGGGCGGCGATGTTCCCGGCGATGTGCTGCGCAATGTATTCGGCATCGCGGCCCACGCCCGCCACGATGGACGAGCCGTGCCCGGTCAGCCACGGCAGCCCGACGGCGTACAAGCCCGGGTGTTCGGTGACGCCGCGGTGGTGCCGGGGGTAGTTCCATTTGTCCAGCACCGGAATGTCCAGGATGCTGAAGTCCAGCCGGTAGCCCGTGGCCCAGAGGACTGACGTGATGTTGGCGGCTTCGAGGTTCAGCCGCGCTGGCTCCGAAGGAAGCCAGTCGTCCTTGCGCGGCGGCTCCGGCTCCGGTGCCGACATGCCGGTGGCGGCAATATAGCTGTCGAACATCGGCTTCATCCGCTCGTAGAACGCCGACTCCACCACGCCCAGGCGTTCCGGAAGGTCATCACTGAAGACGAGGTTGCCGTCGTCGGCTGCTTCCAAATGGCCGTGCAGCCGGACGCCGCACCGGCCGAGGTCCCGCAAGTGGATGTCGTGGCCGCCGTCGGCGCCGGACACCAGCGGGTTGCAGGCGAACCTCGCCGCGGGGGAGGGCAACTGCCCCACGGTGAGGCCGTTCAGTCCGTAGTCGGGGCCGAATTGTGCCAGCTGCATCATCCAATAGAGGAGGTCCTGGCCGCGGTACCGGCGCGGTGCTTCCGGGCACGTGGACACCGCCAGGTGGATTTCGCGGCCGACGGCGAGCAGTTGCTCGGCGATCTGGCCGCCGGACTGGCCGGTGCCAACGATGAGCACCGCACCGTCGGGCAGTTGGCCCGGGTTGCGGTAGCTGTCGGTGTGAAGTTGCAGGATGTGGCTGGGCAGTTGCGCCGACAGTGCGGGGATTTTCGGCTCCTGGTAGCCGCCGGTAGCGAGCACCACGTTCCGTGCCCGCCAGCTGCCCTGGGTTGTGGCCACGGTGAAGCCGCCGCCCTCCGCAGGCGCGATACGCGTGACTTCCGCACCCGTCCGGACAGGAGCGTCGATGCTCTCCGCATAGTGCCGGAAATGGCCGATCAGGTCATCCCGCAGCATGAATGCTTCCGGGGCGGGACCGTCATACGGCATGCCGGGCAGCGCGAGCGAGAAGTTCGGCGTGTTCAGGCAAAACGCGTCCCACCGGTCCTGCCACGCCCCGCCAAGCGTTTCGCGCCGTTCCAGCAACTGATGTCCGACGCCGGCTCTGCTCAGCCAGTAGCTCGTGGCCAGGCCAGCCTGCCCGGCCCCGATGATCAGGGTGTCGACGCTTTGCGGAGCCGCATGTCGGGCGGCTGCTTCGGGAGACGGCATGGCTACTTCCTGGCGGCCGTGGCCCTGGGCGTCTTCAAGGGTGCGCTTGCGACGTGGGCAGACGCGTCGGTCTCCATGGTTCTCCTCCCGTAGCGAAGGGACAGGGATGGATTTGTTGGCAGGATATGCCCGCAGCGCCGCTGCGTACAGGAGCTTCCCGGGGAGCCTTCCCTACACTTCCAGCCGGAACACCCAGAGCAGTACGTCCTCGCCGGGCACGTACCAGTCGCGGTCCGGAACCCTCTGGAAGCCCAGCGATTCGTAGAGACCATGTGCCCGTTCCATAAACGTCGCACTCGTGATGCTGATCGCTCTGATAGCCGGCAGGGACTGCGCGTGATCAATGACCCGGCGGACAACGGCGCGTCCCACCCCATTGCCTTGGACGGCTGGATCGACAGCGAGCATCCGGAACTCCAGCTCATTGTCGCGAGCAATCTCGCTGTACGGCTGCCCTGCGAACGTCAGTGTCACCGCCGCGACCACCGCGCCCGAGGCCTCTGCCACCCACGCCTCGGCATGCTCCGCCCGGTGCTCAACATTCTCAAGGACGCTCATGTACGGGTGCCCGGCGGTGAAATGACCGGCGCGGAGGTACGCGTCCCGGGTGATTCTCCGGATCGCTGAATAGTCGGCACGCCTTGCGCGCCTGAAATCCAGCTTCACTGGTATGCAATCCCGACTCCAGTGACCCGGGCAACGTACTCCTCCAGCGGAGCCAGCGCGGGCTGGGACGAGGGATCACCCACTGCATCCGCGCCGACAGCATTCGCCACCGCCAGCGCCGTAGCGTAGTCAAGCCCCGCCCGGATCGCCAGGACCAGGGCCGCGCAAAACGCGTCGCCGGCACCGATGGTGTTCGCCACGGTTACCGAGGAGGCTGGAGCCTCTGCCACCTTCCGCCCGTGCGCCAACATTGCCGATCCTTCCTTTCCGTACGTCACCGCAACCAGCTTCGCGTCAGCCAGGGCCGGAATCAGCCGGTACTCGCTCTCATTGACGATCACCAGGTCGCACCGCTCCAGCAGCTCCGCCGGCAGGTCCATCGCCGGTGCAGCATTCAGAACAAAGAAACCAACCGAGCGCCGGGCCGCCTCCAGCACCACGGGCAGGCCCACCTCCAGCTGGCACAGCACTGTTTCCTCGGCCGAGAACTCCACACCCTCGAGCGAGAACCCAGAAATCGCGCCCGGGCACACCACGATCTGGTTCTCGCCGTCGTGGTCCACCACGATGAGCGCCGTGCCCGTCGCGCCGCCGTCGAGCACTGCCACATCAGTGGTGTCCACTCCCGCACCGGAAAGGGAGTCGACCATCAGGCGGCCCTGGGCGTCGCTGCCCACGGCACCGACCATCCGGGTGCTCCCACCCAACCGGGCGGCGGCAACGGCCTGGTTGGCGCCCTTGCCGCCTGGCTGCTGCTGAAGGACACCACTGCCGATGGTCTCGCCGGCGGTGGGAAGCCGGTCCGTGGTGGCAATGATGTCGAGGTTGATGCTGCCGACGACGGTGACGGCAGGAAGGCGAGTGCTCATGGGGGAGTCCTATCGGTCCAAGGGGCTGGATTAGGAAATAGTGTACGGGATGGTTGTACTTGCGTGTCATACATGGTTGTATAACAACTCACATCCTAAAGGCAGGGCCCACCTGCAGAACAAAGGAGTTTGATGTGAACACCCCAACCCCAGTGACCACAGCGCCACGAGATACCGCTGAGGAGCAGCCAAAAGTCGCCGGCCGCCGCGCCGCCCTCCTGATCTCCACTCTGCTGCTCGGCGTGCTGTCCTTCCAGCTCAACGCCAGCATGGTCACCCCGGCGCTGCCGCAGATCGCTGCCTCCTTCGGCCAAGGACCTGAGAGCGCAGCCCCCGTCCAGTCCATGTTCTTCCTCGCCGGCGCCATCGCCGGGCCCGTCATCGGACGCTGGAGCGACTTCATCGGACGCCGCGCCGCCTTGCTCCTGGTCCTCGGGATCATGGGCGCGGGAACCATCCTCTGCATCGCCGCACCCACCCTGCCGCTCCTCATCGCCGGCAGGTTCCTCCAGGGCGTTTCCAGCGCGGTCTTCGCCCTCGCCTACATCGTCCTCAGCGAAAACCTGCAGGCCCGCGTCTTCGGCACCTCCGTGGGCATCATCGCCGCCATCAACGGCGGCGTCGGCGGCGCGGACGGCTACGTCGGCGGCCTCATGGCCGAGACCCTCGGCTTCCGGTCCATCTTCGTCGTCGTCCTCGTCCTGACAGTCATCGCCGCCGCCTGCATCATCAAAACCGTCCCGAGCGGACGCCCCCAGGGCGTACGCGGAGCCATGGACTGGTGGGGCGCCGGCTCGCTGTCCGTGTTCCTGGTCTTCATCACCTACTTCGTCTCCGGCGGCTCAGCCGCCGGCTGGACCGCGCCCAGCACCCTGGCCCTGCTCGCCGGCACCATCGCGTCCTTCACTGCCTTCTGGATGATCGAGAAAAAGCGGAACCACCCGCTCATCGCCGTCCACCACCTGCGCTCCCGCCAGGTCTGGCCCGTCATCGCCACCACCGTCCTGACCCTCGCCGGCATCTTCGCCATCATCAACTTCACAGTGGTGCTGCTCAGCCAGGACACCCACCACGGCTTCGGACTCAGCGCCTCCCTGTCGGCGCTGCTGTTCCTGACCCCCGCCGCGCTGATCGGTGTCTTCGCCGCACCCCTCGCCGGCTGGCTCGCCGACCGCCGCGGCTGGATCAAGACCCTCCGTGCCGGAACCGGGCTCAGCCTGGCCTGCGCCATCGCCGCGGCCGCCTTCTCCGACAACCAGATCGCCGTCCTGATCGCCATCGCAGCCCTCGGCATCTTCTACAACGGCTTCTTCCTCACCGCCATCAACGGACTCTCCGTCCTGCTCTCGCCCAAGGAAGCACCCGCCGCCCTGCCCGGCATCAACGGCGCCTCCTTCGGCATCGGCGCGAGCCTCGGCGTCGTGCTCGTGGCACCGTTCGCCGCCCAGGCCACGTCCGCCGGCTACACCACCGCCCTCTGGATTTCGGTGGCCATCACGACGGCTGCCTTCCTCGTCAGCCTCTTCGTCGCCGCCCCCAAGGGCGAAAAGCTCTGACGCACCCGCATCACACCCATTACCAACGAAAAGAGAAACCAAGCATGAGCACGCCCAGCAGCCACCCGTTCTACCTCGACTGTGACACCGGCATCGACGACGCACTTGCCCTGGCCTACCTGCTCGCCTCGCCACACGCGGATGTGCGGGGGATCGGTACCGTCAGCGGCAACGTCAGTGCCGCCGTCGGCGCCCGGAACACCCTGGACCTGCTTCAGCTCGCCGGGCACGCCCACGTCCCCGTCGCGCTCGGAGCGCACGACCCGCAGGCCGGTTCCTTCCACGGCGGCGCCCCACATGTCCACGGTTCCAACGGGATCGGCGAAGTCTCGCTGGAGGCGGCCGACGCCGAGCTGGTGGCCGGAACCGCGGCCGAAATGCTGGTCCGTCTTGCCCACGAACATCCCGGCCAGCTGCGGATCCTGGCCGTCGGACCGCTCACTAATATCGCCGAAGCGCTTCGTTTGGACCCCGCGCTGCCCCGGCTGGTGCGGGACATCACCATCATGGGCGGCGCCGCGTACGCTCCCGGGAACATCACTCCCGTGGCCGAGGCCAACATCGCCAACGACCCCGAAGCCGCGGCGGAAGTTTTCGCCGCCGACTGGGATGTGACCCTGGTGCCGCTGGACGTCACCATGTCCAATGTGCTCGAGGAGAGCCACCGGCAGGAACTGCTCGCCGCGGCCCATCCGGTCCCGCAGGCACTCGGCGGCATGCTGGGCTACTATTTCCGCTTCTACGAAAGCCAGTTCGGCCGCGCTTGCTCGGCCATGCACGACCCCCTCGCGGCGGCCCTCGCGGCGGGCGGCGTCAACGCGGCGGTGGCCCCGGTGGTGACGGTCGACGTCGACACTACTTCCGGCCCGGGCCGCGGCCAGACCATCTGCGACCTCCGCGGACGGTACATGGACTACCCGGAGCAGCCCGGCGCCCGCTGCCGGGTGGTGTTGGAGCTCGACGGCGACTTCGCGCCGCACCTGGTGGAGGTGCTGCTGTCGCTTTCCTGATAGTACGACGGCGGCTGTTGGGCCTGTTCCGGCTCTGGCCTGAGCAGGCACAGCGGCGCGCTTGGCTGGGTGCTCGGAAATGCAACCCTTCATGGGGAAGCCGACGTGTAATCTGCCGACAGACACTATCTAGCCAGTGCCGATTGAAGCAGGATACTCCCTATGAAAAGAATCGTTATAGCTAGTTTCGCGGCGGTAATCATAGGCTGTGGCGCAATCACGTTGGCAGCCCCGAGCAACGCAGTGACCACGAGCAACGCGGCGACCCAGTCATCACACATCGCGGGGCAAATCATGGTTAAATTCCGCGACAATGGCGCGGCAGCCGGCGTACTACGCCAGCACGGCCTCAGGGAGGGTCCCAGTATCGGCAGCACTGGCGCTCAACTTATTAAGGTACCGGCCGGCAAAGAACTTCAACTCATCGAAGCCTTAAGCCGGAACCCGGCAGTTGAGTACGCCGAGCCGGACGAGCTCGTTACTGCCGCTACAGATGACCAGTATTTCCCTCGCCAGTACGCTCTGCAAAACAATGGCCAATCATTTACTAACACCGCCAGCACGCTAACTGTCGCCGCGGGCAAGGCGGACGCTGACGTCGACGCCGTCGAAGCGTGGAACGTCACAACCGGTGGCGGCACGAGAGTTGCCATTGTCGATTCAGGTGTCGCAAGCGACAACCCCGACATCGCACCAAAGGTTGTTGCACGCGCCAACTTCAGTGGTACGCCAACCGGTGAGGACAATTACGGTCACGGCACCCACGTGGCCGGTATTGTTGCCGCCACCGCCAACAACACGATTGGTGTGGCTGGTGTGTGCCCGGGTTGCACGATCCTGGATGCCAAAGTGCTTAACGACAGCGGCTCTGGATCTTCATCAGCCATTGCAAACGGTATCAACTGGGCCGTCAGCAACGGTGCCAAGGTGATCAACATGAGCCTTGGACAGCGCGTCTCTTCACGCACCCTCGAAACTGCCGTCAATAACGCATGGAATGCAGGTGCGGTACTAGTTGCCGCAGCAGGCAACGCCGGTACTCAGGCCAAGATCTACCCAGGCGCATACCCTAACGTTATTGCCGTCGCCGCAACCGACAACGCGGACGCCAAAGCATCGTTCTCAACCTACGGCGCCAAGTGGGTGGATGTCGCAGCGCCCGGTGTCAATGTCTATTCGACCTTCCCGAACCATCCCTTCTACCTGGGTACGCAGAACGGCCGCTCTCAGGGGTATGACGTAGGCAGCGGTACCTCAATGGCTTCACCTATCGTCGCCGGCGTTGCCGCGCTTGCTTGGAGCTCACATACTGGCGCTACGCACACGTCAGTCCGCGCAAACGTCGAATCAACCGCCGACACGATTCCTGGTACGGGCACTTACTGGGAACATGGCCGGGTGAACGCGGATAACGCCGTCCGGTAGGTTACAGCCCTTAGCCTGAACGCAACTGTAGTTCTAGGACTGCAGGCTCTGCATCACGGAGAGGTGCCCGGCGCGTGCCGCGATCAGGCACTTGGCCAGGTAGAAGGGCCGGTTCGCGTGCCTGACGTACTGCGTCAGCACCAGGACCGGATCCGGGGCCCGCAGGTCCAGCAACTTGGCCCGGCTGGGCCCCACCTGGCTCAGGCTGATCTGGCATTCGCCGGGACCCAGGATCCGCCCGAAGCGGTGGTTCAGTGTCGCGAGCAGGGTGCTGCCGCCGTCGTCGTCGATGTCCAACGGCGCGGCGGCGGCGGAACTGTTACCCAGACTGACCGGGAGGGCGGAGATGTTTTCCTGCAGGTGGGCGATGGCTTCACCGTCGCGGATCAGGACCGATTCCCAAAACCAGCAGTCGGCGCCGGGCTCGACGCCGACGCCGGGGGCGACGAACTCGGAGGCGGGCTGCCGCTGCCGTTGGATGCGTTTGATCTCGATGTGCTGCCCGGGGCCGCCAAGGACTTCCTCGAAGGGGCGGATCCGTTCGATTCCGATGCGGGGGAGGGTGTCGGCGACGAACCGTCCGACGCCGCGGCGGGCCCGGATGAGACCGTCCTCTTCGAGCAGCATCAACGCTTCGCGGACCACGGTGCGGCTGACCTTCATGTCCGTGCCGAGCTCCGTTTCGGTGGGGAGCATCGAGCCGGGCGTCAGCAGGTTGTTGCGGATGGCCTCGGCGATCCGGGAGTACACGGCAACCCGGAGGGGCGAGCCGGGCTGGGCCTCCACCGGCTGGGACAGGAACCTGGCGGCGTCCTCGTGCACGTTTGCCTCGCTTTGTGGTCTTTGGGAATCTCAGCGTAACAAGTACTACTAGTTTGTTGGACAAGGCCCACTTGCCGGAATGGCCTCGCCCCGAAGCGGCGCGGGCTGGCCGGCTCCTTAATCACCGAAGGTCCGTTTCCCCGAAAAGTGCGGGACACTGGAAGTCCCGACCACGAAAGCGGGCCACCTTGATTAGTCTCCAGCACGATGCCGACGGCTACTTCATGCTGACTTCATGCTGACTTCATGGGACTGAGCGGTGCCGGCGGTGCCGGCCATCTCGATCCGCTGCTGTATCCGTGGGACCCGCCCGTGGCCTCGGGTGTCATGGACGGTGATGGATTCCGGCCCCTTGAGCTTTCAGCCGGACTGGATGAAACCCTCGCGCAAGCCGGCGCGGCACCGCTGGAAGCCCGTTCCCTGGTGGTCTCCATCGGCTCGAATTCAAGCGCCGTCGTGATGCGGCGGAAATTCGCCAACTACCATCAGCCTGTCAGCGCGGTCCTGCCGCTGGTCCGGGGGCAGCTCCACAACGTCGCCGTTGGCCACTCCGCCCATGTGAGCAAGGCCGGCTACGTCGCCGCCGCCCCGTATCCGCTGCTGGGAGAGTGCACAGCGGTCTGGCTTTCGTGGCTGGACGATGTCCAATTGATGGTCCTCGACGAAACGGAGCCCAACTACCGGCGGATCCAGGTCGACGGCGAGGCCTGCCCGCTGGTGGTGGACCACGGGGACCGTCCGGAGGAGTTTTCGCTGTTCACCTCGCGCTGGGGCGTGCTGACCGATGGCGACGGCGGGAAGCTTCCCTTCCTGGACCAGCCTGCCCTCTTCGGGCTCCTCGCCGGCAGCGGCACCGGGGACCTCTTGGAGGAGGGGAAGGCCGTGTTCGACGGGCCGCCGGAGCTTGTTGCCGAGCAACTCGCGATGCCCTCGGTCCAGGCATGGGCCAGGGGGTGGTTCAGCTCGGCCGGCCTCGCGGCGCCAGTGGACTTCGACGGGCCTTGCGCGGGGTAGCCACACCTCTGGACCGCCGCCTTCACCGGGCGGCGATGTGCTCGGCCACGTACTGGGCGTCCTCGCCCACCAGCGCCAGCGTGGCCGACGCATGTCGGGTCAGCCACGGCAGCCCCACAGCGTACAGTCCGGCAACCTCAGTGACGCCGCGGGAATGCCGGGGATAGTTCCACTTGTCCAGCACGGGGATGTCCAGGAAGCTGAAGTCCAGGCCGTATCCGGTGGCCCAGATGACGGACGTGATGTTTTCCGCGTCCAGGTCCAGCCGCGCGCCGGACGCCGCGGGAAGCCAGGTATCGTTCTGGGGTTGTTCGGCGGCCGGCGCGTCGATGCCTGCCGCCTCGATGTAGGCGTCCGTCATCAGTTTCAGGCGCTGGCCGAATCCGGCTTCCACCATCGCAAGACGTCCGGGGAGGTCGTCGCTGAAGGCGAGTGCGCCGTCGTCCGCTCCTTCAAAGCGGCCGTGAAGCCGCACGCCGCGGCGGCCCAGTTCCCGCAGATGGATGCTGTGGCCGCCATCGTTGCCCGAGACCAGCGGGTTGCACATGAAGCGGGCGGCGGGGGAGGGGAGCTGCTCCACCTGGAGTCCGTTGATGCCGTAGGTGGGGCCGTGCAGGTTGATCTGCAGGATCCAGTAAAAGGTGTCCTGGCCGCGGTATCTGCGCGGCGCCTCCGGGCATGAGGAGACTGATAAATGGACGTCGCGGCCGGCGGCCAGCAGGTCCTCGGTGATCTGGCCGCCGGACTGCCCGGTGCCCACCACCAGCACGGCACCATCGGGCAGCTGCTGCGGGTTGCGGTAGTCGTGGCTGTGGAGCTGGTGCACATGCCCCGGGATTCCGGCGGACGCGGCTGGGATGCGTGGGTGCTGGAAGGCACCGTTCGCCAGGACCACGTTCTCTGCCGTGAAGCGCCCGCTGGCGGTCTCTACGCTGAAGTGGCCGCCTGCCCTGGCGATCCGGGCGGCCTCCGTGCCCAGCTGCACGGGCGCGGCGATCCGCTGAGCGTAGTCGCGGAACAGGTCAATGACGGCGTCGCGGGCGAGGAAGGCATCCGGATCGGGACCGTCGTACGTCAACCCGGGCAGCACGAACGAGAAGTTGGGCGTGTTCAGGTAGAACGAATCCCACCGGTCTTGCCATCCCCCACCCAGGGCATCCCGCCGCTCCAGGACCTGGTGCTCCACGCCGAATTGGGTGAGCCAGTAGCTGGTGGCCAGCCCGGCCTGCCCGGCCCCGATCACCAGGGTGTTGACCCTCGTGTCCGGTTCTTCCAAGTTGGACTGCATGGCTACTTCCTGGTGGCTATGGCCCTGGGCGTCTTCGGCGGCACGCTTGCGACGTGGGCAGACGCCCTCTCCGCGTCGGTCGCCGTCGGGGTCTCCATGGTTCTACTCCCGTAGCAAAGGTGCAGGGCTGGGTTTGTTGGCAGGATATGCCCGCAGCGTCGCCGCGTACAGGTCCCGGCTGACGGCGTCGGCCCGCACCGCCGGCGGCAGCCGTCGCAAACCTGCGCCGCCACCGACGGCGCCAAGCCCCCTGAGAGTGTTACATGTAACATTGACCTATGAGCGTCAGGGATCGTGTAGCACGGCACCGAGCCGCCATGCGGGAGCGAGGCTTCCGGCAGATTCAGATGTGGGTTCCGGATACGCGGACAGAGGAGTTTAGGCGTGAGGCCCGGCGCCAAGCGCTGGCGGTCGCGGCCTCCGACCATGCCAGCGACGACCAAGACTTCATCGAACAGATTGCGGAAGACTGGCCGGAGTGAATCGCGGTGAGCTGTGGACGGTTTCGGGGGGAACATATGCGCAGAAACCCAGGCCAGCACTCATAATCCAGGATGACCTGTTTGCGGCCTCGGAGTCGGTCACCCTTCTGCCGCTAACGACTCACCTGACGGATGCTCCGCTGCTGAGGCTCACAGTTGACCCCGGACAGCTCACCGGCTTGAAGCAACTCAGCCAGATCATGGTGGACAAGCCCACAACAGTGCGGCGTGCCAACCTCGGGCAGCGGATAGGCCGAATAGATTCCAAGACCATGGTTGCCGTTGAGCAGTCCCTTGCCGTCTTTCTTGGGCTGGGGCGTTGACTGGTTCAGCCACGGAGCCGTTCCCGAGCCCGGTCCCAGCGGATCAGCTCCTGTTCGAGCCGGACTGCAGATCCGTAGGGTTCCATACTTCCGCGACGCGGAAGGGGTCAAGGAACAATCGGATTAGCGCATGGCCCCACTGTTACTGCGTGGAGTCTGTCAAGGAATCTTTCGGCGCTCGCCGCCGGCAACCGCATTCTCTGGCATGACATACGTCCGCCGCCGTCGCTCCAGCCTTTACTGCTGGGCGGCGAGGGGATCCGCGAGCCCTGACGCGGTTGCACGTGCTGCACTTATGTTTCTTGTAACTAACGGTGAATACACTGATTCAATCAGAAGGTTTGATGGATCGTTTTGAGAGCGACGAGAATGGCGGACACGCCGGGCATCCGGTACGTCTCAGCGGGATAGGGGGTAATGAGGAATTTGAGGAGGACTACCGATACCCGGAGCATGTCTTACGGCATTTGGGACCATTCCGAAATCATTCGTTGTACCCGGTTTAAAGGCGCCTTGAATCGGGAGTCCTGTTGGGCTAGCCGTTCATAAATCTGTATCAATTCTTTGGAGGCGATGAGGGCGTTCTCATCCATTCGGGCCTGAGCGAACTGGCTGGCCAGAGTGTTCAGCGCCGCGGCGAGGTCTGGTTCGTACAGCGTGGGGTTGGCGGCGGCTAGCCGTCTGAAGATGGTGACGGATTCCCCCGCAGTTTTAAGGGCTTCGGAAGCGCGCCCCCCTGTTTGAGCGAGACGGCTCGCCAAATTTCCCAGCGCCTTGGCCAGGCCTGGTTCACAAAGTAGGGGGTCAGCAGCGGCAAGTCGTCGGTAAATGGTGACGGATTCCTTTGCGGCGCCTAGCGTTTCAGCCCCGTGCGCACCCCCCGCCGTACCGAGCTGGCCGACCATGTTGTTCAGCGCCTTAGCGAGTTCCGGTTCATACAGTGCGGGTTTAGCGGCGGCCAGCCGTCTGAAGATGGTGACGGATTCCCCCGCAGCTTTAAGGGCCTCAGCAACGCGCCCCCCGCCCTTTACGAGCCTGCCGGCCAACATGCTCAGCGCCTCGGCGAACTCCGGTTCGTATAGTGCGGCGTTATCGGCAGCTAACTGCCGGTATATGATGACGGATTTCTCGGCGGCCTCTAGAGCGTCAGCGTCGCGGCCCCCGCCGTGAGCGAGGCGGCCAGCTAGGTTGTACAGCGCTCGAGCAAGACGCGGTTCATACTTTACGGGGTTATCTCCGGCTAATCGCCGGTATATGGCGAGGGATTGCTGGGCGGCGTCTAGCGCCTCGGCGTTGCGCCCCCCGGCCTGAGCCAGCCGGTTGGCCAGGTTGTTCAGCGCTAGGGCGAGACCCGGCTCATACGTTTCGGGGTTATCTCCGGCTAATCGCTGGTATATGGCGAGGGATTGCTGGGCGGCGTCTAGAGCGTCGGCGTTGCGCCCCCCGGCCTCAGCGAGCCGGTTGGCCAGGTTGTGCAGCGCCAGGGCGAGACCCGGTTCATACGTTTCGGGGTTATCGGCGGCCAGCCCCCAATAGAGGGCAGCGCTTTCCTGGCCGGTGCTCAGGGCGTCGGCGGTGCGCCCACCCGCCACAGCGATGCAGTTGGCCAGGTTGCCCAGTGCCGAGGCGAGTTCGGGTTCGTACAGTACGGGGTTGTCGGCGGCCAGCTGCCGGTAGGTGGTGACGGATTCCTCTGCAGCCCTAAGAGCGTCGGCGTCGCGGCCTCCTAAGTGAGCGAGCCCGGCGACCAGGTCGTTAAGCGCCGCGGCGACGTCGGGTTCGTATTTCCCGGCATTCTTGTTGGCCTGGAGGCGAAGTTGCTTTACCAGTAGCTCTTCCAAGGCCACCTGGGTCATCGGGAACGGCCCTTCAAGAGTGCGCCCGTGGAGCTTGATAGTTTGGTCTTCATTCAGGTCAGCCGTGCTGGTACAACGGGCGAGTTCCCTGTCCAAGGCTGAATTGGAGGAGGCGGCTGACAGTCCCAGCGCCAGAGCTGCAGTAAGCCTTTGGTAGTCGCGGCCAATTATGTCTGTTGCCAATGCTGCAGCGGCCGGAAGCAGGGGTGAAGCTTCCACTAATCGAGCCAGCACGGCGTGGGCATTCTCGTTTGTGAGGGAGCCCAATAGGGCCTCTCTAAAGGTCCTGTCATTGCCTGCGATGTGCAGGAACGCAGCCACCACGATGATCCGGGGACTGAATTCCACCACGCCCGGCTGGTCTTCGCCGGTGGCGGGATACATACGGACGGCCCAAGCGGCAATGTCCTTTCGTGTTCCTGTATCGGTCCCGCTCAGGGTCGGGATTTTTCCCAGCAGCTCGACGGCCATCTGAAGGTCGACCGGTACCAGCAGAGAGAGTGTAATTACGGCGTGCTCCAGCCGTTCAATCTGTGCATCGCCCACTCCGTCGCGTCCTGTACCTGGAGCATTTCTCCAGGAATCAACTTCCGTTTTCCACAGCTCGTACATGAGTTCCTGAATGCTTCGGTTGCGAAATGGCACAGCACCGGTCCGGGCAGCGACTAGGGCTGCTGCGTGGAGCACCCCGATCGGCACCGCACCTAGTTTCCGAATAAATTCTGGATGTTTCGGAGGAACCGGAACACTCAGCCTGTCCGCGTAATGCGTGCACAGATCTTCGAACCAGCGCTCACGGTCCCCGCTGTCCCCGGCCGGTCCTAGATGCAGGGGCTTTACTTCCTCGATCGCCGCAGCAGCATACTGGTTCTCAATGCGAAGCCCCTGGGCATTGCGCACAGTCAGCAGGACCCGTATCTGCGGTAGTGACTTGTGCTGGCTTAGATCATGTACGAGCTCTGAAAAATGGGGTGGCACGCCGTCTACTACGATGACGGTGTTTTTGCCGTACGCTCTAATCCGTTTTAGCGCCTCCGCAGTCTTGTCGTTCCTGAGCCAGCCGGTCTCCCACTCCGGGCCCAGCGAGTCAGCCCATTCAATGGCCATCCGGGTTTTACCCACCAGCGGGCCGCCGTCAATGATCATGATGGGTGTGGAAGAGTGCAACCACGCATCCAGTTTTTTATACGTATTCCGGCTCCCGTGAACGCTGGATCGAGACCAGCGAGGAAGCAACCATTTGAGGGAAGCCGTCATGTCAGGCGGATCGAACTTCAGAGGCTCCAGAACGTCGTCGCGAGCCTCGAGCGATGACTTGCGCTTGTCTCTGAGGGGGACATAGATATTCATCCAAGCTGGCACAACCAAAGCTAAGGCACCGAATGCGAACGTCAGCCAGAGGGCCAGTGCAGAAGTCTTGTCCATAGTCGCGGCAATTAGCAACCCGATAATGCCGGGAACCAACACCAGTAAGCGCCAAAACGGTGACCGAGGCCACTTCTGCACAGATGCTGCACGGCAGGTTCTCAGCTCCTGCATTATTCCCAACGCCATCCCACCCACCTATTGTTCCTTTATCGCGGAGTACGCCTACTTTCGCACGAAACTCTCCACGCCGATGAACGGAAGCAACGCCCCTACCGGCACCACGCCTCCTAGGATGTGTCTTCTGAAGCTGTCAGCCAGATGCTGATAGTGCACGGAGGGGTAGGAAAGCCATGCGACCCTTTGCTGCGGTTCAGGTCAACGTTGCTAGTACCGGCTGGCCGTAAGAGCGCCAAGGCGACGTTCCGCCCTCCAGATCAATGCCACGCTGCCAGCACCTCTACCATGAGGGCCCCATCCAATGGCGCCGGCCGAGACGCCATTCGAAGCCGTCCACTTCGACGCCGCGACCGGGACCGTACAAAGGCGGAACAGTCGTATCTCGCACTGGCCTTCTGCCCGCGACATGCCTTCGCGGCGCTGCTGGCGGCTGAAGCGCCGGACCGGATCGCGGCGCTTCACGTCCCTCGCCCGGATGACCGACGCGCTAATGGTCAGGACGACGGCGAGTACGCCAGCAAGCGCGACGGCCGCCAGCACGCCGTCGAACATCCCTGTAAAGATGGCTGAGACGGTCGTGGGTGGTCGTACCGCAGTTGCTTTCCCGGAACGCGCCACGAGCGACAGGATGGCAGCGGCGAAGATCCACACCGTCAACGCGGCCATGGCCAGCCGGAGTAATTGGCGCGTCCAGTAGATGCGTTTCAATTCAAGCATTTGGTCTCCCCCATAAAGACTCCTCAAAGAAGACGAGCGGCGTCCCGCTCGCTGAGAGAGATCGTACCTTCGCTGGCTGTACGGGGAGGCGGTGCCTCTCCAAGTGTGGTGTTCGTCAAGGGTGTTCTGGTTCAGTGCGGACCGCTACCTTTTCTCTATGGCCATGGGCAAGCAACGGCGCTCTGACCCCCTACAGGAATTTCTACTCAGAAGGAGTGGGAAGGTCATGAATCGGCGAACCAAAATCTTCTTTGGTGTGATCGTCCTCTTGCTGGTTGTTGCTGGGGCGACATTATTTGTCTACGACAACACAAAGAGGAGTAGGGCCGCGGAGTACAACCCGCAGATCAACCCAGCAGATTTCACTACTGAAATCACCAACAAATACTTCGCTCTCCCTGTGGGCAAAAAACTGACTTACGAGACCACCGAGCACGGAAGAGTCACCGAGAGGATCGAGATCGAGATCCTGCCAGAGACCGTGAACATAGGGGGTGTTGAGACTGCGGTCTATCTGGATAAGGAGTACAAGAACGGGCAGTTGGTAGAGGAAACCCGGGATTACCTGGCGCAACACAAAAACGGCGACGTCTGGTACTTCGGCGAGGACGTGAACAACTACTTGAATGGGATATTGGTGCACCACGCAGGCAGCTTTCGCCATGGAAAAGACGGGGCAAAAGCCGGCATCTGGATGAAGGCCGAGCAGCGCCCTGGCGACTCCTACAGGCAGGAATTTTACGTTGGTCACGCGGAAGACATGCGGGACACCGTAACTACCGGCGAGACCGTCTCCACCAAGTCAGGCACGTACACCGACTGCGTCAAGGTCTACGACTGGACGCCGCTTGAAAAGAACTCCCGGGAGTATAAGTATCACTGCCCCCAGATCGGTGCCCTGGCCCTTACCGAGGACCTGGAAACCGGCAGCCGGTCAGAACTCGTGAATGTTGTCCTGCCCTAGCCTTCTAACAGCACATCCAATCAACGGCCGGAGCCGGCGGCTACTTTTTGGGCCGGGGCTTAGAAACCTTCGGCTCCTTGGGCGGCAGCCCGGCCACATGCTCGAATGCTTTCTCCACCCAAGCCTTGGCCCGTGCCTCATCGCCGTCGCCTTCGGCATTCCAGATCTCCGGCAATCCGGTATAGCCGCCCATGGGGCGCTCAGGCGGCCCGAACGGAACGGTCCGCTCGGTGCTTTCGAGCATTTCCTTGTCCGTCTGGCCCAGCTTTACGCCGATGGTGGGGCCGAACAGGCCGGCGAACATGTTGCCGTTCACGAACGCCCCCAGGTTTCCGAACATCGGCTTGACGACCACCTCGGGATGGTCGGGAAGCACCCCGCGGAAGTGCTCCTTGTCGGCGTCGGAAGCTTTGGGCATGTCCATGAGTCTTCCTCCGGTAACTGACGGTCACGGGCTGGTCTCCCAGCAGGATATGCCCGCGGCCCGGCACGGTACAGGCGGTCGGCCCGCACCCGGCGGATCCCGGCGCGGCCGTGCTACTCAAAATGTAGACCCCTGACCCGGCGGGGTCAGCCTGGCCTCTGCCAGTTGCTCGGCTTCCTTGAAGTCGCGGTCCCAGGCTTTCTTGTCCTGGCCGACGCACCACCTGTAGGTCCCGTTCCACTTGGGCTCCACTACCGGGGCGGCTTCGATCTGCTGACGAGTCGGTCTGACCTTGGACTCAAGCCCAACCACAGGGGGCGGGGCGTACTTCGCCCTTAGTGGCGGCCACTCCGGCTCCGCCGCCAGTGGCTGCGACCGCCTCCGGTTATACCTGGCGAGGGCCACGATGGGGAGAATTATGCAGGCCAGGAACACGCCGAGCCAGAGCATCAGGAAGATCACGATCCCAATTAACATTCCCATGGCCCAGATTAACTTCTAAACGGTCCATGGCGGAAGGGTTCGGCTACGCCCGCCCGGCGGACCCGTCCCCGCCGTGCACGGCGGTAGCGGATCCCCAGGTCAGCGCCACCCCAAGACGCGGCCGCAGTCTCCAACCTGGAAACGCGCCGTCGTGCTCGCCGGCATGGAGCGGCACCAGCGCGCGAAGCGGGAACTGGTTGATGACTTCCTGAATGCTGACCAGATGCCGATCAACACGATAGGTAGCCAGGACCTTTCGGTTTGGGCATGTGTACGTCCGTCACGCTGTGGTAATTGGTGTCCGGAATCTCCTGTACAGTAGATCCTGTTGTTGTGTTTATGCAGTTCGTAGTTCAGGCAGTACGCATGGTCGAAAGCCCATGTTCTTCTGAAGCAGCGGTTTTGAGCACCCCAAACAGGAGGACCCGAAAGTCGGGACAGTTCCTCCACCTTCACGAAGGACAAAAATAATGGCTACTGGTACCGTCAAATGGTTTAACGCTGAAAAGGGCTTCGGCTTCATTTCCCCCGATGACTCCTCACAGGACGTTTTCGCACACTACTCTGCGATCAACTCCTCCGGCTTCCGCTCCCTCGAAGAGAACCAGAAGGTCTCCTTCGAAACCGAGCAGGGCCCCAAGGGTCCCCAGGCCACCAACATCCAGGCTATCTAATTTCCTTTTAGATACCCGGGACCGTTAGGTTTCGAGCAGGGCCCGTCTTCGGACGGGCCCTGCTTTTTGTTTAACCCACCCGTGCCTCCAAGAGGCTGACCACGACGGCGGCGCGCCTCCGCCGTCGTCCGCCCGCCACGGTTCCGAGCTTCGGTTCAGAGCTGGCCGCGCCGCGCCAGGTACGTGTTGAGCGCCGGGTTGTCGATGTCCTTGGCCAGCCACGGGATGGTCTCCGCGGCGGCGGTGTCGCCCAGGACCGCCCGGTGCGAGTGCGCCCGGACCACGAGTTCGCGCAATGCGCCGCGGCTGGCCATGGTCCCCAGCCGGTCGGCGTAGTCCCCGGCGGCGGGGGAGCCGGCGTCGATCGCGACCTCGGCGGCCGTGTCCAGCAGCCGCGCCCGGTACCAGAGATACCAGGGGGTGGTGTCGAGGCCACGCTTCAGCCACTCCTCGGCCGCGGCCTGGTCGTTCAGCGCCATGCTGAGCCGGGCTTTGGCCCCGGCGGCCAGGGTCAGGTAGCAGTGGTCGCCGGCGACATCCGCCATCACCCACGAGCGGTCGATCAGGGGAGCAGCGTCGTCCAGCCGGCCGGCGGCGAGGAAGGTCTCGCCGCGGAGCCCGGCCACAAACGGCTCGAACGCCGTCCAGTGCTCGGCCGCGATCAGTTCCTGGGCCCGATCCAGGCATTCAGCAGCCGGCTCCAGATCCCCGCGGAGCAGATGCACCCGGCCGGTAAGCGCAGTGCTGAACGCCAGCAGACGGCGGCCGCCCGCGGCGGTGGCGAGCCGCGTCGATTCGGCCAGCGCCGCCAGCGCCTCGCTGTAGTGCGCGGTGTCCGAGGCCGCCATGCCCTGGATGGCCAGGATCCTGGACCGTTCGTCGTCGAACCCGTCCGCCGCGCGGGCCGCCTGCTCCAGCCAGCCGGCCGCGCGGTCCGGAATGCCCCGCTGCACCGACAGGTATCCCAGCTCCCGGTACGCGGCCGCCGCCACCCGCGAGGCCGGCCGCCCGGGGTTCCGCATCTCCGACTGCAGGCCTTCCGGATCCAATCCCTCCGATTTCAAAGCCCGGTGCAGGAGATCGGCCACCTCGGCGCCGCGGCCGCCAGCCTGATGGATCAGCGCCCCGGACAGCGTGACCAGGGATTCGGCGAGCAAATGATGGTCGCCGGTACGTTGCGCTATCTCGGTTGCGAGGCGTAACTGCTCCAGCCCGCGGTCCACCGAGCCTGCCGAGAGCGACGCCTCGGCGGCATCGAGGTAGGACCGCACCGCGGCCCCACTGGCCGGCAGCCCGGGCTCGGCCGGCGGCGCCGCGTCTGTCAGCGCCCGGCGCACCTCCGCCGGCACGCCGAGCCCGAGCTCCCTGCGGTACAGCTCGCGGCATTTGTCGGCCTGCTCCCGCGCCCGCCGGTACTCGCCCAGGGACACCAGGGCCTTGATCAGCACGGCGTGGCAGTCGGCATTGAAGGGGTCCAGGTGTAGCGCGCGGGTGGCGAGGTCGACGGCGTCGTCCGCCCTTCCGGCCGCCAGCGCGGCGAGCGAGGCCTCATACAGCATCGTCAGCACGCAGTTCTCGAGCCGGTGCCGCTGGTCCTCCAGCCAGGACTCGAACACGGGGCAGTCCGCAAAGGTGAGACCCTCCAGAAGCTCGCCGTCGAAGGTGCGGGGGTCGGCGCCGCCGGCGGGAGTCAGGGCCGCCATCACATCGCAGTTCCACCCGGCCGGCAACACCAGCCGCAGCGGGTCGCCGCCGACCGATTCCGCGCCGAGGGTCCGCCGCAGCTCGGAGAGGTTCCAGCGCAGGGCGCCGAGGGGGTCCTCGGCATCGGGGAACAGGATCGCCGCCGTCCGGGCCCGGCCGGTGCCGCCCGGTTGAAGCGCGAGGTAGGCCAGCACAGCCCAGGCCTTGCGGCCCCGGGGCTGCCGGAGTGCGGTGCCAGCGGACTCGATCCTGGGCGGACCGAGGAGCCGAATCCAAGTCTCGGCCATATGAGTCATGCTACGCCGCTGGTGGGCGCGAGGGAGGGGGCGATGGTGAGCGTGCGTCGGGGGAGCGATAGGGGAGTGAACTGAGCCGAATCGGGCGGGTAGCTGGCCGAAATCCGGCCGGAAAACCCTCACACGGTGGCTCACACGGTGCGCGCGCAAACTGGACATGTCCCCACAAAAGGACCGAATTCCGGACCAGCGCCGCACCGCGTAACTCCCACAAGGATCAGCCCGGCGCTTGCCCTCAACACCAGCTCAATAGCCGCCCCCAACAACCAGCTCCATCACTCGCCCGAGGTGTTTCTCAAATGGAATTTGCCGCCATCCTGCTCGCCGGACTCTTGGTCTTCGCAGCCGTCGCCACAGTCGTTGCGGTCGTCCGCGACGGCAGGGGCCACACCCCGCCCATTCGGTCAACGCGCCCGTGGAAGGCCGGCAACCTCCCCAGCGAACCGTACGCATCCCTGCGGTCTCTCCAGAGCTGACCGTTCTGGCCCGACCCCCATTTCCGGCACCGGAAGTGGGGGTCCCGCGCGTCGTCCTGTGGCTTCGCCTGGCGCTGGCGGAGGCCGCCGGTACCACTGCAGCCGGGAACACCGACGTCGGCGATTTGGTGGGCAGCCGACGTCGGTGGTTGACCGGCCGTCTGGTTCCCACTGTCTAGACACTCGCAGTGGCGCGGGAGCATTCTAAACGTGTGCGCGTTTCGGGAGGAGCGGCTACGGGGCGGGAGCTTCCGTCTGGCTGGGGGCACCCCGGTGAAGCCGGGGACGGCTGACGGTCGGATCCCACTTTCCAGGCGCGCGGACACGATCGGCGAGGGAACCGGGGACCAGGTCATGGACGAAACATCCGATACGAGGCAGAGGCTGTCCAACCGCATCGACCAGAAGCAACGGGACCTTCAGGTCTACCTCGGCAGGGAAAGACCGCGGCGCACGCGCCTGGCGAGCATCAGCATTGTGGGCAGCGCGCTGGCCGCCTCGTTCGCGGCCGGTCCAGCGGTCGGGGGCACGGGGTTCACCGAAGCAGTGGCGAACATCTTCAACCTGGCCGACGACTCAATTGTGTGGCGAGGGCTGTGCCTGCTGGCGGTGATCTGTTCCGTTGCCGCGGCGCTGGCCACGAATTTTGCCACGTCCCGTTCCGTGGCGGACCGTGTGAGCGCGGCCGAGACCGCAAGTGCCCAGCTGGAGGGGCTGCAGGTGTCGCTGAACTTCGGCCACATCGATATCGACGAGGCCGTCAAGCTCTATCAGCAATACTCCACCCAGGTGGCCTTTGTCGAGGCATCACCCGCGCGGTGAGCCGTTCTTCGCCCGGCTCATTCGCGCGGCTCGTCACACGTGTTCAGCCCGGGAGCTCCAGCTCGACTTCCACGTCCACCTCGTCCCCGGCGCGGATGCCGGCCGCGGTCCTGATGGCCTTCTTGACGGGGAGGAGGTACGAGTTGCTCTTGCTGTCCGGAAAGAGCGACGTCCGCCAACGCTGCCCGGCGATGCAGGCGCTCACCTTCACCGAACCGAAGCCCTTGCGGAACGGGGCGGCCTGGTCCTTGAGCTCCTCCGCCAGATCCGGCGGCAACGTGATGAAGTGCCAGCCGGCCTGCTCGGGGTAGTGCCACAGCTCACCGCGGAACGCGTACGACGTCGTCACGCTCCGAGTATGGCACGCGGCGGAGGCCGGCTGAGTAGTCGCGGCGGCCCTTAGCTAAACGCGCAACCGTGATGATCAACGAGTGGGCGGACTCATTCGACCGCCGGGCAATCGCTGTGCTGGGACTTCATCCTCCACGTATCACCGTTTTTTGCGGGGTCGAGAACGTCGCGCTTCCATCCCTGACCGGGATCAACGAAGACCTGGGTGAAGAACGGGTCGACGACGAAGGCATCGAGCATGGTCAGCGCCTCAGCCTGCCGCTTCTGTTCGCTGCTCTCGAAGGCGTCGAGGTATTCGCCCTGCCAGGCACACAGCCAATACGTTGATGCCACGGCTTCCCCGCGACCTGCGGAGTCGTAATGCACGTTGGGGTCGTCGAAGCCCGGGGGTACCTTGGCGGGCCAGGCGACCCCGTTGGGAAGCGGGTGCGGAATCTTCTTTATCGCCTGCTGATAGAAGGCTGGAAGCTTGTCGACGTTGATGTCGGCGTCGGTTGGAGCAGACACGCCTGCGGGCGCGGTTGCGGTGGACACTGCTGCTGGCACTTCAGGCGTGTCCGCCACATTCGGCAAATGGGACTCAGCACAGCCGGTCAGCATGAGGACAGCCACTGCGAATCCCGACCAGCCCCACCAGTGCCTGCTTCGCCCGTGAACAAATGACATGAGACCGCTACCTCTTCCCCCGAGACGTATCGTGGCCGGTCGACTTCCCGACGGGCCTTGTTGGAAGCCAACACTGCCCGGAGCAGGAGCACAACCCGCCTGCGGGCCGACGTCGTGGGCGGCGCCGTGCGCCACCCACTAGTGGCCTTCGACTACGGGGCTTTGGGGATGATGATCCACAACGCGATGTACACGAGCTCACCCACGCCGAACAGGCCGAAGAACACGAAGCCGAGGCGAACCAGCGTCCTGGAGACACCGAGACGGTCCGCGAGGGCCGCGCAGACTCCGGCGATGATCTTGCTGTTCTTGGGCCTGACGAGAGATTGTTGCATCCAGCCAACGTAGCAGTGTGGCCCCGCCAGGAGAACAGGTTGCGGCCCCAAACTTCCCTTCCTGCTGTGACAACAACCCGTCCGGCGATCCGGGCAGGAGCGAGGGCGGATCATCGCATTGGCCGAGTTCCCCCCAGTACGCGGCCTTGTCGTCGAGGAGCTGCGGACTTTGACCGTGCACCGGAGGAATCCCTGGTCTTCGACGCACCCCAAACAGCGGGTTGAAGCGGACCGCTGACCCCTTGCCGGAGAGTCCCCGAGACCACGACGGCGGCAGTGTTGCGGACTGTGACGCGGTGCACAAACCACTATTGTGCGCGTCTTCGCCCTGACGGAGGCTTGCGCGGGCCAGTAATCCGCGCCAATTCAGGGTTCTTGCCCCATGGCACCCCCCTCCGCGGCCTGATTTGTGCGGGGTCCTCCTGGCGTGTAAAGTAATTCGAGTCGCCGCCGCTGATGCGGAAAGAAAGCGACCGACCCCCTGATAAACAGCCTGAAAATGGTTCGCAAATTTGCGCGCTAAATAACGGTGGGGACCTTCTTGAGAGAATGTAGATCGCAGAAATGCGAATTTGCAAACACTCCCAAGATCGGGTAAGTTTGAAAAGTTGCTCCGGAGCGATCCTCGACCGAAATGTGGTTGTGGTGGTGCCGGGTGTGTCTGTTGTTTGAGAACTCAATAGTGTGCCAAGTTTGTTGATACCAATTTATTGTATAT